>JANQGV010000101.1 GCA_028282925.1 Thermodesulfobacteriota bacterium
TGCAACGCAGCCGAGTGCAGCGATTTCAGGAGGAGATAAGGGTCGACATGTTTGAGCCCCGCTTTTCAGGGGCGAGTTTGTTGACCCGCCGACTGAAATTGTGCCGCGAGGGTATCCCGCCTTGGTGGGACAAGTTGCAGGGCGCCTTTTCTTTTGCCTACTTTTCTTTGGAGCGAGCAAAGAAAAGTAGGAGAAGACGCGTAGCGTCTTATGGAATTCTATATCTCCCCGGAACCATAGAATATTTCCAAGAATGCTAGAGTCAATGAGTTTATTATTAAACAACTTATTATCGTCAAATACGGGGCTCAAAAAAAACGACTAACAGGAGTCATTCTCGTGCCGATTTATGAATTTTACTGCGAAAAGTGCAATACCATATTCAACTTCTTTTCAAAAACCGTCAATGTATCCAAAAAACCGAAATGTCCCCGCTGCAAAGGGAGGCTCGAGCGCCGCATGTCGGTTTTTTCCTGTATCGGCAAAGCAAAAGAGGCTGATGGTCCCGGCGATCTCCCGATTGATGAGAGCACCCTTGAAAACGCCATGGGCAAACTGGCAACTGAGGCCGAAAACATCAACGAGGAGGACCCTCGCCAGGCTGCCGACCTGATGCGTAAATTCACTGAAATGACCGGCATGAAACTGGGCGACGGCATGCAGGAAGCCCTGGACCGCATGGAAGCCGGCGAAGACCCTGAAAAAATCGAAGCTGAGATGGGGGATATCCTGGAAAACGAGGACCCCTTTGCCCTGGAATCCAAAAAAGGCAAAACCAAAAAGCAGGACCCCTTCCGGGATGAAACCCTGTATGAAATGTAACGGTAAGAAGTTGTTGCCCCTTGTGGGAAATGAAACCCGCCGCCCTACAAGATCAATCCGATTACCTCTTTTGTCAGGCTGATAAAATTCTGGGGTAGAATGCCCCCGATGATAATTGCGGCAATAATAACCAGGCCCAGCACAACAGCCTGGACAGGCAGCCGCACGCGGGGACCGGGTTCATCCACACTGCTGTAGGCGGCCCGTACCAGTCTCAGGTAGTAAAAAGCTGAAATACAGACATTACCCACCGCAAACAGCACCAGCCAGTAGTACTCTTTTTGCAGCGCCGCCGTGAAGATAAGGAACTTGCCGGTAAACCCGATTGTGGGCGGAATGCCGGACAGGCCCATGGCTCCCAGAGCCAGCGTGACCGCCAGCAGGGGCGACCGTTTATACAGGCCTTTTAAATCGGCAAAGCCGAGGTTCTCACCTTCCGGGGCCAGGTTATATATCACATAAAAGCAGGCGATGTTCATCAACAGATAACCGTAAATATAGTAGACCGAGGCTGTCAGTCCCAACTGATTAAGCGCCAGAATGCCCACCATAATGTATCCGGCATGGGCGATGCTGGAATAGGCCAGCAGGCGCTTGATATCGTCCTGCCCCAGGGCCGACAGATTCCCAAGGGTCATGGACAGTATCGCCATGACCGACAGGACCCAGCTGAGTTGCTGGGCATCGGCACCGCCAAGGGCGATAATCCTGATCAGCAGTGCCACCGCACCAACCTTCGGCAGCGTGGCGACAAAGCAGGTGGTTTCGTTCGAGGCCCCCACATACACATCCGGCATCCAGAAGTGCATGGGAAACAGGGCCAGCTTATAAAACAGGCCGCACAGCATCATTACCAGTCCAATCACAGCCAGCGGCTGCGTTGCAAGCAATCCGGGCAGCACCACTGCAAGCTCAGACAGGTAGGTGGTATGAGCCAACCCGAAGATATAGCTCATGCCGTACAGGCTGATACCGGTGGCCACGCCGCCGAACAAAATATATTTAATACTGGCTTCCAGCGGTTCGCGCAGGGCCTTCTGGGTTCTCAGCGGAATAAGCACATACAAGGCATAGGAAGCAATCTCCAGGCTGATCATGATGGTCAAAAGCTCAACTGCGCTGGTCATGATCATAAGGCCCAGGCAGCTCAACCCCAGGCACATATAATACTCGGGGCGAAAGGTGCTTTTGACCCCCTTGAGCCCGGCACCCAGCCACAGTATCAATAGCAGGCCAAGCGAGATCATGACCTTGAACGTCTGGGAGAACGCGTCAACCCGGTATACGCCATAAAAACCGCTCTCGGTAATGCCATAGGTCGCTCCCGAGGCAATCAGGGCCAGTCCTGCACACACCATGGCTGTTTTGCCGAGCAGATCACGGCGCAGGCCTCCAAGCGAGGCGACAAAAAACACCAGCACCATGAATACAAGCGAAATTTCAGGTAATAGGGCAATATAATTCATTTTCTGTATATTCGACCGCGTAAAAATTAAAAAAAAATCTGGCTCAAATCAATTCAAGGCCTACAGGCTTAAAAAAAATGCTTAGATGCAAGGCGTGTGATATCGTGAGGCATGAGGCGTACTTTTTCGTACGCCGCAGTAACGAACGATTCACACAACACCGCAGATGAGCGTCTTAAGCCTGCTACCCGCCTACTTGACGAAGTAGATGCATGATACTACTGTCCATAACCTCAATCAGCGGACCCGGGTTCAACCCGATCCAGAACACAAAAATCGTCAGCACCACCAGCATACATCCTTCCCGCCAGGTTATATCACTGAGTGCCGGCTTATCGCAGTGTACAGGGTGAACACTGTGCCCGTCGGAGTCGGCCCAGATCATTTTCTGAAGCATCCGCAGCATATACGCAGCCGACAAAACCGCTCCCGGTATCAGCAACACTCCCACAAGGGTATTCCGCGTAAAAGCAGCTATGATGATAAAAAATTCACCCACAAACCCGTTTGTCCCGGGGAACCCCAGTGCGGACAAAGCGAAAATAGACATAAATGCTATATACAGCGGCATCACCATACCCAATGCCGAGTTGACCCGCAGGTCGCGGCTGCCGGTACGCTCGTAAATAATACCGATACAGATAAACAGGGCGCCGGTTGTAATACCGTGATTGATCATCTCAAGCAAGGCCCCGCGCAGTCCCTGCTCGTTGCAGAGAAAAATTCCCAGAGATACAAAGCCCATATGGGCCACGCTGGAATAGGCGATAAGCCGCTTGATGTCCTGCTGCCCCAGGGCCAGATATCCGCCGATAATAACTGCCGTCAGCGACAACCCCAGCAGCACCGGCATGCAGTACAGGGCCGCGTCCGGAGCCATGGGCAGACAAAACCGCAGGAATCCGTAACCACCCATTTTCAGCAGCACGCTTGCCAGAATCACGCTGCCGGCGGTTGGTGCCTCTACGTGCGCGGCCGGAAGCCAGGTATGAAAAGGGTACATGGGTATCTTGATGGCAAAAGCAATGCAGCACCCGATAAAAATAAACATCTGGTTGATAAATGAAAACGGGTGATCCATCAACTGTGGAATAAAGAAGGTACCTGCCTGGATATACAGCATGATCATGGCAACCAGCAGGAAAACGCTTCCCACAAGAGTATACAGAAAAAACTTGATGGATGCATAATCCTTGCCGGGTCCTCCCCACACCGCGATGAGCAGATACATGGGAATCAGCATACCCTCCCAGAAAATATAAAACAGCACGGTATTCAGGCTGACAAAAACCCCGATCATGGACGACTCCATCAAAAGCAGCACGAAGATGAACTCGGCCAGGCGTTCCCGGATGGCATTCCAGGAGCAGAGAATACACATGGGCATCAGGCAGGTGGTCAGCAGGAGCAGCAGCAGGCTGATGCCGTCGATACCCACCACATAATCAAGCTTGAGAGCCGGAATCCAGTGCCGCAGTTCCGCGAACTGATACTTGTAGGTTCCCCGGTCAAACAGAAAATAGAGCGGCAGCGACAGCAGCATGGTTACAACGGTCACCGCCAGGCCCCATACCTTGAGCAACAGCTCCCTGCGTATAAACAGGCTGAAAACAGCTCCGGCCAACGGCACCAGCAGCAGGATGCTGAGAATGGGAAAACCGGAACTGTTGAAAACAAGATACTTTTCCATTACGTATGTATTCTAAAGAATATTCCTTTATCAAAATTTCTTTAAAACAGCACAAACGCGATCAGCAGCAGAAAGAGAAAAATAAAGGCAGCGCCGATATAGTGCTGAATTTTTCCGGTCTGGACTTTTCGAAGCTGTTCGCCCACAATCATCACATGGCGGGCCGATCCGTCGATAAAACGATCAATCCCGTTTTTGTCAAAGCTGCTCAGGACCCGGGCGGTTGCAACCGTTGAGCGCAGCCCAACGGTCTTATACACCTCACCGACTGCGTCGTTGATACGGCTGACCGGGTTGGCGGCCAGCCACAGAACCACGCGGCTGCCTTTCCGGTAGAACCAGTCGAGATCAAGATGCAGTACCGGCTTCGGCGCCAGTATTTTCCGCAACAGATAAAAGCCAAGCCCGGTACATGCCAGCACCTGCAGGGTTTCCCACAGGTGATACACCGTATAGGGTTCGTACTGCACCGCAAACGGCAGCAAACGGTACAGATACTGCGGATAACACCCGATCAGGAAACACATGCCGGCAGCTACCAGCATTGCCAGCTGCATATTCCAGGGCGGATCTTTCGCTTCAACACCGCTGTCTTTGCCGAACCAGATACAATAGGGAAGCTTGATACCCACAGACAGAAAGGTTCCCACCGATGCCAGCATCAGCATAAGAAAAATAATCAGATAATGGCTCTCTCCGGCGGCGGCAACCACCATGGACTTGCTGACGAATCCGCTGGTCAGGGGAAAGCCGGAAATCGAAACACCCCCGATCACCGTAAAAACCAGGGCCAGCGGCATACGACGCCACAGCCCGCCCAGCTCGGACAGTTTGGACCGGCCCGTCATTTCCAGCACAGCCCCGACCCCCATGAACAGCAGGGCCTTGTAAATAATATGGGCATAGGCATGAGCACAGGCACCATTGACACCCATGGCCGTGCCGATTCCTATGCCGCACACCATGTAACCCACCTGGCTGACAATATGATAAGCCAGTATGCGGCGGGCGTCGTTTTCAATCACCGCATATATAACACCATACAGGGCCATACAGGCCCCCAGCACGGTCAGGACCTCGCTGCCGGGAAAGGCCCGGGCCAGCACATATACGGCGGTTTTGGTGGTAAAGGCACACAGGAACACTGCTCCGCCCACCGTTGCTTCCGGATAGGCATCGGGCAGCCATGCATGCAGAGGCGGCACAGCTGCATTTAGCATAAACCCGGCCATAATAAGATAATCAGGCAATCCCATAGCCGTTACCGGCACCTGTACAAACGACAGGTCCCGGGTCATCTGATATTTCAGAAAGATTCCGGCCAGCAGCACCAGCCCACCGAACGTATGCATCAGCAGGTAACGGAATCCCGCCCCGGAGGACCTGCGTGAGCGGCGAAACCATATCAAAAAAACAGAGGACACGGCCATGAGTTCCCAGAAGATAAAAAGCGAGACATAATCACCGCTCAGGGTCACGCCCAGAGCACCGGCCACATACAGATACGCCGCGCTATGCTCAAGAGGGTCGGACATGTGCAGGTTGTATAACGAGCCGATCAGGGCCATTACTACAAAAACATGCAAAAACAGGTAAGTCATCTGATCGACCCGGCCGAAGGTCAGCTCCATTCCTAAATACGAGCAGACACCGAATGTCTCAGGCAGACGCCCAAGCACATACCACGCAACAAGCGGGGTTGCCGCAAGGCTGATTTTCTGGAGACCCAGGCGTTTCAGCAGGGGCATCAGCAGCGCTGCCGTAATAAATATTGAGGCCGGGTGCATAAAAATGGTACTACTCATTATTATAGTACTCCTCATCCCGCTTCAGCAGCGGGCTCAGCAGCCATTTGCCGAGCAACCCCAGAACCAGGCAGCCGACCAGCCCAAACAGCGACCAGAATACCGGTATTGTGTCAATGGCAAAATGGGGCTCATGCCGCGGCACAAAAACGTCCAGCGCGGCCAAAATAATTACTCCTGCAAAAAAAACTTTTTTCAGCATACGAGAAAACCGCCTTGATACACAATTACGACCCGACCTGCAGACGAATAATATTCATAAAAAAATCCGGGTACAGCCCCCACACCACCGACAGCACAGCCGTTACCAGCAGCGGCACAACCATCAACAGCATCAGGGGTTTTCGTTCCAGGCGCTTTGGCACAGCGTCCCCGGACGGGGTGCCGAAAAACGCCCGTACAAACACTTCGCCGAAATAGACCGCGTTCAGCAGGCTGCTGAACAGAACAACGCACAGCAGCACCACGCTGCTGCGATCCAGCGTTCCCAGGGCCAGGTACCACTTGGTCACAAACCCGCTTACCGGCGGCACACCGATCATGCTGAGAGACGCCAGTCCGAACGCCGCCATGGTTACGGGCATACAATAGCCGAGTCCGCCCATATCGCGGATATCCTTTTTACCGGTTGCCGCCAGGATTGCCCCGGCACAGAAAAAGAGTGTAATCTTGGCAAAGGCATGGTTGGGAATATGGATAAGCCCCCCCACTAGGCCGTTGGGCGCCAGCAGGGCAACACCCAGGACGATATAGGAAAGCTGACTTACCGTGGAATAGGCCAGGCGGGCCTTCAAATCTGTTTTGGTCATGGCAATAACCGAGGCGACAATAATGGTACATCCGGCAACATAGGCCGTAATGAGTCCCAGACCGTACTGGACAAGAAGTTCGGTGCCGAACACAGAAAGCATCACCCGGCATATTGAAAACACACCGACCTTTACCACCACCACGGCATGCAGCAATGCGCTTACCGGCGTCGGGGCCACCATGGCTGCCGGCAGCCAGCTGTGCAGGGGCATGATGGCGGCTTTTGCAAAACCCAGTAAACACAAAGCGTACGTGACACTGACCAGCACCCGGCTGCCCCCTGCAGGGAATATTCCCTTATGAATATCGCTCACGGCAAAATCGAGGGTGCCGCATTGCACATAGATCAGGGCCATGGCCGGCAACAAACAGGCCTTGGAAGCAAACATCAGGTAGACAAGATACTTGCGAGCACCTGAATAGCCTGCCGCATCCTGGTGATGGGCTACAAGGGGGTAGGTAAAAATAGTGATTATCTCATAGAACAGGTACAGGGTGAAAAAATTGGCCGAACAGGCCGCCCCCAGGGCACTGCCCACCGCCACTGCATAGCACACGTAAAACCGCGTCTGGGCGTGTTCGTCAAGCGAGCGCATGTATCCGATACAATACAACGAAGCGAGAACCCAGAGACCCGATGCCGTGCCCGCAAAAAGCAGTCCCAAACCGTCGAGGCTGAAGGCAACGGTTATTCCCGGGTACAGCGTAAAGAGCGTTCCCGCACAGGTGCCGCCCTGCATCACATGGGGAACCAGGCTCAGCACCGATCCAAAGGTCAGCACCGCTCCGGCAACAGGCACACAATCCCGCACAGACGGCCTGCTGCGCAGCAGCATTACCAGCACCGCTGCAACAAAGGGAACACAAATAGGTATCAACAACACACTGCTATTCATAAAAACAGATCAACTAAAAATGTTTTCACCTGATTAATTGCCGCATTCAGGCTGTTCGAAAATGTCCGGATGCAAGGCATGTGATATCGTGAGGAATGAGGCGTACTTTTTTGTACGTCGCAGTGACGAACGATTCACATAACGCCGCAGATGGCCGTTTTCCAACAGCCGTTTTTTTACCTTTTAAGCGATGACAGCCTCGTCGGATCTATTGTTCGAAATTTCTTATACACTGCCAGAATAAAGCTAACCCCGATAGCCGCTTCGGCCGCCGCAATCCCCATGATAATCAGGGTAATAACCTGCCCTACGGCCGGATCGGGCGACAAAAACCGGTTAAAGGCCATGAAGTTCAAGCCGGCGCCGTTCAAAATCAACTCAGCCGATATGAGCATGCCGATAAAGGTTCGCTTCTGCACAATGCCGTATATACCGATAATCAAAAGAAATGCGGCAACGGTTAAATAAGCCATCAGGCTGTTGCTTGCCATTTGTTAGTCCTCCTGGCTGTTCACCACGATAATGGCGCCCACCACTGCTATGAGCAGCAGCACCGAAATCAATTCAAAGGCAAGGCAAAAATCGTACAGCAGGGCCTTGCCCACGCTCTTCAACGCAAAATCATTAATCCGCTCCGGGGCCGACGCCCATTCGGTCCTGCCGATGGCGATCCAGAGCATTGCAAACCCGGCCAGACAGGTCGGCACCGCCAGCAGCACGTTTTCACCCCGTATTTTTTCTTCAACCACCTGGCGCGGAGTATAGCCGACCATCACACCGAATACCAGCACGATCCCGATGGCACCCAGGTATATCAAAATCTGCATCATGGAAAGAAAAATACTGCCGAGGTACAGGTACAATCCGGCCACTCCCAGAAACGTTACCGCCAGGCCCAGCACCGAATGCATCAGCACCCGTGCTTTCACCGCCAGCAATCCACCGAAAAGGGTCAGCACCACCAATAGAAAAAAGAAAACCTCGGAAACATATTGATAGACGATCATTTTTGCACTCCCGCTCGTTTAAGCACATCAATCATAAACTCTTCCCGGGTATAGCCTGCCTGGCCGTACACCCGCGAAAAGCGAAGAGCCGTTACCGGGCACACCTCAACACACGTACCGCACAGGCTGCAGCGGGTAAAATCCAGCTGAAAGCGTGCCAGCTCTTTGCGCTTGCCGCCTTCGGGTTTTTCTCCCTTCACCTCGATACAGCGCGACGGGCAGGTTCTGGCACAGGTACCGCAGGAAATACACCGGTGGCTGCCGGACTCCTCATCAATAATCAGTTCAATGTGGCCACGATATCCGGCCGACACCGGAATGGTCTCCCGGGGATACTGCACCGTTACCGGAGGCGACAGCAGGGCCTTCAGCGTAACCCCGAACCCTTCTATCAGGCTGCGGGCCCCGTTCAGCAAATCTGAGAAATACTGATTCACAGTTTCACCACAATTGCGGTTAGTAACAGGTTTACCATTGAAAACGGTATTAAATATTTCCATGAAAAATTCATCAGCTGATCAAAACGCACCCGGGGGAATGTCCAGCGGCACCAGACGATTACAAACATAAGCAGATAGGTCTTCATCAGAAACCAGATACAGGAGCTGTACTCGCCGAATGGTAAGGGAATGCCGTGCCAGCCCCCGAAAAACAAAACGGTTGCCAGTGCGCAGTTGATGAAAATATAGGTATATTCGGCAATCATAAACATGCTGAAAGCTATGCCGCTGTACTCGGTATGAAATCCGGCGGTCAGCTCGCTTTCGGCCTCGGGCAGGTCGAAAGGCGCCCGGTTGGTTTCCGCAATGCCTGCTATGAAAAAAATCAGAAAAGCTACGGGCTGAACCAGCACGAACCAGAACCGGCTCTGCTCCAGTACAATTGTTTTCAGACTGAATGAGTTTGTAATAAGCACTATAGACAGCACCGAAAGCAGAATGGGAATTTCATATGAAATGTTCTGGGCCACCGAACGCATGGCCCCCAGCATGGAGTAATTATTATTGGAACTCCATCCGCCCAGGAACACGGCAATGGTATTGAATGATATCATGGCAATAATAAACAGCAGGCCCACGTCAAGGTCGATCACCTGCAGGTGCGGGCTGAACGGAATCACCAGAAACGGCAGGGCGACCGGTGTCATGGCAATCAGCGGCGAAAGGTAAAAAACGATGCCCCCCACATTATTGGGCTCGGTGAGCTGCTTGCCGATCAGCTTCAAACCGTCCACCGGCATCTGCAGAAGCCCGTGAAACCCGACCTCCATGGGGCCCAGGCGACGCTGAAACCGGCCGGCCAGCTTGCGTTCCAGGTATCCCATGACCGTGGCGTTTGCAAAAACAAAACCGATAACCACGGCAGCGGCAATAACGATGCGGATACATTCCGGGGGCAGTTGTTGCAGTAACGTCATCATGGCACTACCTGTCCACCTCGGGTATAACAAGGTCAAGGCTCCCCATGGTCGCGATCAAATCGGCCAGCAGCATGTCCTCGCAAAGCTCTTCCAGCAGGCTCAGATTGGAAAAGCAGGGGGAGCGTACTTTTAAACGATAGGGGGTCTCGGTACCATCCCCCGCCACATAATAGGTAACATCGCCCCGGGCACCCTCAGTGGTAGAGGTTACATCACCCGGGGGCAGGTTCAACTTTTTCGGCGTTTTGGTGCGCACATCGCCGCCCGGCATCCGCTCCAATGCCTGCTCGATAATGCGCAGGCTTTGACGCATTTCTTCCACCCGTACCAGATAGCGGTCGTAGCAGTCGCCGTTTTGCCCGGTGGGAACATCAAAATCAAGCTCGGGGTACACCGAATACGGCTCAGCCTTACGTATGTCGTGGGCAATGCCGCTGCCCCGCAGCACCGGGCCGGTCACCCCGTAGCGCACCGCCATGTCGCGGTCTATGATGCCGATATCTTTTGTGCGCTTTATAAAAATGATGTTTTTGGTTACCAGTTTGTCATACATTTCAAAACGGGATCGCATGCGCTTGATACAGGCCCGCACCGCGGGTTCAAAGCTATCGTCAACGTCCTGCACCACCCCGCCAGCCCGGAAATAGCAGTGGGTCAGGCGTGAGCCGGTAACGTTTTCCAGAATGTCGAGAATATGCTCCCGGTCGTCAAACGTATAGAGTATCGGGGTAAAGGCCCCCAGGTCCAGGAGAAAAGCGCCCAGCCACAGCAGGTGGCTGACTACCCGGTTCAGCTCGGTGGTGATAACCCGCAGATATTCGGCCCGTTCCGGTACGGCAACGCCGGTCATACGCTCGATGGCCCGTACATAGGCATGCTGGTGCGGCAGGGCACAGGCATAATCCATACGGGCCGTGTTGGGCAGGAACGCCTGCCAGGGGCGCGACTCCCCCATTTTCTCGTGCATGCGGTGTCCGTATCCGATGATGGGCTCGATACTCAGCACGTACTCACCATACATGCCGATCACCACCCGCAGCACGCCATGGGTGCTGGGATGCTGCGGTCCCATATTGAGAAAATAGCGGTAATGTATGGGCTTGTTTTTCTTACCGGCCTGCATCGTCGCTCTCCGGCGCTGTCAGCCCGGTCTCATCGGGCCAAAGGGCACTGCGTTCTTTTACCAGCTCGTCCCGCTTCAGGAGCGGTCTCATTTTACGGTCTTCACGCGCAAAGATGAGCGGCTTCAAATGGGGATGCCCCTCAAAAACAATGCCGTAAAAATCATGAATTTCCCGCTCGTGCCAGTCGGCACCCCGGTATACCGGGGCAATACTCGGCAGTTTGCCGTCGGACTGTACAGATGTCCTGACCAGTACCCGGCAGGGGGTATCAAAGTGGGCAAACTGATACAGCACTTCCGGCACCGGGCTGACATGCACCGCGGTTATAAACACCAGGTACATACCGTGATCATACATGCTGCGCGCGCACTCCTGAACCTGATCGGGCGACAGGTGCACCTCAATGGTGTATCCGCATGCACCTGGCTGCGGCTCCGCCACGTTTTGGGAGCACGCCCGTATGTCTGTAACGAGTCTACCGGTATCAAGCGCCATACACTATTCACCATGCCTGTTCTGGGGAAACGGATGCCGCTTCCCGCTGATTTTTTCCTGCAACTTCAAAATGCCCTCTATCAAACCCTCGGGCCGGGGCGGACATCCGGGCACATACACATCCACCGGTATCAGCCGGTCGACGCCTTCAACAACATAGTAATTATC
Source organism: Thermodesulfobacteriota bacterium (assembly GCA_028282925.1). Taxonomy (GTDB): domain Bacteria; phylum Desulfobacterota; class WTBG01; order CAIYCZ01; family CAIRTM01; genus JANQGV01. The sequence goes on from JANQGV010000101.1 coordinate 11,704, forward strand.
CTCACCGGCAAATGGTCCGCCGGACACCGCACAGTTGCCGAGCGCTATAACCCACTTCGGAGAAGGCATCTGCTCATACAGGGTGATAACCGATTCGGCCATCTTTTTATTGACCGTCCCGGCCACAATCATCAGGTCGGACTGCCGCGGCGACGGCCTGAACACCTCGGCCCCGTACCGCGCAATATCAAAGCGTGCCATACCGGCACTCATCATCTCGATGGCGCAGCAGGACAGCCCGAACGTCAGGGGCCACAGGGAGTTTGCCCGGCAATGCTTGAGAATTGTTTCCGTCAGATGCAGGCGGGCCAGCGGCGCCGGTTCCGTTGTCTCGGCGTCATCGGTCCGCCACCGCAGCCAGGCGGCATATTCATTAATGCTTAATAGATCTTTTTTTCGCTGCTCCACTGAAAAACCCCTTTTTTCCAGGCATAAATAAGACCAAGGGACAATATGGCCAGAAACACCGTAAAGGCGATGATACCGTGCAGACTGGAAACGGTATCAAAGGCCGTTGCAACCGGATACAGGTAGAGCACATCCACCTCAAAGGCCAGAAACATCAACGCATATAAATAATAGGCAACGCCGTGACGAAAATCCCATGACTGCCCGAATGGAATAATGCCGCACTCATAGGTCTGAAGTGTTTTAGACGAAACCCTGGTTGCGGGTCTCAACAGACGGGATAAGACAAATGGTGCGCAGGCTGCAGCCAGTCCGCCTGCGAAGAAAAAACAGATGTAGATATAGGAAATCAAGTCCTGTTTAAGCATGGTAGCACTAACTATTAGTGTTCAAAAAGTACTGTCTGTTTTGATCCCTGAAAGGTAATAACCATACACTTCTGTATCACTAATTGTCAATAGCGGCATACGTTACTGCACCCGACCCACTGCGTTTCTGTTCCGCCGCAATTTTTTTGCCTGCCACACACAGCCAGAGCGCCAGCGCAAGATTAGAAGCTCCTTTTAAGCCAAACGTCCAGCCCGGACCGAGCCGGTCGAACAAAAGCCCACCGACCTGAAGATAAAACAGCATTCCCAGGGGGTACATGGTATTCAGCCCGCCCATGATGGTTCCTCGTATATCATGGGGCGCGGCATCGGTTGCAAGGGTATTGGTACCGGCCAGGATGCCGGCCGCACCAAAACCCACAAGCACAACAGCTAACAGCGTCCCGGCCGCAAAAGGACTGCTTCCCAGAGCAATGACGAGTATCCCAACGCCTGAACACACCAGCGAAACCAGAAGCGTTGCCACCCTGCCCCACCGGTCAAGCATCCTCCCCACAACCGGAAAAGAAATGAAGCTGACTGTGCTTAATATAATCATCGGCAGGGCTCCTTTCTGGGTTGCCGCTTCGGATGGCAACCCGGCCTGCTCCCCCGCTCTTACCGCCCAGGCAATAATAAAGGTTGCCATAATGGGCATGTCGGCCCTGCCGATAAGTGCGCAAAGGTAGCTTGTCTTTAATGCGGAGCTTCCCATCACAACCCGGCAGGCCTTGCGCAGGCTTACCGCTTCGCACTGTATTGTACGGGGCCGCCGGTCTTTTAAAAAAATCATCGTCCCCAGGCCCCCGACAACTGCCAGAAGCGATGCAACAACAAAAAGGCCTTCAACCCCCCGGCTGTTCCCGATGGGAACTATTGCCGCAAATACGATGATGCTCGCCAGCCCCAGCATAATACCGTTCAGGGCCATACCCTTTCCGCGGTCCCCCGCGCCGGTATAATCGGCAACCATGGTAATAAACTGTGGGTAGGCCAGAATAATACCGATACCAAGCATCACCCGCATTGCATACGCAACCAGCAGCCCCGGCGCAAATCCGGCAAAAGCATCTGCCGCGGAAGGCGTAAAACTCAATGCGGCACACACCTTTGACGAAAATCCGACAGGAATCTGCAGAAACGCGGCAATACCGGCCGACTGCCCCATCAGATAATAAAAAACAGCCAGAACGACAAACCCGGAAACCGCGAGTATTTTCCGACCGACCTTATCGGAGATGACCCCGATGAGACCCACGAAGAACAATGTTGCCAGCTGGCTCATGCTCTGCAGAAACCCGTTGATATAACCGAAATACTCAGGGGAAACGTTTAAGACGTCTTTTAAAAAAGCAGGCTGCAGGATAGCCGGCATAACCAGAAGAATGCCTATGATCAGGGTGTTCTGATATAAAAAGAAAAAATGTCTGCGTGTAAGATCGGGGGCAACGGTGATCCCGATAAATGTCTTATTCATCTGAAATCCTGACCGTTTCTTTGCAGCTGAACGCAAAAAAAAAGTCGTTCAGAAGGCGGGATAGTATGCGGGGGACATGAAGATCTCTTTCCTTCTGAACGACATTGCTATGATAAAATACGTATAGATATTCCTGCTTGTTACAAAAACCTATCGCACTCTATGACACGTTCGTATCTGTATACACATCAATAAACTGCTGCATCTGTCGTGACTGCTCTTCAGACAGGGTGCCGAACTGCAGTACACATTTTTTTGTTACCACGTCGACCGAGGTAACCGTTTGCTTTCGGACCGGCATAACAGACACAATACTGCAGGGGATATTGACCAGCCGGAACGGCGTATCCTCCACGAAAATGTGCATCCGCGTATACACCTCATTGTCGCCGTTCAATTCCGCAACCAGCTCCATGGAGAGCCCGGCATCATCCACATCAATAATGCTGCCTATAACCACAAGGCCCTGCCCCAACGCGGCGTATGCACCCGGCCGTGCCCTGTACCGTAGACATTTCCTTTTCTCGATATGCAAACCGCTCTCTCTGTATGTACCCGCCCTGTTCGCTGAACCTGCTGAAAAGGTTCTCTTTTTATTGCCGTACTGTGAGCCCCTGTCGGTTATTAACGCTTTCACTGCCGATGTACCTCTCAACTGGAACAGACACATATTATCCGATAGGATTACTTCCATTAGAATAATACCATTAGGCTTATTTGTCAACCCCATTTGCACTTTTTTAACAAACACACTGCATGACCCTAACATACCGATTTATTTAATGATTTTAGTTAGCATCGGCATGGCGGACGAAAATCCACTCGGCAGAAAACAGAGGGTAGGACATGATGAATAGGTCACGAGCTGTAATGGGGATTCAGGACGCTGGAAAAATCTTCTTGTATATGCTTTTGAAAAGCATAATGCCGTTTCCAGCCATCAGTACCAGAAATGCGCCGTCGAGCGGAAAGCGGAATCGGTTGTTCTCGCCGAATTCAATCAGCGACGACACTCCCAGGGTATACCCGTGGACCAGCAGGCAAAACAGGCATACAACAGCCGTACCAGGAGGGAAAGGATTTTTTTTGCGGAACAACCCCCGCAGGGTGCCGGCATATACCAAAAGGAGCAGAAGGCTGTAGACCCCCGTCCTGATCCACATGCCGGGGTGAGCATGCTTGCTGGTTATGCCGAGAAAGCCGAAGTGCATAAACCGGTAGAGCTTCTCCAGCTTTTGCAATATGGCCATATTATCCTGAAACAGGCCGTGCACCGAATCTGAAGCATGCCAGAGCGTCAGGCTGAAGGAGGATGCCGTAAAAAAGGCAAACATACCCGGATCATATGCAATCACCGAACGTGCGTCCTGCATGAGCTGTCTGGAAACCTGAACGTATCCGGCATGATTAAAGTTGTTTCTGCCTGTGCTGCGCCGTGTAGTACAGTCTGCCGGGTGATGACAGGTAATTGCCTCAATTTCCGGTTCGGAATAATAGTAAGAAAGGGGCTGAAACGCCTGAAGCTCGGCCTTAAGGGCTGTTTCACTTACAACGCCCTGCTCGTAGAGCTCTTCAAGCTTGTCCGGGCTGAAACCGTTGGCTTTGGTCCACAGGCTCATACCGGTCCAGGACGTGGTACCGAAAAATCCGTACACAGCCATATTTTTCACACAGACCGCCACCATTACCAGCAGCACCACTGCCGCGCACACTGTAAATTGCCGGGCCGCCTGTCTTGCACCATACCTTCGAAGCAGATACAGTGCCGTCACAACCCCGATAATCAGAAAAAACACCGGGTGAAACAGGGAGCGCATCAACCCCAGGCTCAAAAGCCCCACCCAGAAGAGCAGCAAATCTGCCGTTCGTTTCCCGGCACACCAGCGCTGAAGAAAAAAGACCGCCCCAAGCACCAGAAACCCCTCAATAAAGGTGTAGTACAGCAAATGCTCATACAAAAAAACCGTGGGATTCAGCAAAAAAACAATCGCCACTCCGGCAGCCAGCCACCGGTTCAGCCCCAGTCCTGCCAGCGTACCGAATAAAAACAGAACCATAAGCAGCCCGGCTGTTTTATACAGCAGCGCAAAGCTGATCTCCGGGTGGGGTGACACCTTCAGGACCACCCCCAGGAAACAGTTGAACAGGGGCGGCTGAATATGCAAATACAGCAAGCTGTGCAAAAGGTCCTCTTTCAACAGCACGGGATCAAGATACTGCATGGCAAACGTAATGGGCCGGGCCAGAAACGCACCGCCCTTCAGCACAAAGACGATGCGGGTTACGGCATACACCACAGCAACCAGCAACGCAGGTGCCGTCTGCTTGTCTTTAAAAAATTGTTTCATGTATTCACTTCCTGCACATTACTCACATTCCAAGGACTTAATAGATGCTATCATAAAAATCGGTATCGACAATAAAAAAACGGCCCGATGTTCTCGGGCCGCTGTATGTTCCTCATAACTTCCTGAGGTATCAGCCGGACTGCTTCCCCGCCGGATGCATCATAATCCCTGCTTCTTCCTCAGCGCATCAAGACGCTCTTTGCACTTATGGTCGTGCTGGTGAATCATTGTCACTTTATCACAGGCGTACGCATCACACATCGCACAACTTTCCAGTTCTTTTTTCATGCCGCATTTCCTTATCTCACACACCCTGCAATACCCGCTGTGAACACCTTCGGCCACACAGCCGTCGCAATTGATGTCTTCGGGCTTCATATCCATTTTAAACTGCTTAGACCACTGCTCGGCCGTCCTTTTTCGCAACTCATCATTGTCTTCCTGCTTGGCGATATAGGCCGGGCATTCATTACAGAGGAGCCCGCAAAATGATATCATCGGTTCCATTCATGTCTCCTTTCATTGAAGGTAACCTTTCATGGCATACTTGGAAAACTATACCCCAGCTTGGCACCGATTTCAAGGTCCGGGCTAGGGGAAAAGACACATCGCTTTTGAAGGCGGTAGAGCGATCACCGGCCCACAAGGCAGGTATACTCTCGTATAAACGGCACAAATTTTAATAATCGGTTAATCTATCAACAGTTTGTGTGCAAAACCTGTTGATAACCAAGTGGAAATCTTCGAAACAGGCCTAAAATAAAGGGTTTTGAGCAATGTGCTTCATTTTTGAGCACATGCAATAAAGTATAGCTATTTCAGATAGTTAAGAAAAAAAACGGCTGTTTCATCAGCATAAATGGTCGGTTCCGGGAAAGACCAAAGGGATTTCAACAGGATAAAAAATGAATACATGAAGGTACACGAAAAGGCATGCATTTACTGCATAAATTTGCATATACGCCATTTTATGAGTATATTTTTGTATATAGTAGCATTTTATTGCACATAATACCACCTGCTACCACGGTACACCTTTAATAAAGTACTTCATTTCTTTGGAGGTTTACTTTTACCAGTCTGATGTGGTACGGTCATATGCATCCCTTCAAGGAGATACTACGACTGATCCCCCTGCAATGTCTCGGGGATAGACGGATATTCCTGACAAAGCAACGATTACTCATTTACAGAAAGGACGAATCATGGGTGGTTTTTTTGGCACGGTATCAAAACAGGATTGCGTACCGAACCTTTTTTACGGCACAGATTATCATTCGCACCTGGGCACCAGGCGGGGCGGCCTGGCAACGCTTGATAATGGAAGTTTTATCAGATACATACACGACATTACCAACACGCAATTCAGAAGCAAATTTGAAAACGACATTGAAAAAATATCAGGCTGCACCGGAATCGGCGTTATCAGCGACTATGAAGACCAGCCCCTTATTATCGGCTCGCATCTGGGTCGCTACGCCATTGTAACCGTTGGCGTAATAAAAAATGTGGACGAAATTGCCCAAAAAGCCTTCGGCAAGCGGGGGGGCATTCACTTTTCTGAAATGAGCGGCAACGAGATCAACCCCACCGAACTGATCGCGACCCTGATCAATGAAGAAGAGAACTTTGTGAACGGCATCAAAAACGCCCAGGAAAGCATCGAAGGCTCCTGCTCCATCCTCCTCCTGACAGAAGAAGGCATTTACGCTGCCCGTGACAAGCTCGGCAGAACCCCGGTCATTATCGGCAAAGGCGACAACGGGTATGCTGCAACCATGGAATCATGCGCCCTGCCCAACCTCGGCTACACCCATGTAAAAGATCTGGGCCCGGGCGAAATAGTTCTTCTGACCCCTGAAGGCGTCGAGCAGAAAAACCCTCCGGGTGAGCAGATGCAGATTTGCAGCTTCCTCTGGATATACTACGGGTATCCGGCATCAAGCTATGAGGGCATCAATGTGGAGGCTTCCCGCTACCGGTGCGGTGCGGCCCTGGCCGATAACGACGATGTAGAACTTGACTGCGTAGCCGGCATCCCCGATTCCGGAACCGCCCATGCCCTGGGGTATGCCGCCCGGGCAAATGTGACCTATTGCCGCCCGTTTGTAAAATACACCCCCACCTGGCCCCGCAGCTTTATGCCGCAACAGCAGAACATCCGCGATCTTGTGGCGAAGATGAAGCTGATCCCGATCAAGGAACTGACCGAAGGCAAACGGATACTTTTCTGCGACGACTCAATTGTGCGCGGCACCCAGATGAAAGACACCCTGCAGCGCATTTACGATTACGGCGCCCGGGAAATTCATATGCGCCCGGCCTGCCCGCCGCTGGTTTTCGGGTGTAAGTTTCTCAATTTCTCCCGCTCGCGCTCCGAGCTCGACCTGGCGGCCCGCAAAGCGATCAGCGAACTGGAAGGCCAGAAGGAAGCTCCCCTGGAAGAATATTCCGACGACAGCACGGAAAAATTCAACGCCATGGTAAACAGGATCGGCCAGAAAATGGGGGTAACAACACTAAAGTATCAAAAGCTCGATCATATGGTCGACGCCATAGGAATGCCCAGGGACAAAGTGTGCACCTACTGCTGGAACGGTAAAGAGTAGGTACCTTCCGGTTTACAGAAACAGTACAGAAAAGGCCGACACCCTTTGCAGGTGCCGGCCTTTTTATTTCTGCTTTTTGATCGGATGAACGCCGGCTGAAGTGCAGGCGCCTTACTTTTTTATTTTACGGGTTCCAGCGTTATTTCCATATCGATTTGCTTCATCTCCCCGCTGCCGAGGGTCAGTGGCTCGGCATCGAGGCCCCAATAGTAGTCACCCTCTTTGGGTATCGGCATCGCCGTGGGCTCCATAATAAGAGCAACGTAGAGATGGTACTCGCCATTCAGACACTTTTCGCGGTAGTACGTACAGCCGGGAACACTCATCTGATAAGGCTTGTCGCTATCGATCTCAGGATATTCCACCTGGTTATAGTCGGTACCGCCGTCCGGCGGGCCCATGGGCGGAAAGTTTTCAACCGCGTACAGAAACGCCACCAACTGATACGGCGGATGGGAAAGCTTCTCGGGAACTTTTATGGTGAGGTTTACCGTGTCGCACTGCTCGGAAACATCTGTAATAGGCGGCGACGGCTCAAACCCGGTACACTCGCAGGGACCCCAGCAGGAGCCGTTATCGCCGCACACCCGGGCGCCCTTTTTGCCGTCATCACACTCACACGGCTGCGTATCTCCCGGCGTACACGTTTCGGCGGTATCATCGTCACAGCTCACCGGCACAGAGGGCGCATCCCGCACGCAGCGCACATCTCCGTAGCTGTTCACATGGTTATAGCCCACCACGCCGCTGTCGAATGCCACAAAGGCTATCCAGTGTTCGGGGTCGTCGGCGGCCCCGTCCGTGGCCCAGTACTCAAGGGGATGCTGCAGCGCATAAGGGTCCTGCTTGTCGCAGGTGCCGCTCAGCTCTGCCGGCCAGTAGCAGCCGCCAGGGGCGGGTCCTCCCCATTCCTCTCCGCCCATACAGCGCTCATCACCGTTATATTCCGTGCCGGTTCCTTCGGTTATGGGACAGTCTCCTCCGGTTTCAGTAGACGGACTACCCCGAATCAGGGTCCGGAGTTCATCGATGTCGGGAAGCCGCCAGTCGTCATACCCGCCAAGCTCCAGCTCTTGGCAGTACCGGACCGCATCCTGCGATACAACGCCGATATCCTCATAGTCGTAGGCGTCTTTTTGCGGGGTCTGCCAGCACAGTCCGGTGTTGTTGTCACACCACACGCTGTACTCCGTGCATTCACAGGCCTCCCACCCGCTGCCGTTATCGCTGCAGGACTGAAGGCCAACTGAACCATCGGAGCAATAGCACAACTGGTTTTGCCACGGGCTGCATGAATCGCCTTCATGCTTGCAGCCGAGCCAAAACCAGCAACAGATACCGACAGCAATTACAGCAATAGATAGAAACCGCCCACACGCTTTTTTCATCATCCCCTCCTTCATCGGTGCAACTACCCGCACCGGATTATTAAACCACACCCTGTAATCAATTTCATAATTTACGATATTGACTATATATTACGAATATAGTATACTTTATAATATATCGTATGTCAAGCGGGGTGTACAAACAAACTCTGACACCCCTCAACACCTTTTCCACAAAAGGAGATACTACATTGAAACGACGTGATTTTATCAAGACGGTTGGTTTGGGATGTCTTGGGTGCTGTTGCAGGCCTTTGTCATTGTCGGCGCAGGAACCCCCACCGCACCCAGGAACGCGCAGTCAGGGTCCCACATGGCTGCCGAGCTCAAACGGAAAAACCTACGACAGCGCTGTTTTGATGAACCGCTACGACGGCCTGCTGGAGTCGAAACGAGCGCTCTACGTAACCGTATTCGGCGAATCGGAAATCGACGGGATCATGCAGGAAATGCGCGACTCCTTTGAATCAATCATACCGGACATCCCCTATATCGGGCGCCGGAACTACCACCTTCAATACCTGGTTCCCAACGCCGAAGACATTGCCGAATATCTCGTGGCCGACAAGTACGGCATGACGGCTGCGTCTTTCGGAAAGCTGCGCTGGGAGCATACCTATGAAGAGATCATGACCATGCCGGAAGACCTCAGATCCAATATCGGCCGGTCGACCTTCGGGCTGCTGTCTTTGCTTAAAATGCGCTGGGTGGCCTACCGCTCACAGAACAGTCCGCATGAAGATGATTCCGTCTGCTATTTCCTGCCTGCCGACGGTGATGCGTATGACTGGGGCATGGATTACACCCAGTGCTGCACAAACATCCTGGCCCAGCAGTATGATGCCGCGGATTTGATGACCAATCTGATCTGCAACTATGACTACATCCCCGGCGAAGCATTCAACATCGGTTATTTCCGGACCCAGACCGTGGCCGAAGGTGCCGACACATGCGATCTGCGCTGGAAATGGGGCAAAGAGGTTACAATCCCCGAGTAGCGCGTGCGGCTGTATCAGGGTTTAAGGCCGGGCAGGGCAACGCCTTACCGTTATTTAGCTTGACACAAAAGGGCTTACGGTATACTGTCAAGAATATAACCGAAGAGCATACCTCTTAGCTTAGAAACCCAGAGATGTATTGCACAATCAAACCCTTGGACTTTCTAGAGTCTAAGGTTTTTTCATTGTATTCTTTCATACACGTGCGTGCGTATCTGCTCGAATGTACAGCCGGAAACCCGCAGCCACAGGAGGAAAGTACATGTCCAACAAACTATATGTCGGCAACCTGTCTGATGATACTACCGAAGATGATCTTCTGTATAACTTCGGCGATCTGGGCAAATGTCTTTCGGCAACAATCATTAAAGATAAGCACACCGGCAAATCAAAAGGCTATGCATTTGTTGAAATGTCCACCGAAGCGGAAGCCCGCGATGTAATCAGGATATGCAAAGGGGTCGAGCTTGACGGCAACAAACTCATTGTCAGCGAAGCAAAACCTCAAAAAGACGGCCGCTCTTCCGGCACACCCGGAAAACGCAAACGAAAGTAACCCTCCCCGTTATCGACACCTTGGGGCTGCTGCCCGCAGCAGGCACCCCTTTTCAAAAAAGCAGTTCCTCCCTTTTTTTCATCTTAGACAACCTGCAAGACAGGATAGACCCTCTCCGGAACGCACACATCGACATGCACCCAACGCAATTGTTGCAGCAACCGCACAAGGCTTTCCCTGGGAGTTTATCGGATTATCTTCGTAAGGGGAGGCCGTTGGAGAATGTTCAGACACAAGGCGCGCGATACCCTTTGGCGGCACAACGACAAAGGGTGAGCGCAACGCAGGAGCCGGACGTTAGCCGGTAGCCTCCTCTGTTTAGAGGTTGACCCGCACGACAAATCTTTCTATACTGTGCCGGGGTGGTACACATGATACTGTAACATAAGGACACACTGAACCAATGGTTATTATTCCGCTGACAGGAAAACCAAGCTGGAAAAACCCTCCCATTATCACCATAGCCCTGATTGTCATCAACTGCTGTGTCTACTTTCTGCTGCAAACCGACCAGGATGAAAGATATATGCAGGCCATGGATTACTACTTTAATTCGGGCCTGGCACAGATTGAAATACCACTGTATGAGACATATCTGCAGCAGCAGAACAGAACGCCCAAAGCAGGCGCCTATTCCGAAAACATGGACGGCGAAACCGCCTACCTCTGGCATCAGGAACTTGCGTACGATTACAGCTTTCAACAGGAATTGCAGGCCCGACGAGTGGTCACGCCGGAGGATGAACACTTTGCCCGGTGGGAGCAACTGCGGACACAGTATGAAGAGAAATTTTCCAGCGTTATACTGATCCGCTACGGATTCAGACCCGCCTACCACCGCCCGGTGACCTTCATCACCTCGATGTTCATGCACGGCAGTGTCATGCATCTTGTCGGCAACATGTTTTTCCTCTGGATTGTCGGGTGTGCCTTGGAGCTTGGTTGCGGACGCCTGCAATACGTTTTCGGCTATATTCTTTCGGGGCTGGGCGCAATGTGTTTTTTCTGGCTGACGTACAGCGACAGCCTCGTGCCCTGCATCGGCGCATCCGGCGCCATTGCAGGTCTCATGGGGGCCTATTCCGTGCTGTACGGCCGGACCCGGGTCTCCTTTTTCCTTTCCCTGGGGTTCTATTTCAACACATACCGGCTGCCCGGCATTCTTCTGCTTCCGGCCTGGGTGGGCAATGAACTTGCCATGCTTTTTTTCGGGGGCGAGAGCAGCACGGCCTACATGGCCCACGTGGGCGGGCTTGTCTGCGGCGGGGGCTTGGGGTTTCTACGGCTCTGCTGTACCGGCACGCAGGACCGGGATGCCTTCTCCGAAGAGCCAGAAGATGAGATCACCCCCCTGTTCGACAAAGCCATGGCGCATATCGGACGCCTTGAGTTGCCGAAGGCCCGACTCCTGCTCATGCAGATCATTGCAAAAGACCCCGACAACCTCAAAGCAATGCAACAGCTTGTAACCATCGATAAACACGAACCCGAGCACAATAACTTCCATGAATCAGCAAGCAGGCTGCTGCACTACCATGTAAAAAACCCCAGAACTCCCAAAACGGCCTATGATCTCTATAAAGAGTATACCGCCGCAACAAAGCAACCCCGGCTGTCGGGAGAGCTGTACATAGGCCTGTGCCGGCTTTTCATCCGCATCGATCAGCTCGATGAGAGCGCACGCATTATCAATGCCTTGCTGAAGTTGAAACCGGACATCCCCGGGCTTCCCGCCTGTTTGCTCGGGCTGTCCCAGGCGTACCGGCAAAAGGGGCGGCACAAACAGGGGGAAAGCTGCGGTACGGTATTGCTGTCCCTGTTCCCCGAGTCTTCCGAAGCCCGGATACTGCGGCAGGATCTCTGAACCGCTAAAGACGCATATGGGCCAGATAGTGCTGCACATGCGGCACAATCTCATGGTGGGGATATTTTTTCAGCAGACCTTCCAGAATTGATTTTGCCTTGGCGGTATTCTGCAAAGCGTCATGCATAATCTGGGCGCCCTTAAAAAAGGCATCCGGCACAAGCGGGTCTCCGGAATGCACTTTGGTAAGCATGCTGTAGGCCTGCAGCGCTTCCTGGGGTTTTCCGGCATCACTGAGCCACTGCCCGGCCTTAAAGAGCGTTTCCGGCCCGGGCCGGAACCCGTTTCCCTGCCTGCATTCGAGAAAAAGCTCACAGGCTTTTTTCCGTTTATTGTCTTTGACCAGGATATCCATGTAGTGGGCGGCATGTTCCGACAGTTCATCGTCTCTCTTGGTCATCTTCAGCAGTTTGTAGTACCGCTCTGCCAGAGCCGGATCGGTCATATGGATAAGATCGACCTTCCGTTGTATAAAGGTAATTGCCTCTTCGAGCTTCATCTCTTTTATCAGCACGTCCACCCGGTTGATCACCTCGTCGTCTCCTTTTGGTGCAGCAGCCGGCTGCTGGGACTCCGATTCCGTAAAGTGTTCGTAATACACCGTATAGCCGATTTGCTGGTGGTACTGCAGCAGGACATATCCCATGAGGTGGTAACTGATAATGGTGTAATACTTCTGAGCCATCCCTACGATGAAAAACTGTAGAAACGAAGGCAGAAAATGCAGAACATAGTTCGATATCACGGCCGGAGCACCGCCCAGCAGGAAGAGGAAAAAATACATTGTCAAATACCCGCTGCCGATCCGGCTGATCAGGGTTATGGACTTTGCCGGGTTCAGGGCGCTTCCCAGGTCCTCGTTAACCACCAGTAGAATAATCATGGCAGGCAGGCAAAAAAGCGCCGCCAGCAGAAAAACAAAGCCGACAACAACATACGTTTTACTCGCCAGCACAAAATAGACGATCACGATCAGGAGATACAGCACGCCCTGTTTCAGCACCGGCCCGAAATGACCCATAAGGGTATCTCCGTCGGTGGGCGGCGGGGTCATATTGCCCTTTGCCGTGCGCTGCAATGCGGCAAAAGAATACTGCAATATACACAGCCATACCAGCAATGCTATCAGGCCGCCCCCGAAGGCCAGCATTAAAAAAACAAACTCCAGCAGCGTCGTAGAGACAATCAGCACCAGGGGAATCCCCGACAGCGGGTACTTGAAAAACGCCCCCATCCTGGTCCAGAACGGTTCCACAACATTGGCCGCCCCGATCCACTCCAGGCCCTGTTTACAGGATGGGCAGTGATACTCATACACTCCCGACAATGCCAGCTTTTCCTGTTTTACCACACAGGCCGGACAGAATGTTTCACCGCATTCCGTACATTTCCAGTGGGCCGGTTGTGCGGGATGGTATTTGCAGGTTTGTTTTTTTGCAGGCATGGACATGGACCCCATACGGTATTGTGGATGTGCCCCGGATAATGTACACGTACCTTTCTCATCGAAAAAATCACCCTCCGGCTTTACTTTTTTTTACAGTACGATAAAAAACAAAGCGGTTTCAGCAACATACTGAAACCGCTTCACTTTTCAGAAACACCCGAGCCCAGTCACCCTGCTGCATCTCCCGTAAAAGATAATCAGCCATGATGCGCTGCGGCTTTTGTTGAAAGCGCTGTTTGTTGAATCAGCGCATTCAATACAGTGGAACCTCAACCCGCGGGTCCTTTGCCCCAGGACGCGCATACTGTCCTCCACGATACAGATACAGAATCGCTTCAAGCACTCCTCCTCCGATTGCACGGGCCTTGTCGAAAATGGTATAGCAGTAGCTTTGCACCCCATGGGGATCAACATCGCCGACCTTTATATCTTTCGTAACATGCATACCGTTCTGTATTAATCCGCGCACAACCCCTCCGATTTCCGCCCGCACAGGTACGCCCCCTACCCGTGCCACCACATCGCCTTTTTTTACCACTTGGCCGATATCCACTACATGTTCAATTGTTCCGGTGCAGGGTGCCCGCAACACCCGCTCGGCGGCAAAGCCCAAAAGCGGCACAGGCACGCCCGTGTCGGGCTGAGCGGCCCCTGCCAGTATCAGGCTCCCCAGGGCGTGCCCTTCAAGGGTTTCGATCACAATGTCGACATCTTTACCGGCTTCAAAACCTGGTCCCAGTGCAATGGTCACCGGTGCCATATCGCGGTGCGTACCCGTGTTTCTTTTCGCCATGGTTCCGTCCACAACGATATCGGGCTGCAGGAGGGTGATGCTTTCTCCTCCGGGGTCAACAAGTACCGGCACGGCATTTTGCCCCCATACCCGGTACACTTCTTCAATACTATCAATCCGCACCGCCCGTACATCTTCCACCATTACCGAACCTTCAACAATTGCCTGTGCAAAGGCAACCGTACGCCTCACCACCAGCGGTTGCGGCAGTTCAAGCACCAGCACTCGGAATCCGCAGCGGTACAGCCGATGGATTGTTCCCGACACCACATCTCCGCCGCCGCGGACAACAACAGTTGCATCAACATGAACCATATTTTTTCTCCTCTATAAAATAAAATTATTTGTACAGGAGCACATGCCACATTGAGAGTCGTAACACTGCTTTTGCAAGAAATGCACAGGCGTCCCTATGAAGGGACTCCTGTGCACACAAAGCGGGTGCACTATTTCACACCGCCGTTTTTCTTGATGGCAGCCAAAACGCGCTCTGGCGTAACGGGTGCATCGGTGATCTGAATGCCGATTGCATCATAAATGGCGTTCGCCACCGAACCGATGGGGCCCATCAGAGCCGACTCGCCGCAACTTTTGGCGCCGAAAGGTCCAATGTCGTCCGGTGCGGATTCCACCAGCGTCACATAATTTTCAGCCGGCATGTCAGAGGCGCCGAACATTTTGTAATCGGTGAAGTCATTATTCAGACACAGGCCTTTATCATCATAGTAAATATCTTCACTCAGGATGTACCCCAGGCCCTGGTGTGCACCACCCTCAAGCTGGCCTTCCACCGAAGGAGGATGGATGGCCTTGCCGATATCGTGGGCGTTGGACAGGCAAAGAACTTTCACCTCGCCGGTTTCGATATCAACTTCAACCTCTGCACAGCATGCGGCAAAAGGAGGCGAACAGTGCTTCACGAAATCGCTGTAGTGGGCCACCATCTGTCCCGGGATACCGATGGTTTTTCCGGTCGCCGGATCGTCAAAGCTGTAAATGCTCTGCTCGGCAATGGTACGACAGTTGATACGCTTGCTGGAATCCCATGTACAGACAATTTCCTTGTCTTCCGCAAACTCCACATCCTCCAACTTCAACTGCAGGTTTTGCGCGGCACGCTCCAGCAGCTGTTTTTTCAAGTCCGCTGCAGTCTGCATAACCGCCCGGCCGACACAATAAATGGTCCGGCTGGCATGGGCGCCGATATCAAAACCGTTTACGTCCGAATCGCAGCATTTTAAATGCACATCGTCAATCGGCCATCCCAGCGCTTCCGCAGCCATCTGTGTAACGGCGGTGTGGGCACCAGTACCCAGATCGGAAACCGAGGCCATTATTTCAACGGTGCAGTCCTCATTAAGGCGCATGATCACATTGGAGTGCTCAAGCAGCATGGGCCAGGCTCCGCTGGTATGCTGCATGATGCCGATACCGACCCCGCGGCGTTTAACGCCCTTCTGGTTGGCATACTGTTTTTTCTTTTTGTCCCAGCCTATTTTTTTCTTGGCTTCCTTGACGCAATCATCAAGTCCGGAGGATACGAAGTTTACACCCTTCAGCCACGACTCATCGCCGATGCCCTTGGCCCATTTTTTGCGCCATCCAATCGGGTCGATGCCCAGCTTGTTGCAGGCACGATCCACCAACTGCTCAACGCCGAAGGTGTTTTCAGGGTTGCCGTATCCGCGGTACGCACCGAAAGGAACCATATTGTTGAACCAGATATCGGCTTTGCATCCCATAGCCTGCCATTTGTACATGCCGTGCATAAAAGCCGCCGTACAGAAAGGAGGCCCTGAACCGTGGGTATAGTAACCTCCCTTGAGCACCTGGTAGTCGCCGTAGCATGCCACAGGCGTTCCGTCTTTCTTGAATCCCGCCTTGACGTAAAAATGCCCGGAAGCGCGGCTTTCCGATGCCACCCAGTCTTCCTCGCGCAGGTATTCAATTTTAACCGGGATGCCCGGTACTGCCATTGCCATGGCGCATGCGTGCGGTTCGGCGATCATTCCCAGTCGGCAACCGAAACCGCCGCCGATAGGTGTCTGCACCAGGCGCACCCGCGTCAGCGGAAGCTCAAAAAGTTCGCCGATCAGATTCTGCACCAGTTTGGGCATCTGGGTTGACGTCCAGCAGTTCAGTCTTCCGCGGTCGTCGTACAGGGCCACATAGGCGTGGTTCTCCATCTGTACCTGTTTCTGGCGCGGTACGTAAAAGGTATCCTCGACTACCAGATCCGCATCCTTGAATTTTTGATGTACGGTTTTCCCGTCTTCGGCGTTCCAGCCGTACTCGTTGTTCGGGAAAAAGGAATCCGGGAAATTTGCGGCCAGGTTACCCGGTTTGAGCGGGGTAAACTGAATGGCGTTTTTCTTTTTCGACTCTTCAGCGGTCATGATAACCGGCAGTGGCTTATACTCGATCTTTACCTTTTCAGCAGCACGCTCTGCAGCCTTTTCGGTCTTGGCGATAATACCGCACACAACGTCACCCTGGTGCTTGACGCGGGCGTTAAAAATGTTCAGGTCCGCAATTTCACCGAACACATCGGAAAAAACCGCCGGCACCAACAGTTTCATGATGGTCGTGTTGTAATTTTTCCGTGTTACGTCTTTAGGTCCCAGGCATTTAACGACACCGGGAACTTTTCGGGCTTCGCTGAAGTCGATTTTTACCACCTCGGCATGCGCGTAATCCCAGCAGCGTACAAGTTTCCCGTACAGCATGCCTTCCATACGCATATCGCCGGCATATTTACAGCGCCCGGTTACTTTTTCACGGGCATCCAGCTTGGGAATACGCTGTCCGATAACAGAATATTCACTCATAGGTATTCTCCTTTTCAATAATAAAGATTACTTTCCGGCTGCCATAACCTTGCCGGCCTGCTTTGCTGCTTCCACAATCTTTGTGTATCCTGTGCAACGACAGATGTTTCCTTCGAGACCTTCACGGATTTCAGCTTCGCCTGCCTTCGCGTTGTTCTCGAGGATATCAACGGTTTTCATTATCATACCGCCCGAACAAAAGCCGCACTGTACCGCTCCCTGTTCCACAAAGGCCTCCTGCACCGGGTGCAACGTACCGCCTTTTTCAAGTCCGCCGACCGTGTAGATGCGTTTGCCGTCCATCATTGCGGCCAAAGACAGGCATGAATTGATGATTTTCTTGCCGGTCGGATATCGGTCGTCTTCTACCTGAACCGTACAGGCGCCGCACTCCCCGCGTCCGCAGCAGTGCTTGAGATCCGTCAGGTTGAGTTGATTCCTGATGACTTGTGTCAGGGTTTCGTCCGCATCTACGGTTATGTTGTATTCATCCCCGTTGATAAACAGGGTGATCGCTCTTTTCTTCATAAATACTCTCCTTAAGCATTACCTCTTCGGTTACACATTACATGCAGCTTTGATAACCCGCTTTGCCAGAACACCGGAAACCTCGCGCCGGTAATCGGCTGTTGAGCGGACATCATCGATCGGTTTTACCTGCCTTGAAACCGTGGCTGCTACATCCGATAAGAGTTTCTCGGTTATTGTGACCCCTTCCAGCATCGTCTCGGCTTTTTTAATCCGTATGGCTGTCGGCGCAACGGCCCCCATGGCCATCCGGACCGCTTTGCATTTCTTACCGGACATCTGTAATGAAACGGCTGCGCTTACTTTTGAAAGATCAAAGGTCATTCGTGTCATCCGCAGGAATGCAGATGTAGAGGCGTCTTCAACCGGCGGCAGTTTCAGCTCAACTGCAATTTCATCCTCCCGCCGTTCGATCTTCCCGTAGTCGATAAAAAAATCGTCGATTGAAACTTCGCGCCTGCCCGACGTGCTTTCCAGCACTACGCTTCCCCCCAGTGCCAGCATGGCACAGCAGCAGTCTCCTGAAGGAGAGGCCCGCAGGATGTTACCGACTATTGTTGCGGCATTTCTGATTTGCGGCGATCCCAGGCTTGCGGCAGCCTGCCACAGTGCCGGATACTTTTTTTTCACCTTCTTGTCCTGCACCAACTGGTAAGCTGTTGCAAGTGCGCCGATGGTCAGACCGTCGGCTTTGGAGTAAGTGATATAGTCAAGGTCCGGGATTTCACCCAGGGCAATAACGTACTCGGGCTTGACGGCATTTTTTTCGAGCATAATAATTACATCTGTTCCGCCGGCCAGCACGGTTGCCCTGTCGCCGTAGCGGGCAGCCATATCTACTGCCTCTGACATGGTTTTGGGAGCCAGCAGTTCGAATTCCGGCAGAATTCGGCTATTACTCATGATCGTACCTCCTTGGTTAGAAAATTATTCACTTTACGCTTCTGTCTCCCCCGTGCCGGCTTGCTTGCAACACACCTCCTTTCCAATAAAAAACCGGTCCCCGATGAAATGAGACCGGCTTACAATCCGACTGCAACACTCTCCTTTCCATCGCGGGAGGCACACCCTTTCAGCGTGTACCCTGTCGGTCATGCGTTCATAGGCAATCACCCTTAGACAACATGACTCGGAGAAACATACGAACAAATCTGCTCTGTTGTTCAGATTTCTAAAATAATTTTTCCACCCGGATAAGTCCAATTGATAATATCCATGTGCGTTTCAACCGAAATTGAAAGACCCCTCAGTATAAACAGAGTCGCTCCGTAAGCGTGCACGAAACACTCAATCATAATCAGAACAACTCTTTTTCCCGGGAAAACGCACAACGGCACGCACCGGCACCACACCGCTGCTCTATCCTTTAAAAATATAACCTATTGAAAGAAAGCAAAGGCTACCCATTAAAACGGCAGGTCATTACAAGGGATGATTTGCTACATGAAAGGAGATAAAAAGCCTACAGATAGGCTTTCACATTTTTGAACGCACTTTAAGAAACTTCACAAAGGCCGAACTAACAGGCGACGGTGTCCTGCCGGATTCCCGTACCAGGTATATCCACCGGCTGCACACAAAATTCCTGACCGGGACGTGCTTGAACACTTTATATTTCAATTCTTTCTCAATCGAAAGCCGGGAAACAAAAGAAATACCTAAACCCGATTCCACAGCCTCTTTAACCGCCGTTGTGGTCCCCACCTCGGCAACCACATGTAAATCGACCGGGTCGATTCCTATACTCTGGAGCTTTCGACCCAACTCCATACGGGTACCAGACCCGCTTTCACGCATTACGAAGGGCTCCCTGATTACATCCTTCATCTCAATTTTTGAAGCCTTCCACCACCTGTGACCTTTCGGCACAATCAGCACAAGTTCATCAGGCATTAACGGGGTAAATACAAGGCCCCGCTGCTTCAGTTCGGCCCCGACAACAGCCAGGTCGACCGAACGATCCAGAAGCATTTTAACCACCTGTTCGGTGTCGGTGATACGGACAGAAATTTTAAGATCAGGGCATATGTCCCGAAATTCCCCCAGCAGCTCCATTAAAATGTGCTCGCCGGGAATCGTGCTGGCCCCCAGCCGCAACCGGCCGATCTTTTTACCTTTGTACAATTCAAGCGACTGGAAAAGAACATCGAACAGGGCGGTTATTTCCTTGGCGTGACGATAGAGAATTTCGCCGGCGCCGGTCAAATACAAGTCCTTCCCCCGTCGGTCAAAAAGCTTCAGCCCCAGGAACCCCTCAAGGGCCGCAACATGCTGGCTCACCGTAGGCTGGGTCAGCATGCAGGACTTGGCTGCAAGGGTAAAACTTTTCAATTCGGCAATCTTTACAAATATTCTAAGCCGATGAACATCAACCATTACAAAGCACTTTCAGAGAAACTTTTCAGGCAAACAGCCAACATGCTCACGCTGCCTCTTACTTGCTCTCCGGCCGCAGACCGCAACTACCAACTAGGGCCTGATTATTTATAGAACAGTGCTCTTCAATAAGGCAAATTCATAATGTCGATGATTACTATAATACACATTGATTTTAGCTATCAATTGAAGGAATGAACCATCTGGAAGCATTACCCCGGAACAATCGGGGGCGGCAGCGGTCGAGACGACCAGGAAATCTCTTCGATGGCCATGCGGCACAGGTCGGTCGGAAAAATGGGGAAAAGCCCCTCCCTGTCACATGCAGCCCCGAGGGACACATAACAGCCCGGGCACATGAACACCATGGCCGCAGCATTGTGGGTGCGGCAATTATCAGTTCGTCATGCTGCGGCAATGCATTCTTTTATTATTGCTTTCCAAACCCTGTACAAGGATCAAAAAAGCTGTTATAGACTAAACAAACGGACCTGAAAAAGTCCGGCATCAAGCGTGGTTGCCTCTGGTTGCTCGATAAACAAGACATATTTTCGAACAGCAAGGGATATTCATGAATCAATCTCTTTCTAAAACAGTACCGGTCTGCTTGTTTCTTTACGCCCTGTTAACCGTTTCCGCTCCCGGTCCCGCCCGTTGCAACACCTTTATGCCGGTCAGCGAGCAGGGGTTTGACGCAACCGACAACCGGCGGGATTTCAACGATTATCCCTGGTCCATGGTGCACTACGACCCCCTTGATGACGGCCGTGGATACATATATGTCGGCACCGGCAACAGCATGATGAACCTGATCATGGACCGCCTTGGCATAAACGTTTCCGTATCGCCGCTCAAGCGTCCGCCGGAAATCAGGCGCTTTCCTGTGGATCAGGATACCGCCTCATGGGAACGGATTTTTGATTACCGCGACATTGAAACCGAAGACCAGTGGGAAACATCGGGCATCAGGGCTTTGGCGACCTACACCGCCGCTTCCGACGGCACCCCGTACATATACGCAGGCACCCTCGGCACCCGACCGGCCCTCTGGCGTAGTGCAACGGGAGATAACGGCACCTGGGAAAAGGTGCTGTCGGTGCCCGTGGAAGGCTCCATCAGAGCCCTGGCGGAACACAACGGCCTGCTGTATATCGCCGTGACCCATGAATTTCTCGACCCGCCGCCTCCCGGCGAACTGTACGTTACCGACGGCCAAACGGTTTCCCTGGTTAACGACGACGGCTTCGGCAATGAAAAAAACAGCGGCGTCTTCTCACTGGCATCATTCAACGGATGGCTGTATGCCGGCACCAGTAACCGCGAACAGGGTTTCGAGGTATGGAAACTTGCCGGACCAGGGGACGATTCAGCGCCGGTACGCGTGGTTTCGGCCGGGGGTCCCTTTAAAGGCAACCAGGCCGCCGCAACAATGCAGGTATTTCAGCATGCCCTGTACGTGGGCGGTATTATCTTTGCGGGCATCAACACCGCAGGAGGCTTTCCCATTCGCGGGGCCGATATGATCCGCATATATCCCGACGACTCCTGGGCGACGGTTGTCGGCCCTGATTCGACGGGCGGCACGGGATCGGGCTTTGATAAAATAACAAACGCCTATCTCTGGTCTGCTGCCGTACACGACGGGTATCTCTATTTCGGAACGTGGGATTCGGCCAGCTTTGTTCCGGTTACGCAAAAATATCTGCCCGACATCCGGCGCACCATCTGGCAGTTCCTGTTCGGGACCTATGCCGCAAACGGCGTGCCGACTCTTTATGATGTGCTGACCGGAAACGGGGCCGAGCTATACCGATCGAAAAACGGGGAAGACTGGGAGGCGGTTTTCAAAGACGGTCTCGGCAATCCGGACAACTACGGCGTCCGGACCCTTACAACAACCGAAACAGGACTGTTCATAGGACTGGCAAACATCGATCAGGGGCTTCAGGTCTGGCGCATGGACTGAAAGAGAGCACGGCATACGGGACCACTGGCGGAACCCTTGAAACACAAACAGTCCCTTTTGACATACTGCACTGCCACCATGATATAAACTCTTAAAAAAAGTGTCATGCACTGGATTGCATTCATACGCCTGATACGAGACATCTTCGGACCCGGACTGCCGGATCTGGACAAGATCCAGGAGCAGGGCCTGCTGGCAATTAAAATAGCCCAGGTATTCGCCCTGCGGATCGATTTTCTTAACGAAGATACCTGCCGTCACCTTTCCCGCTTGTACCGGCACACCCTTGAGTTACCGGCTGAAGAGGTCGACCTGCTGCTGAAAAAATATACCGATGCATCTTTTCGTAGCGAGTTTGCCGACATCGATACACGACCCCTTGCTACGGCCTCGGTGGGACAGGTACACCGGGCCCGGTTGCAAAACGGGACGGAGGTGGTGGTCAAACTGATCAAGCAGGATTTCAGCCGAAAATTCGTCCGGGACGTTCGCAGCCTGGAGAGGCTTTTTCGCCTGATAATATTCTTTTATCCCAAGCTGCAAAAGGTGGCCGATCCGGTCGGGATTTTAAAAAATATCGAGGAATATACAACCACGGAACTGAACCTGCTCAACGAAATTGCAGGACAAACGATTCTCAGGGACATCCACACCAGCCAAAAAGATCGTTTCGACCTTTCGCGCCTGCGGTTTGCAGATTTTCACCGGAACCTGTGCAACGAGAACATCCTGGTATCTGAATACATCGAGGGTCGCACCTTCGACGAACTCCTCGAAGAAGGTCTTTTACCGTACGAAAAAATGCTGCAACTGTTCCATGTTCACGGTTTTTACATGTTCGCGGTGGGTATCTTCCATGGTGACATACACCCGGGAAACATTATACTGAAAGACAAAGATCTCTATTTCGTCGACACCAGCGCCATCAGCCGGGTGGGCCCGAAAATCAGACGGGGACTTTTTAATTTTTTTAAGGCCCTGGCATATTGGGACTATGAAAAATGCGCCTATTTCTTGAATAAAATGGCCGATGTGGAAATTGAGGGCCGCCGGTATGACACTTTTTCAAAGAAAATGCTGACCCTTTATGCCGACTTCACCGACAGCACCGTATCCCAGGTCAGCCTTACCCGGCGCATGATGGAAACCATCAAGCTGGGCGTTCACAGCGGCATGGTTTTCGAAAAGGGCATGTACGCCATTATCAAAAGCCTTATGTACCTCGACGGCATGGCCATACGCTGTAACCCGGATGCCGTTCTCATGCGGGACATGCGGCCCTTTATCTCCGAGATGGAATCTCTAATCGAGACAGGTGAACCATAAAGAACTATCAGCATTATTCATAATCGACAAAACCATGCCCCGGATGAAAGGGTATGAGCCGGACCGCGAGCTACAAAACATCCGCCCCGACATACCGATCATCCTCTGTAGCGGTTTCAAAGAGAAATCCGGCAAAAACTCGGCATCGACACAATCATCATGAAGCCGGTCGACATGCACAACAGAGCCGTCGCGGTTCGCAACGCCCTTGACGGCAGGAAAGGGTGATACGGCAAAAATTTCTTCCGCCACCAAAAAAGGGCCGGCAAACAGCATACCGGCCCTTTACACAGAGAAAAAACAGCTTTGCCGTTTAATCTACAATTTCCACTTTTACTTTCAGTGCAGTACCCGAATCAGGCAAGATGTCGACGCGTGGATAAAAACGGCCGGCATAGTAGTTTCGCAGGTCTTCGGGGTAGTTCATCAAATCATATATACCGCCGTCGGCAAACCACGTGTGATCATTCACTTTGGCATTGCTGGTTATTCCGCACACACATGAGTAGGAGCAGTAAATACACCCCGGGTTCCAGTTGATATTTGAATCGCGGGTGCCGCCGATGCGCGGCTCAATACCATACGTTGTAAAGTCTTCCGGATCGGGCTGGTAGGCAGACGGCTTTTCTTCCAGCAGTTCTGCAAGCGTATAATATTTCTCAGCACCTTCCCAGGTGATACTGTAATCGATTCGCTGGCCGTCCACATGCTTGTCCGACCACTCATCCATTGCACCGAAATCAATCCCATCGGCCATATTACCATCGGGATCGGCGCCAAGATAGGTCAACAGTTCCTGGAAACAGAACGGGGGCGTCTTAAGCTGAAACATACCCATAGCATGCGATCCGCCGCCCTCGTAAATAATGCAGTTGTGGGTTCCGTAGGTGGAAACATTATCATAGTTGGTACTGTTGATATAACCGTTCATGACAAACGTGCCGTTTTCTTCATCCACCTGGGCAATACCGGGCACATACTGCGCGGTATATTCGCTGTTGGCCGCTGCCCAGTCTGCATATGCAGCATTGAGGTATGAAACATCGGTGAATCCGGCTTTCAGGGCGACTTCGAACGCATTTTTTGCATTGGCTGCCGTATCGGCATAAAAAATAATTTCCGAATCCCGGTAGGTCGACTGATAGTCGTTCACCAACTGGTTTATCAGCAAATGACACAGCCACGATGCGGAAATATCCGTTGCTGCAGTAGTGCTCACTTCATCAACGCCGTTGGTATAAAGAGGCGATCCGTTTTCGGCAATCATGCTTAAGGGTACGTTGAGTGCGTCGGTTATGTGCCCGGCGATATAGTCTTCACTCGACCGGGCATCAACCACCAACACCCGGTTATCCGTTCCGGCTGACGTGGTACCGCTTGCAATTGCGGACTGCAGATAGTCCATAGATACGGCCGACTGATCGCTGCACCCGGTACACAGTATAACTACCAGCACAAAGGCCGCTCCCGATAAAAAAATTCCTTTACTTACTTTCTTCATTGTTACTTCTCCTTCTGTTTGCAATGTCAAAAAAATTCGCGATATCCTTACATGACAGGATATCGAAAACACGGCACTTCAACAAATTGATTATCTCGATTACGTACTATTACCTATATTGACAGCAACTATACTCTTTTTAAAAAAGGCAACCCTCCCCCCATCTTCCATAGATGTTTATTTAAATACGCGCAAAACGGTTATTTGGCGATTACCCTCGCGCAATATCAATCTGGCTATTTTTTATGTTTATTTAACATAAATATCATGAGTATATTTACCGTTGCTTTAATTATTATTTAATAAATTTAGACATCTTATATGCATTTAATGCTTTATTAGTATAAATAAATGATGTACAATACCTGTGTATGTACAATTAAAAGGTACGTGTAGTTCCATAGGGGCAAAAACGTCTGTAGCTGTTCTCTTCCGGGAGTTACATTCCTGCTTGAGGGGCATCCTGCATTCATCCCGAACAATAGGTCAGCCGGTGCGGTTCCTGAAAAAGACCCAGGTCCCATTTTCAGATATCGTACCGTCAAAGAAGCCTGTTGAACCGGAACCTGAAATACAGTGTTCGACCGATTACATCAAAACCCCGGACATCAGACGCCTCGCAGAAAATCAATCCGACAACAGGGAAAAGGAGGCTGTTTCATGGTACGATTTCACAACGCGGTCAAACTAATGGTATGTATTCTGGCGGCACTGCAGGTAGTCGGTTGCATCAGCATGAGCAGATCCGATCAGATGGCGCTCAGGCAACTGAAAAGTTACGGCATCGGCGAAACAGAACAGGGAACCAAGCATCCTGCCGTCGCAGCCGGTCTTAATCTGCTTCCCGGCATTGGAAATTTTTATCTTGCCGTGGGTACGGAACACCCGACCCAGTGGACTATCGGATTTATCAATCTTCTGTTCTGGCCCTGTTCGGTTGTTTGGGGCATTCCCCAAGGCGCAATAGATGCCAACACCATCAACAAAATGGAAACCGTTTATTACTACAAACACGACCTCCAGGGCAAACGAGAATTTGCAACCTTGAGAGCCCAGGCCGAGGCTTTGGACGCCGAGCTTGCGGCAGCTACGTATCACCGTCCCGCTGCTGCACACAACGGTCTCGGTGCAGGCAGTACTGCAACCGGACCGGTCGTGCGCCCCAACGCAATTCCTCCCTCCTGGCGCGCCCCTAAAAACACGCGATTGTTGTCCGTCGGCGTAGGCTCTTTCAAGGACCCCTCAATCCCAAAAGTCAGTCACGCCCACGACGATGCCCGGCAGATGGCCGGCTATCTGCAGTCCTGCGGAGTCCCCCGGGCCAACATAACCCATTTGTCCGACACACAGGCAACCCGCAGCAACATCACCGAAGCCTTAATGAAATTGAAACTGGCCACCACCGAAGAATCGGAAACATCCATCTTTTATTTTTCAGGGCACGGGGCACCCATCCTTGAGGACGGCAAAATAGTCGATGCCGCCCTTATTCCCTACGACGCCTTTGAAAACAGCCTGGACTACACCGGCATTAAAGTCTCAACCCTTAATAATATGCTTGCCGATACCCACGGTAACTTCATTGTTATACTCGACGCCTGTTTCAGCGGCAAGGAAGGACGCAGCATCATGGCGAAAAACATAAAAAGCATCGCCGTGGTGCCCAGGGACTTCAGTGTAATACCCGAAACAAACGGCAGGTCCTGGTGGGTCACCTCAACCAGCGGCAATAATTTCGCAAATGTTTTTCCCCAAATGCAGCAGGGGCTTTTCACCTACTATTTTATCAAGTCGCTGGACGGCGCCGACGGTGTCGACGCCAACAGCGACGGCCTTGTCAGCCTGAAAGAAGCATTTCAATGGACAAAAACCAATGTTGCCTCGGTTTCAGCCAAAACCCTCGGCAGGCTCCAGATACCGGAAATGAGAGGACCCGGTGATATTATTTTGACGATTCCACGGTAGGGTAAAAGAGCTGCTATCGGAGAGGGTGGGCAACGTCCGGAGCGGAACGGGTATATGCCGAAACACCTTAACGAAAGCAATAAAAAGTTCCGCTGCTGCACCCGGCGTACAGATTACTCTCCACAGCAGCAGGCGAGGAAAGAACGGCGCCGGCCGTTTCGATGCGGCTGATTTCGCTGCCCTGTATTGCATCCAGCAGTACAAGCAGGCCGCTTTCCGTGCCGACTATCACGCACGCGTCGGTTATGCAGGGTGATGCCGACACCCTGCTGCCGGCATCCCAGGTCCAGAGAATTGATCCCCGGACCGCATCAAGGGCATGCAGCCTGCCGTTGCGGGTCACGGTATAGACCATGTCTTTGCGCACGGCCGCCGTTGACGTAATCCAGTCGCTGCAAGCATATGCCCATTTTCGATCACCGGCTTCCGCGCCAAAACAGTAGAGGCGTCCATCATAGGAACCGACATATACCAGTCCGCCGGCATACGTCGCAGAAGAGTCTATCATATTGCCCGCAGCGGTTTTCCAGAGCAGATTGCCGCTCTGAACATCAAGTGCGTACAGATGACCGTCCTGAGAACCGCAATAGACCGTTCCAGCAACCACCAGGGGCGACGATTCGATAACGGCCCTGCTGGAAAAACACCAGCGTTTTACACCGCTACGGGCATCCAGACAGTACAAATTACCGTCGTAGCAGCCGAACACAACATCACTCCCCCGAACGGCGGGAGATGAACTGACCGGCCCCGGGCAGGTAAACGTCCATTGCAGTGCCCCGCTTTCACCATCGATTGCATACAGCACACCGTCATATGACCCGGCAAATACCGTCCCGCCTGCAATGGCCGGAGAAGCATACACACTGTCGCCGGTGGTAAAACGCCATATACGGTTACCCAGTGATGCATCAAGGCAGTGAATCTCGCCGTTGTTCGTGCCGAATACAATCCGCCCTCCCGACCATGCCGGGGATGATAGAACGGCAGACCCCGCACGGTATGCCCATTGCTCATGGAGTTCCTGACCCGGTGCGGCATGCAGGCTGCCGCTACGGGCCGCATCTCCCCGGAAACACGGCCAGGAAACGCCAATGATGGTTTTATGCGTCTCAGACTCTTTCCGGTCGTCAAAACAGCGCTTCAGATCACCAAGAAGCTCCGGGGCCGAAGGGTAGCGTCCGGCAGGGTCTTTCTCAAGCAATCGGCCGATTATCGTCCCAAGCCCCGGATACATCAGTGTGCCGTTTATATCCGGCGCTTTCTCATTTTTGATCCTCTTGATAACGTCCCACTGGTTTTTTCCGTCAAAGGCAAGGCTTCCGGTCAGCATCTCGTAAAACACTGCTCCCAGTGACCACAGGTCGGTCTGCACCGTTACCGCGCCGTCAATTTGTTCAGGGGCCATATAGTTCGGTGTACCTGAAATGCGCGACGGCAACACCCGGCCTCCTTCCAGCATGCGGGCCAGGCCGAAATCGGCCATTTTCACCCTCCCCCCGCTATTCACCAGCAGATTTTCCGGCTTGAGGTCCTGGTGTACCACACGCTGCCCATGGGCATAGACCAACGCCTCACACATTTGCACCGCAAGGCCTTTAAAGCGGTCGGGAGAAAGCCTCCCATCGCGGGCAAGCATGTTCCGCAGGCTTTCGCCCTCAACATACTCCATAACAATAAAAAAAATACTGCCGTCCCGCTCGGCATCAATAATCTGCACAATACCGGGATGATTCAGTCGGGCTTGAAGCACTGCCTCACGCACCTGCCGCCCCAGCGCAAAATCCTGCTGAAAAGGAACCTTGATTGCCCGGTGGATATTCAACTCCGGGTGCAGGGCTTTGTACACTTCGCCGCACGATCCCCGTCCCAGGCTGTGGAGTATTCGATATTTACCGAGAGTGTCTATCATGGCGATCATCATCGGTGATACATGAGGCAGGGCACTCAAAAGATTGCAAATCCATCGAAAAGAGGGAGCAGGCTGCGGCATACATGTCGGTTCGCCGGTTATTCATTCTCTTTCCCGGATTTTGGTTCGTCGTTTCCATCAGCGCTTTTTTTATTGCTTTCCTCGCGGTCCTTAGGAGCATATTTTTTTTGCACATCTGCCGCGTTTTTCCGCACAGCGGCCTGCGGCACGGCACCGGGCGTGAGCAGGTTTTTAAGCACACGGTCAACCGTACCGGAACCTTTTTGCAGTTCATCAGAACCTTTTTGCACAAAAGTTTCAATGGATTTGACCAGCCTGTCTTTCAGGGTGGTGTCGCGTAACCGCCTGAGACTTGCAACAACGGCTTCGGGAAGCTCGCTTTCTACCGGCTCAATCCTTTCCGCAACCTGCTCAAAGGTTTTAAGCAGTACAAGCTTCTCGCGGCAGATTGAACATTTTTCAAAGTGGGCCTTCAGTTCGTCACGCTCACCATGCGGAAGTTCGTTGTAAAAATAGCTACTGATCTTTTCCGGGCTCAGGCAGTCGGATCGCAAGCCCCTCCAGATGTTTGTTAATGCCTCCAGTGCCGAAAGTATGGCTTCATACTGCTCTGCACAGCTCCGGCACGTTCGGAGGTGTTCCCGCACAGCTTGTTCTTCGGCATCCGATAATTGCTTGTCATAATACGCGATCAGATCTATTTCCTTACATTTCATGGCTTAAACTTTCTTCGCGATGTGTAATATACCTGCGTGTGTGATCCTCTTCCCGTTTCCCTTGTTTTCTTGGGATATCCCGATCTTTTTTGGCGCGAGACACACCCGCAGCCGAAACCTGTTACCGGCATTCCACAAGCACCTTAAAGTCGCGGTGTTTACGCATTCCCTCAAGGCAGCGTTTTATCTGTACCGACACAGTATTGATTGAAAGGCTCAAGCGGTCCGCCATTTCCCGGTAACTCTCTACACGGCCGATCTGGTATTCGAGGTACAGTTTCATCAGCTCCCGGCAGTAGGGCGGCAGACATTCGATAATGCCCAACGACACTTCCACGATTTCATCGTGCACGATTTTGTCCTCCGCAACCGAACCCGTCTGGTGCCCTTCACTGTCATGATTCATCAGGGCGGCTACACCCCGGTCGTCATCGGGCAACGCAACCGCTTGCCGCCCCTTATAAGAATCGAGAATCCTGTTGATGGTCACCCTTTTAACAAATGCGCGAAACTGTTTTGGTTCCTTCACCATGCCGAGTCCCTTTTCAATCAGGGACACGATTACCTGTTGCGTTACATCTTCAGCGGTATCGATCAGGTTCCAGCGTTTCCAGCGCGTTATACCCAGCACAAAACCGTATACATACGACCAGGCTGCTTCATCGCCTTTTTTGCAGAAAGCATACAGGTTTTCATCAGGCATGTCTTTGAAGTCGGCGTTTACTGAGTTCGCCATTATCGTTTGTACCCTTGGACCAAGATTATTAAAACGAACACTTTTAAGTAAGACCGGTCGGGCAGAGTATACACGAATGTAGTCGGCCTGCCTCTGTGGCAGACCAGTGCAGGAGAAGGCCGATATGCTTCATACTCTCCTTTATTGTCCGGAAACCGGTGTGGATACAATGTGATGTATATGCCCCTTATCGCTTCCCCTGCCCGGGGGGGGAAGCGTGATATCGTTTTTTTACCGGCAGCAGTGGTGCGGCAGCCACTCTTTCCAGGCCTGCTCAAGCTCTTCACAGGAGAGGTGCACACGCCCCAGCGCTCCGGGCACCTCTTCTCCGCTTCCGAATGCACCCAGCACGGCCCGAATACCGCTCCATGAATACCGCTGCAATAGAAAGGTTACTATACTATATGCCTCAACATAGGCAAAGTCAATCAACTCAGCATACTCCAGCGCAGAAAAATCATGCTGCAAAATCTCCAGGGGCAAAAACGCATCATTATCAAGAGCTCTCTGTAAAAGCTCCTCGGTGCCGGCCGGTGCATTCTGGGTTTCAACCTGGGCTATTCCTTCCTCCAGCCAGAGCGGGCACTTTCCGCCGGTCATGTGACGCACGGCGTAATGCACATATTCATGGGTAAGCATCAAGTACAGAAACTGCGGCTCTCTCAATGTATCGTCGTCGGTATTGATACGGATCTTTTCATCACACATCCCGGCGGCCCAGTCCGGTGCAGCGCAACCATTCAGGCCGGTTACGCCCTGTAGCTCTTCCTGTGAGGTATACACCTCCACCTCCACCCGCTCAGGATACACCTCAAGGTGCCTGCCGACCAGATCGTAAGCCCGTTTAAGCGTTTTAAATATCTCCTTTATCAGATGGGCATCACGGGATATATGAAACCGGATCTCAAAAGGGGCTGCGTTGAGGCTGACAAAGTCATCCGGGCCGACAATGGACAGCGTATCTTTTTTCCCCGGCACAACAAGGCTTTCAAGCTTGCGATACATGTTTTTCTTCCGCGCAATACGGTCCTGCAGTTGGAGCGCCTGAGAGTTGCCCTGTTCCATGAGCAGTGCCTTTTGCACGGCGGATTCGGCTGAATCCCAGCGCCCGTGCATGAGGTGGCGGTCGGCTTCAGTGAGCACCTTCGCCACGTTTTCATCATCGGCACCTTCCTTTGCACAAAACGACTCAAACCGAATGGTATTTCGGCATATGGATATTACATCACCCCCCTGCACCGGGCTCCTGTTTATCTTTATATGGTTGAGATACGTACCGTTGGTACTGTTGCGGTCTTCAATAAAAAAACCTCCTCCGTCACAATATAATGCAGCATGGTATGCCGACACATCTTCATCATTGAAGGTAATGACGTTGTCCCAGGCCCGCCCGATTGTGCAACCGGTTTCCGGGACATCAACTGTTTTCTCAACAAAACCCGAGGTTGTAATATGCAAAACCGGCATGTTACACCTTTAACCCGTTTGTCATGACACGCCCCCTGTCGGCTCGGACCCAAACAAGCTCATTTGATGAGCACACTGCACCGGGCTTCACTCCACCCTTTTTGTATCCGGTCGAGCCCCGTCTTCATATCATCCAGATCTTTTGCCCGGGAAACGTCGCGGAAAACCGTTTGCGTAAAGTCATACTCTTGCAGAGAAATGTTTTCCAGGGTTGCTATGGCTTTAATATGCTCGGTGCCCCGTGGACCCAGTACTTTGTACTCAAAACCGTAGTCATCCTCAGGCACACGGTAGGTGACGCCTCCGTAAATAAAATTATCGGGATGAAAGCGGTTGGGGAATAAAATAGTTATCTTACCGTTCACGGCAATGTCGATGAGGGTCAGGTAACAGTCGCGCTCGCTTTTGAAGTTGAAAGCAATCGTATCACCAACGGCGTACTCCTTTTTGTCGGCCCACAGTTGAACGTTGAACGGCGGGGTTGCCTGCTGCATGGCCGTCATTCGCCTCAGCATCAGGTTTTTATCATCCATGCAGCCTTGGCCGTCGGCACTTTTGCGCAGCTCAACGGTAATCGCCGTGTCCTGTGCCAGGTCTATTTCCATGTCCTCAGGGCAATAGCCATCGGAGCCGCTCACCAGTATGGTATGCGGACCGTTGGAAAGCTGCACTGAAAGGATACCCTCGTGAGTTTGCTGCTTCCTGATACCGTCGATCATGACAACGGCATCACGGGGGGTCAGTTGAAGGGTCAGGTTTGCCGATTGCGCTTTCATATTGACGATGTGGCTTTGATCTCCGGCAATGTATATATTTTCCGTTACCGTACCATACCCCAGGGCCGACACCACGATGGTACAGCTTCCATGGGGAACAGTGCGGAACACAGCCGTCCCGTGGCGTATTCTCTGGTTTTGCGTGCCGACTGAAACCCGCGCTATACGGCGAATAGTTTCAAATCCGCTCTCTTCATCTTCTTCAACAAGGGTTATGGTAAGGGTCGACGTCAAAACATCTTCAAGCATCTCCCTGGTATCGTCGCTGTTGCCCAACTGGGTTTCGGCAACCGCCAGAATTTCACCGGTTTTGCTGTCGATCAGGCGGGCATTGATATCGACCACGGCACCCATAACCTTTATCGTACCGGCAACGATTGCCCCGGCCCCGGCCTTGCGCCCGATATCGGCAAGCGTACCTTCATCAAAATGGCCGCTGCGTTCCAGCTTCTGCTGCATAAGCACTTGCTTCAAAAGGCTTCGCTCTACGATTTTTTCAAACCTTCCGGTTTTAAAAAGCCGGGTCACCAGTTTCTCCGAAATACCTGCTCCCAGCCGGGTCAGTTTATCGTCCGGCCCGACAAAATCGACCACACCGATAACCGGTTTCTTATCCATCGGCAGATTCTGCGCAAGCTGCAGCACCAGGCCGTCGAGCGAAGCAAGCAGTTTAGCCGAACCGCCCGTTTGCCCACCCGGGAAGGCTGCACAGGATACCAACAGGGTTGCGATACTGAACAACGCTCCAAAGCGTATATGCCGCTTGATCTTCAAAGCAATTCCTTCATGCATTCTCTTGCTGCTGTTGATAAATACAGGCAGGTTGTACAGGTGGTCGTGAACTACATGCCCCTTTTTTATACGTCTCGCTGCCCCGGTACCGCACCAGGTGCGGCAAAAAAAAGTATCCGGTATTCTACCATCCGGCCTTCGGTCTACATCTGTTTCACTGCGTGTCTTTACACTATACCATCTTGAATAAAAAGGTCAATAGTTCCATACCGTTCTTCTATTGTTCCGCCGATTCGTTTCCCGGATAAACTCCGACAAGCATTCAACGTGCAGCCGCCGGTTTCATATCAAACGCAACGCCACCCTCCTTCAACACCTGTCCGGCAAAAACCAATCAGAAGTTTTACTCATGACAAGCTGTTTTTTGCTTAATACCGTGAGGTTGGGTAAGCGCGAAGAGGCAGATGGATGATATCTCTTTGTCAAAACGCTTTTCATTGACAATAGACACTAAGACAGGTACATACATCTATACAACAAAAAATCAACCCTACACAAAGAGCACCAATGCCATTGACTCCCCGTCTCATTGAACGCATCAAACTCCATCAGCGTGAAGTCGGCCCGGCAAACACGTCCGGCAATACGGCATTGCTCAACATACAGGTGTTTCCGGAACACGATAATGACCTTGCAACAATTAAAACCACCCTTAAAAGCCGAGGACTTACCCGTATTGTCGTCAACAGGAAAGCCGATGCCGTTACCGCCCAGGGCTCGCCTGAAGCGGTTGTGGAATTACGTGGCCTGCCTCATCTTGTAGACTATGCCGACACCGGAACCGCAACGCGCCCCGATAATCGAACTTCACGATTCCTTCCGGCAACAATAATCGGCGTCATTATTTTGGCTTTACTATTTACGGCTGATTTCCTGCCGAAAATCCCACGTTTGCTTGTCGAACACATAAACAGTACAGGCACACAGGTCAATACAGGACTTTCCTCACAAAATCAAAACCGTGCATACGCCGAAAAAAAAGGAACAACCCCCGACTCTTCTCCTTTTGATATTTCAGCCGCCGAACGGCTGCTGCAACAAAAAAAATATCGCGATGCACTGCCGTTGCTCATTGAAGCCCGCAAAAGGGATAGAAACAACCCTGTCCTTGCTTTCAAGGCCGGTCTGGCCCATTACCATACCGGCAACCTGACCGAAAGCATACAACTGTTCTCAACCGCCGTCGCCGGTGCGCCGGATAACCTCTCTTTTCATCTCATGCTGGCCCGGGCATTCATTGAAGCAGGCCAACCGGACCGTGCCCTTCAGGTCTATGAAAACATGCTTGCCCTCGATCCTGAAAACAGTGCAGCCCAAGCCGCCGTGATCCGGCTCCAGGCCGGTGACCGTGGTTTCGACTGATTTTTACTTTCAATATGCATGCCGCTATGCTAGACTGGTTACATTGACACAGAAAGAAACTGTTTAAAAAATCCAGGGGCACGCTGCTACTACCCAGAAACCATCCAAACTGTAATCCAATACCATCAGCCGGTATTATCTGCGGTTTCTAGTCTCTGCGGCAAAAACCTCACACAACTTGTACGGGGCAACACAAGTATATTTTCAACCGTAAAAAACACCCGCGCAACCATTGGATTTTACGCGTCCTCCTGTATTGTAAGAATGGCATCCATCTATTCGTCAAAGGAGTAATAAACAATATATAGCCACACAATGTATAAACCGGGGAGATTTTGCAATGACTCACAAGAAAATGTTTGCGGCAATTTCGTTCTTTTTAATTATGGCATTGTTATTTGTTTTTCAGGGACCAGTCTGCGCGGCTGACCAGCCATCCGGCGGCTCATACGAACATGTCGATCTCGGCGACGATGCTCTTAAAAATAAATCAAAAAAACCGTCCACCAAAAAGAAGCCGTCGGCAAAACCTTCTAAAACCCCCTCAACAAATTCATCTTCAGGTCAAACCCTTTCAGCCGCCCAGGTATATGAGCGCAACAACAAGGCTGTTGTGACAATAACCGCAGAGATTCCTGGAGTGGGGGGTGGGCATGGTTCTGGTTTTTTTGTTTCAGCCAATGGTTTTATCATGACCAACCAGCATGTGCTTGACATGAGCAAATTCAGCGAAGTGGAACACTTGACTGTTTATCAGGTAATTACCTCTGATGGACGTAAGCACACTCCTCAAATCATTAAAACCGACTCCGAACTTGACATAGCCTTGATAAAAATAGATGGCAAGGGTTTTCCCTATGTCAACCTTGGCAACATGTCCGAAGCAAAAGTCGGAGAACCTGTGTATATTGTCGGCACACCAGTCAGGCTTGAGTTCCGCAGTTCAATAACCGAAGGCATCATAAGCGGTTTTAACCGTAGCGATGGACACATTCAAACATCTGCTGTGACACACGGGGGTAACAGCGGCGGTCCGGCATTCAACAATCGTGGCGAGGTTATTGGTATTTTAGTTGCTGGTGCTGCCAGGTTAAATCCTAAAACGTTTTTTATTGATGGAGAAAAAACAATTATACCCGTCAAAGAAGACGTTGCCGGCATTAGTTATCTTATTCCGATTAACTTTGCGAAAGGCATTATGAATCTCGCTTACTAATGTCTGCTGGGTAAAAAATTTGGGGGTTTTTGAAAAAAACGGCAGGGCGCGGCCCTAGGTCACGTGTGTAGTGGAACGCACTCTAAGGTTGACACTGAGCAGGATCAATCAAAGCCACCATCAAACACAACTTCAACCGAATACTTGCCGGTTTCCTTTACTCGGATCGGTTTTATGCCGTTTCTCTTAAAATTATAGCGCAGTTCTGCTTTCAGTTCGGCCATGTTGCCCCAGCAGGTAATGTTGTAACAAATACATTCCTTCTTTTCGCCGCAAAGCTCCGTACTGCGCACAACGCTTCTGATGCGCGGGACATCGTCAAGGATGGTATAGATCCGGTCTGCATTCTCTCCCTGAAATGCATAAAAACAGGTGGTGTATGGTGTTGCACAGCCTGCCAGAAGCATCAGCACCATACACAGCATCGGTATTGATATAAATTTCACGTAATGCATA
>JANQGV010000132.1 GCA_028282925.1 Thermodesulfobacteriota bacterium
TCAGCACGTCAAACCCGGCCGCTTTCAGCTCCGATCCGAATCCCCCCCCGGCACAGGCACGAAACATGCCCCCGGTCAACGGGGATTTGGTGGTAACAATCCAGCGGCTGCATGACTGGGCCAGGGTTCCTGCAAGGGGTCCGCACATAAAAACCATTTTATTGTCGGGACCCAAAGGATCAATGCCGGGCTTCACCTCATCGTATAAAATTTTAGCGCCCAACCCTCTGCCGCCGATAAACTGTTTCACCAAATCTTCGGGCAATGGTTCAGGGCAGGCGGTTCCTTTTGTCAGGTCAACTCGCAGGATTGTTCCCATATACCCTCTATACGCCGTCATACATACCTCCTTACAGCTGAAAATAAATAAAACATCAAAAACAACATACTGTTGTTACTCCGTTACCGTCTTCTATGAATCATAACCCCACCGGGGCCGCAACTGATGCTCAATCCCCAGGTGATCCAGGATGCGTGATACAACGGTATCAACAATATCCTCCCGCGTTTCAGGCCTGGTATAAAAGCTGGGGCTCGCCGGGAAAATCAGCGCGTTCATCCGGGCAAGCTTCAGCATGTTTTCCAGGTGAATAGCCGACAGGGGCATTTCGCGCGGAACCAGCACCAATTGTCCCCGCTCTTTCAAAACAACGTCGGCGGCCCGCTCCATCAGATTATCGCTGGCCCCGTTTGCTATGGCAGACAGGGTTCCGGTGCTGCAGGGGCAGACCACCATCTGTTTCGGCGCTCCGGATCCGCTTGCAACCGGCGAAAACCAGTCCATGTTACCAAGAACCCTGATTTGTCCCGGCATAGCCTCATATCGCTCTGAAAGCATCGTCGTAATAGCTTCCGTGCCCTCCGGCAGCTCAATACTTTCTTCCGTTTGTAAAACGATGCGGGCCGCGCTGGATATCAGTACAAACACCCGGCAGTCATGCTGCACCAGTTGCTGCAAAAGCCGTAGTCCATAACAGGCCCCGGATGCCCCGGTCAGGGCCAGGGTAATGGTTGTATTCCCTTCATTACCTTCTTGCATATGCACCTTTATCACAATCTTCTATGGCAGTTATTTTTTAAAAAACTCGTCCCACTTACGGTCCACCATCTCAAATGCCTCGGGAGCCCGCTCCTCAACCGCTGTACGGTTGTCATCAGGATAGACATCCGGGCCTCCCTCGCCGGGCAACTGCCGGGTGGCATCAATGACGATTTTACTGCTCAGGAACATCTCCCGGCTGCTGGGTTCAAGGGGTATATGAAATGACTGTTTCACCACCAGGCTGGCAGGGTCCGGTTGCCAGCGGGTCCCCACCGCATGCATGACCCGGGACAAATCTGTCGGGTCTATATCCTTATCCAGCACTATCACCATCTTCTTGCCGAACCCGATCATACGGTATCCCAGAACCAGCATCCCGGCCTCGATCCCTTCTCCCGGCAGCCGCTTATCGATACAGGCAATCACAACCGATGCCGTGTCCGGAGGTGTATGCAGTTTCACAAGGCTGGGCATGATTTTTTTAAGCCGTGCAAAATGGGCCACTTCCCAAGGCAACGTCAGGTACGCCCCGCCGATACCCGGCCACAGATTATACACCCAGGGTTTTGCCCGGTGGGTAATGGTTTTGATATCTATACAGAACGTCCAGATCTTTTTGCCGATGTAGCCCAGCATCTCACCATAGGGGCCCTCTTCCTCGGTCTCCATCGAAATTTCGCCCTCGATAATAAACTCGGCATGGGCCGGAACATACAGATCGTTGGTTTCGCTTTTTACAAGCTCAACGGGCTTGCCTCTAAACCCTCCGGCAATGGCAAATTCGTCCTCGTCCACATCGGCCAGGCGGGTGCTGCTCATCATCCATGATATGGGGTCGATGCCCACGGCCACCGAAACCGGCACTTTTTCTTCGCCGCGTTCGGCCGCCCGCATCATGTATTTATATCCGTGACTTTGGTTTGTAAAATAAACACCTACTTTACGTGGACCCTTTACCTGCATGCGATAGGTGCCCACGTTGCGGCCCATCTCAGGATCGTCCATAATAACCGAACCGGCACTGATATACTGGCTGCCGTCGCCCGGGTTGTTCTTGATCCAGGGGAATGCATAGATATCCACATCGTCTCCCTGCACAATGTTTTCCTTGCAGGGGGCGTCCTTGGCATCAACCGTAACCGGCTCGATCTTTTGCCACTTGAAGTCCTTGTCCATATAGCTGAGGATCTTGCTTACCGACGCATCATACATATCGCTTTGATTATCGCTCACGTCCTCCACACCAAAGCACTGGGCAACCATGCCGAAGTTGTTGAATATCTCACCGATAACCGGCGAGTCGTGCCAGGTATCGTTGATCTTGGTACGCTCAACCAGAAAGGCCGGCGATTTGTCCTTAAACCGGTCTTTCAACCGATAGGTCAGCGCCGTCATCTCATACTGGTCCTGGTCCATTTCCTTTATTTTCAAAACCTTACCGCGGGCTTCAAGATCGGCAACATAATCACGAATTGAGTCATATGGATACACTGGTAATACTCCCTTGTTTGGTTTCCGGTTAATAGAGACAAAAATGCTTTAAATGTATATACCGCTTACGTCCATGTCGCACAGGCGTGCATCAAGTCCAGTCGATACCGCCGTCGACACACAGGCACTGGGCGGTGATATAGGAGGCTTCATCCGAGGCCAAAAAAGCAACGGCAGCCGCCATATCCTCAGGGGTACCCTGTCGCGGAATAAGCAGCTGCCCGCTCTGGATGGACTGGTCGATAAGCCACGGAACAAAACTGTCCGCGTCCATCATCATCTGCTTCTCGACATCTTTATACAAATTGGTCATCACAAGACCCGGAGCGACATTATTGACCCGGATTCCCATGGGTGCCACGGCTTTGGCAAGGGATTTGGTAAAAGCGATTACGGCCGCCTTGGACGATGCATAGGCCCCGCTCATATTCTTAGCGGCCCTGCCCATGATTGACGATATAGTGACGATCGCGCCCTTCACATCGTTCTCTATCATGGCAGTGGCACACGCCCGGCAGAACAGAAAAGAACCCTTGGTATTAACGGCATACACCGTATCCCATTCTTCAGCCGATATTTCCAGCGCCGATGCCTCAAGCTCCGAGACACCGGCATTGGAAACAGCCACATGCACCGGGCCGTAACGCTCAACCGCTGAGTTCACCAGATCTTTAATGGAGGATTCACTGGTTACGTCCACCGGTATGAACGCCGCCTCAGCGCCGTTACGCTTCAGTTCGGCCAGAACCAGATCACCGCCTTCCCGGTTGATATCGGCAATAACCACCCGGGCGCCTTCGCTCGCAAAACGGTGCGCTATCCCCCGTCCGATCCCGCTCCCGCCACCGGTCACAATTACATGTTTATCCGCAAATCGCTTGTTATACTCTGTCATTGTTGCTCCGTCGATTTCGTGTCAGCTTTTCATTGGTTCAATGTTCTTCAGCGCCATTCCCACAAACGGTTTCGGCGTGACTTCTTTAACCGCTTCAATAACGATGTCCTCTGTTGCGGTTCCATCGCTTGCCTTGGCGGCAATTGCTTCCATAAGCTTTTTTTCGGTCATAGCCCTGAACGGCTTGGGTGAAGATTCAATCAGTTTGTCGAACATTGCCTTGCTGTTGCCTTCCCAGGTTAAATCTGCCATTGTAATCTCCTTTTAAATTGATTAATGGGTTAGTACTGCATATCGTGTAATAAAATCATATGCTTAGTAATAGCGCACTTATCAAATATAGCAACCTTTTATACAGGGGGTAATCCGCCCCTGCTGCGCATGTCAGATCTCCCCGGGATTCCCCTCCCTGTCCCAGCCCCGTTGTGCAAAATAATCGTCAAGCATTGCATCCAGGCCTTCCACCTTATGGCCGACGGCCATACCGTCCGGCAGGGGCTCTTCCAGCAACCGCCGGGGGAGGGTATCGTCCTTGCGGGTAAAGCCTTCCCGAATATTGAACTTCCGCTCCAGAGCGACTACTCTCCTGGTTATGTCGCGCACCTCTTTATCGCCGTATTCGGTTCCCATAACCGCATTGGCCAGTTCCGGAATCAGGGGAATAGACACCATATTAAAGGTACACAGTCCAACCAGATCCTGAATTCCGGCATCTTCGGCCAGGCCGATTGCCCGCGCAGCTTTACCCTCATGGGTATACAAATCAACATCGGGCATAAAAAACTCGACGATCATGTACCCGCCGCGGCCGTGTTCGCCGCCACGGGGTGCAATGGCATATGAAAGCCCCTGGCCGTACACCGCCCGGGGATCATAGGCAGCGAGTTCCAGGCCCTTCACATGCATGGCAAAACTTTCAGATCCGGGAATGTCTGCCGAAAGCCGTGCAACCCCTTCAGCCAGCCGCCTGCCGAAACCCTCTTTCAAGGCAATCTTCTCGATCAGGGTATATACAACTTCGCTGTCGCCCCAGTTGAGGGGAATCCCGTCGGTATCTTTTTCGGACAACAGTCCCTTTTCGAAGCACTCCATGGCAAACCCGATCACATTACCCGTCGAGATGGTATCCAGCCCGTATTCATCGCACAAAAAATTGGCGGCACATACCGCGTCACGGTCGCTGATATACAGATTAGGTCCCAGCATCACCGCTGTCTCATACTCCGGTCCTTCGACAAGGGTACCGGCAAACCGGCCCTTTTTCACCTCAGCTATAACACCGCACCCTACAGGGCAGGACTGGCAGGCAAAACTCTTCACTTTGCTGTGCTCGGCAATACTGCTTCCGGAAACTTCCTCGGCCTCTTCCCAGGTACCGGACTGAAAATTTTTTGTAGGCAGACCGCCCATAACATTGACCACACTGACAAGCCCGGCCGTACCGTTCATCTGCATACCCATAACACTGGGGTTCTCGTCCTGGTCGGCTCTGATTTTTTCCACCGTCGCATCAAATGCCTCTTTATCGGCAATGGGCACCTTTTCTTTTCCCGATACGGCAATGGCTTTCAATTTTTTAGAGCCCATCACCGTTCCGGCACCGCCTCGTCCGGCAGTCCGTGTTTCAGAAACAACCGCCGCATAGCGCACCTGGTTTTCCCCTGCAGGCCCGATACAGGCCACTCGGCATTTACCGCCCAGTTCCTCCTTTATCGCTTTCTCGGTCTCGGAAGTCTTAAGACCCCGGAGAGCTTCGGCGGCATGAAAGAGTACCCCCTCGGGGGTTACTTCAATCCAGGTCGTGTCCTCCGCCCTTCCACGTATCACCAGTCCGTCAAAACCGGTCCGTTTCAAGGCGTTGGGAAACGACCCACCGATACTGGAGGTGTTGATGGTATTGCTCAGGGGCGACTTGGTGGTGAACGTCATCCGGGAAGAACCCGGCGCATTGGTTCCGTTAAAGGGTCCCGTAAATATAATCAGGTGATTACCCGGAGACAGGGGGTCGATCTTCCCCTCCTGAAGATCGTACAGCAACTTTGTACCGATTCCCCTGGCACCGAGATAATCCCTGATAATGTCATCCGGCAGACTTTCAACCTGCCATGTTTTCGTATCCAGATCTACGATTATATAGCGTCCGAAAAATCCTCCTTTTGACATAACTGCTTCCTTTCGTATATATAAAAAGAGTAATGCAGTAGTTACTGTTTTTGATCGGTTACGTAAACACCCTACTAATACATAATGTATGCCAAAATCGCAAAGCTAATTAAAGCATTATATTTCAAATAGTTAAAAGACTGTGCTATACTTAAAACCTTGGATGTGCGCAATATTACACCACAATTCTGCGCAATTTTCAGCAGACGGAACGTACAAAAAAACCAGTGGAACCGGTTATGAACGACTCTGAGAAAACAAAAAAACAGCTTATTGCAGAACTGCAGAAGCTGCGCCTGGAGCTTGCCGAGTACAAGACCGCCCGGTCTGATTTGCAACGCTCTGAAACGGCCCTGAAAGAAAGCGAGAGTAAGTACAGAAAACTCTTCGATCATGCCGGAGATGCCATCCTGCTGTCCGACAAGCTTCAGTTTCTGGACTGCAATAACCAGGCCCTCAGGATGTTTCGCTGTTCCAAAGAGCAACTCAAGCCGGTTATAGCCTACGGAAACACCTTTTCTCCGCCCGTACAGCCCGATGGATCCGATTCGAAACAAAAGGCTGTTACCGCAATTGAAGCGGCCTTTAACGGCGAACCCCAAAACCTTGAATGGCGTTATCGCCGGTACGACGGCACCCTCTTTGACGCCGAGGTGACCCTTACCCGTATTATTATTGAAGACAAGAAACTGCTCTTGTCGATAATCAGGGATGTCACCAAACGCAAATTCGCCGAACAGGAAGTCCGCAAAAGCCGTAAACTGTTCCAGGACCTGGTAGAAAATTCGCCCAGCGGTATCTTTATCTTTCAGCACGACCGGCTGGTGTACGTTAACCCTGAACTGGAGCGGCTTCTGGGAGCCCCCGTACCGCCCACATTTCGCCTGACCACCTACGAAGGCATTTATCCCGACGATACAGAAAAAGTTAAAGAGCTCCACCAGAGAATCAGGTCGGGAGATATGAAGCCCTATGAAATGATTCTGCGTTTTTATCCATTCGGCAAAACCGGCAGCAAGCCGGATCTGAAGGTAGTCTATTGCAGGACCTGCCTGATCGAGTATGAAGATAGAAATGCAGTGCTCCTGAACATGATTGATATTACCCGCGCCCGGGAGTTGGAGCAGCTGCTGCAGGCCCGGGACAAAATGACCTCACTGGGACGCATTGCCGCCGGCATTGCCCACGAAATCCGCAATCCCCTGTCCGGCATCAATATCAATCTGAGCAGTTTGGCAAAAATCGTGCGCAGCACAAACCATTCGGACGAGGCCCTGGAAATCATTGATGAACTGCAACAATCATCACGTAAAATCGAGGACGTGATTAAACGTGTTATGGATTTTTCAAGGCCCAGCGAACCCCACTTCAAGCCGGCCGATATCAATCAGCCGGTACGGGAAGCGGTAAAGCTTACCGGCGTCACTATTCGGAAAAACAACATCCGCATTGAAACAGATTTGTCCGACGATATGGCCCTCTGCAGCATCGACCACCGATTGATCGAACAGGTGATTGTCAACTTAATCAATAACGCTTCCGGGGCCATCAGGGAAAGCGGGGGTGACGGCATCATACGCATCACTACCGTAAGTATCGACGGTCATGTGCTGGTACATGTTGACGATACCGGACCGGGCGTACCCAAAGAGGTTCGCGAGAAAGTGTTCTACCCGTTTTTCACCACCCGGACCGACGGGGCCGGCATCGGCCTCAGTATCAGCAACCGGATCATAACCGACCATGGCGGGTCCCTTATCGTAGAGGATGGTCCGCTTGGTGGCGCCCGTTTTACCATTGAGCTGCCGCTTCCGAAAGGAGACCGGACATGAGCACCTACACCATCTACATCATCGACGACGAGCAGGCAATCCGGACCGGATTGACCCGGGAACTCTCCGGCGCCTATACCGTCCAGGCGTTCGGCACGGCAAAGGAAGGCATCAGCGCCGTACAAAATACTCCGCCGGACCTGCTGCTGCTCGACATCGGCCTGCCCGACATAAACGGCATTGACGTTCTCAAAACGATTAAAACCATTTCCGCCGATATCGTGGTCGTTATGATCACCGCCTATGAGGATATCAACACCGTCATTTCCGCTATGAAACTGGGGGCCTATGATTATGTAGTGAAGCCTCTGCACATGGACAGCCTGGAAATCACCATCAGCAACGCCCTTGAAACCATCAGGCTTCGCAAAGAAGTCCAGCTGCTGCAGGAAAAATACCTTGCCGAAAACCTGCCCTGCTTTGTGGGAGAAAGCGACTCTCTGCAGGACGTTATGGAACTGATTACAAAAGTTGCTAAAAGCCCTGACACCCCCATAATGATTCTGGGGGAAACCGGCACCGGCAAAGAGCTGATGGCCAGCGC
This sequence comes from Thermodesulfobacteriota bacterium, assembly GCA_028282925.1. Classification (GTDB taxonomy): domain Bacteria; phylum Desulfobacterota; class WTBG01; order CAIYCZ01; family CAIRTM01; genus JANQGV01. The sequence continues at coordinate 7,968 of JANQGV010000132.1, forward strand.
CATCCATTACCGCAGCCCTCATTACAAAGGACCCTTTGTGCCGGTAAACTGCGCAGCCATACCAAAAGACCTGGTGGAAAGCGAACTTTTCGGTTATGAGCAGGGCGCCTTCAGCGGTGCCCGTGCTTCGGGCAAAAAAGGGCTCATCGATGAAGCAGCCGGCGGCACCCTGTTTCTGGATGAGATCGGCGACCTGCACCTGGATGCCCAGGCCAAACTGTTACGGTTTCTTGAAGACGGCGAATTTTACCGGGTGGGCGGCACCACCAAAATGAAGGTCACAACGCGGATCGTTTCAGCAACCAATAAAAATCCGGAAGAGCTCATGGCGGCGGAACGCTTTCGGGCCGATCTCTATTTTCGCCTGGCTGTAATAAAAATAGAAGTGCCGTCCCTCAACAACCGGCCCGATGACATCATGCCCCTGGCAATGCACTTCCTTTCTCAATTCAGCACAAAATTCAATAAGAGGTTCAGCGGAATCACACAAGGGGCAATGCAGGTCATGATGGAGCATGCCTGGACCGGCAACGTCCGCGAATTGAAAAACATGATCGAGCGGGGTGTACTGGTCGGCAACGGCCCGGAACTGACGGTCAGGGACCTCGACATACCGTCTCAGGCACCTGCAAAGCCCAAACCCACAGCAAACGCAGACGAATATCCGCCGCTTTCTCCCGAGGGCATTGACCTTGATGAAGCCCATCAGGCCATTGAAAAACACTATATCGAAGAGGCCCTGCGCATTACCGGCGGCAATGAAACCAAAGCCGCCGAACTGCTCAACATGAACCGCCACACCTTCCGCTACCGCCGAAAAAAATGCGGATGATGCATTCCCCCCCTTTTTGAGGGTAAAAAACGGGCGCCCCATCCTTCGCATAAAGCTTCGGCATGGCAGGCACGGAGAGACGCCCCTTGTATATTAAAAAACAACAGTATATATTGTCGATAGCAAGCAA
>JANQGV010000207.1 GCA_028282925.1 Thermodesulfobacteriota bacterium
CTTGAGCAGGAACTGGAAGACAGGCTGACTCAGGATACGGCTGGCTGATGACCAGGAAGGACGCTGCCAGAAAAAAAGCGAAAGATTCTTGACACTACCTTATTATCATTGAGGCGTTGACAGAAATTCTGAAAATGATCAGGATATTTAACTTCAAGATATGTTTTATAGCTTCCAACTAATGTATTTAAATTATACATAGGTCTAATGCTATCTATAAGCTTTTCTGTAGAAAAAGCGGCGTCCGCCAAGGGGCGGTAGGCAGCCGGGCAAGGTAGGATGATGCCGCCTTTATTCTTGTAATAGAAATAAAGTAGTTATGATGTGGTGTCAATTGAAAATAAACAGAAGATAATAGAAAGGCAATGTTGCTGGCCGGATCGTCGGAGTTGGGCAGTTTAGGCTTCAATGAAAACAATACAATATCATGAAGACTTAATTGTCCTTTTGCAGCAATCAACAAAATCCATAACAATATCTTTGAGAAAAAATGCAGCTACTTCAAATGCAAATTCAGCATCCTCATTGTTCTTAACTTCGCCATTATGGACAATTTTATTGCGTTGTGATCGAATAGTTGCCATCTCATTCCATAGAGTTTCATTAAAGCCGGGACGCTTGAATGATGTAAAATCAACATCATGAGATGTTGTTAGGTGTTCCTGATTCTTTAGCAGTTCATTCGTAAAATTCATGAACCTACTAATTGACAAATGCATTATAAGTTCAACGATTATAGGCACAAAATCTTCATTCGTAACAACTCCATGAATGGTAGGCCATACTAAACCTTTCTTTATGCCTATTTCAATAGATGTTGAAGAAAAAACAGGAGATGCTGAGGGGTGATCATGGAGTAAAATTTTTGCTTCTTGAAGAGAATTTAATGCTGGGACCAATGTTTGTGGGTGCTTTGTATAGTATAAACCAAGTTTTTTCACCTCGCCAATGCTATGTGGAATTAACTTTATTAAGTTTTCAATTCCCATCAGCTCGTATAAAGTGGCATCATCATAAGACATATTAATTATTCCCATTTAGGCGTGAAAGCTTATTATTCATAATAAAAATTTGTTTTAAAGAACGTTCTGTTTTTTATCATGTATATATAAACCTTTCTCGTTTGACAAGGTTAAAAGCTGTTTGCAAAAATAAGTTGGTAGTCGGCTTGAGGTATGAAAACCGACGATGAATTCAATGTGGGTTTGTTAAATATCCCCCCATTTTTCAATCGTTTTCAATACACTTTAATGATGCGTATTGAGAAGCTATATGTTATCCCAGAAGGCTTTGATCAGCGGGGTCTTAATCCTGCGTTTCAGGACACAGATGCCGACTGTATATGGTTCCAGCTCCGGCGCAATGTCCAGGAGTTGCACGTTGCTGCTGAGCAGGTTTTGGTCGAGCACCAACTGGGGCACAATGCCTACTCCCAGGCCGAGGCTTACCAGGGCCAGGATCGACTCGTTGCCGGTAACCTGGGCATAGATGTCGGGTGTGATGTCTTGTGAGTGGAACCACACGTTGATGCGTTTGCGGGCCATGCCCTTTTCGGCAATAATCATCGGTACCCTGTCCCAGGGTATCTCCTTTGTATTCAGCATGTCCATGCCGGGCCAGGGAATGGCCGGGGCGACAAACCGGAGTCGGATATCGGTCATGGGTTTAAATTGCAGCTTTTCCGGAATGCGGTCGGGCATGGCTGCCACGGCAAAATCGGCATCGCCGTCGACAACTTTTTGAATGGCGCTGTCGCTGTCGCCGGTCAGCAGCTTAATATGGACAGCGGGGTAGGTTTCCCGAAACCGCAGCAGTATGTCGGGCAATACCCGGTAGCTGGCGGTTATGGTGCAGTACATGCTGATTTCACCCTGCAATACTTCGTGCTGCCCGGCAAGCGAGTCCTGAAAGGATTTCCAGCGGGTGGCGGCGTCCCGGGCATATGTCCTGAACTGCCTGCCTGCTTCGGTCAGGGCCACGGTGCGGTTATCGCGTTCAAACAGTTGCTGCCCCAAATCGTCCTCAAGGCGCTTGATAATTCGGCTGAGGGTGGACGGACTCAGGTTGCAGGCCTTACTTGTTTTGCCGTAATGCAGGGTATCTGCCAGGGTTAGAAATATGTTTAAATCGGCAAAATTCATAATAAATTCTATGTTGCAAAAAATGAAATATATTATTGTAAATATATCACTTTACAGAACGTAGTCAAGTTGTTTAAAATATATAATATATTATGTTGCCAGGAGGATGTATTGTAATTATAAGGTCCTATATAAGGTACATAATAATATAGCCGGGTAGGAGCGGCCTGTGGCCGCGATTAAGGCCCATCAACGTCGAACAGTTCATATATCGCACCTAAAGGTGCTACTACAGGGTGAGAAACATATTAAGGATTCTATTAATTCTTCCACTGGAACAGCTCGACCGTTCCGGGAAGTGTTCTATACTATAAACCATACTATTCAATAAGCAGGTATCACTATGGGAATGACAATTGTAGAGAAAATTATGGCAAAGCATGCCGGGTTAGATCAAGTGCAGCCCGGACAGTTAATAGAGGCCAAGGTTGACTATGTGCTGGCAAATGATATTACCGCGCCCATTGCCATCAAGCAAATGCGCGAGGTAGGCGCCGAAAAGGTGTTTGACAAGGATCGGGTTATCCTGATCCCCGATCATTTTGCTCCCAACAAGGACATTGCATCGGCCGAGCAGTGCAAAATGCTGCGGGAGTTCTCCCGGGAGCAGGAACTCAGCAACTATTTTGAAGTCGGGCGGATGGGAATCGAGCATGCCCTGTTGCCGGAACAGGGAATTATTCTGCCGGGAGATATTATAATCGGGGCCGACAGCCATACCTGCACCCACGGTGCCCTGGGAGCCTTTGCAACGGGAGTCGGCAGCACCGATGTTGCCGCGGCAATGGTTACCGGTGAAACCTGGTTCAAGGTGCCTGAGACCATGAAATTCGTTCTGAACGGCAAATTGAACAAATGGGTAAGCGGCAAGGATTTAATCCTGTATATCATTGGTGATATCGGGGTTGACGGGGCCCTGTACAAGGCAATGGAGTTCTGCGGCGATACGGTGGACGAGCTTTCCATCGAGGGCCGTTTGACCATAGCCAATATGGCCATTGAGGCGGGAGGAAAGTGCGGTATTTTCAGCCCGGATGAAAAGGCTATTTCCTATGTTAAAGAACGTACCGACCGTGAATTCACCCCGCTCTACAGTGATGCCGACGCGGAGTATGTGGAGGTGAAAGAATACAACGTTGCCGATATCGAGCCCCAGGTCTCGTTTCCCCACTCGCCGGACAATACCAAGTCCATCAGTCAAGTGGGCACGGTACCGGTGCAGCAGGCGGTTATCGGGTCATGTACCAACGGCAGAATTGAAGACCTGCGGGAAGCGGCCGAGGTGCTCAAAGGCCGCAAGGTTGCCCCGGATGTGCGGTTGATTGTGATCCCTGCCACCCAGAAAATATACCTCCAGGCCATGCAGGAAGGGCTGGTTGAGACGTTTATCGAATCCGAGGCCGTGGTCAGCACACCGACCTGCGGGCCTTGTCTTGGTGGACATATGGGCATCCTGGCCAAAGGCGAGGTGGCCATCGCCACGACCAATCGTAATTTTGTCGGCCGTATGGGACATCCCGAGAGCTTCGTCTATCTTGCCAACCCGGCCATAACCGCTGCTTCTGCTGTTCTGGGGCGCATCGGATCGCCGGATGAACTGTAACAGTTGAAAAAAATATGGTGACACAGGTCACGTATAATCAGATATGAGGTCAGCTATGGAATTTAAAGGTAAAATATGGAAATTTGGTGATAACATCAACACCGATGAAATAATCCCGGCGCGCTATTTGAACACGTCGGACCCTGAAGAGCTTGCCCGACACTGCATGGAAGACGCCGACCCGGAATTTCCCGGCAAAGTGCAGCCGGGAGACATTATTATTGCCGGCGCAAATTTCGGCTGCGGCTCCTCGCGCGAGCATGCACCCATCGCCCTCAAGGCGGCCGGTGTGGCCTGCGTGATTGCCGGAAGTTTTGCCCGCATATTCTACCGCAATGCGTTCAATATGGGGCTGCTGATCCTTGAGTGCCCGGAAGCCTGTGCCGCTCTTGAAGAAGGCGACACCGTTCAGGTATCGCCTGATACGGGAAGTATTACCATTGAAAAAAACGGCAGCGTGTTGCAGGCCCAGGCGGTCCCGCCCTTTATGCAAAACCTGATTGCCGAAGGCGGGCTCATGGGGTATGTCAAAAAGAAGGCGGGTCTGTAATACTATGAGTAGTAGTCGTTACGTATAATACGAATGACGCATGAAGAAAGGTGAAAACTATGTATAAGATAGCAGTAGTTCCCGGTGACGGTACCGGCCCGGAAGTTGTCCGGGAAGGTCTCAAGGTTTTGGAGGCCGTGGCACAGAAGAAAAATTTTACATATGAATTGACGGATTATGATCTTGGCGGCGAGCGGTATAAACGGACCGGCGAGACGCTGCCGGACAGCGTGCTGGAAGAGTTTCGCTCCTTTAACGCCATTTACCTGGGGGCCATCGGGCACCCGGATGTGACGCCCGGAATCCTGGAAAAACAGATTCTGCTTCGGATGCGTTTTGATCTTGATCTGTACATCAACCTCCGGCCGGTCAAGCTGTTTCCCGGCGTTGACACCCCGATTAAGGACAAGGGTCCTGAGGAAATTGATTATGTAGTGGTCCGGGAGAACACCGAGGGCCTGTATGCCGGTTCCGGCGGATTCCTGAAAAAAGGCACGCCGGATGAAGTTGCCATCCAGGAATCGGTCAACACCCGCAAGGGGGTGGAGCGGTGCCTGCGCTATGCATTTGAATTGTGTCAAAAGCGCAATAAGGACAAAAAGCTTACCCTGTGCGGTAAAACCAATGTACTGACCTACGCCTTTGACCTGTGGCAGCGGACCTATAATGAAATTGCCGAGGAGTATCCTGAAATCACCCGGGATTATGCCCACGTGGATGCCATCTGCATGTGGATGGTGAAAAACCCTGAATGGTTCGACGTTATCGTCACCGACAACATGTTCGGCGACATTATCACCGACCTGGCGGCCATGACCCAGGGCGGTGTGGGCGTTGCCGCCGGCGGTAATATCAATCCCGAGGGCGTTTCAATGTTTGAGCCCATGGGCGGTTCCGCTCCGAAATATACCGGGCAGAACGTGATAAACCCCATTGCGGCCATTGCAGCCCTGCAGATGATGCTGTATGTTCTGGGTGAGGAAGATGCTGCCAAGCTTGTGGAAGATGCGGTTAAAAAAGTTGCCAGCCAGGACATGAAGAGCATGGCGGCCGGCAGGATGGGATACTCCACCAGCGAAGTCGGCGATTTGCTGGCCGACTATATTGCCAAGGCATAGTTTTTTATATTTTCAGTTTGTGAGAAAAGGGCAGATACATCAACCGGTGTATCTGCCCTACTGTTTTGAGGGTTAATTTTCGACGACTTCTGTATCACGGTCCATTGCCTGGGAGCCGGGAAGCTCCAGTGTTGCGGACAGCGACAGGTCGTCGATGTCACTGGCCGTAATGGCCCGATCACTGATAGCATAAATGTAGTCGCCCATAAATATACTGCGTCGGATCTCCTGGCTGTACCAGTAATATCCGGGGTCGGCATTATAGAAGTCTGAGTGGTCGACACTGCCATGGATCAAAAGGCCTGTTTCCGGATCAACGTTAACCAGCATGAGCCTGGAGCTGTATTCATATTCGTAATCTATGACAACGTCTGCATCGGTACTATTATCCAGGTCGGCAGAAGGGGGTTCCTCCTGACCACTGTATGTATACCGATAACTGCTCAGCGGAACGGCCAGCATCTTTTTGGGCGCCCAGTACTGAAATGCCTTATGCTCACCGGCAGCCTCGCTCCAGGTGGAGTATGAAGACTGGTTGTCGTCTTCAACCTGTACCAGCGGAAGCTCATCGATCAGTGAAGGATCGCTGTAGTCGGAAACATCGAAAAGTGATACTTTGATCGACCAGTCCAGCCCCTCTTCATCGCCGCCGTAGCCGATGGTAAGCAGGGTGTCGTTATCAATGGGATGAATGTAGGTGGACACACCGGGCACCTCGAGCTCACCCAGTATGGTTGGGTTTTCAGGGCTGCTGAGATCGATGACCCAGAGGGGGTCAATGTTTTTGAACGTAACAAGGTAGGCGGTGTCCCTGATAAAGCGTGCCGACCAGATACGCTCTCCCTGTGCAATGCCTTTCACCGACCCGACAACCTCCAGGGTCTTGTTGTCGTCTTCCTTGAGCACATACACGTGATTTTCGGGGGGATCCGGCTCTTCCATCCACCAGCGGTTCCATTGTCCGGTGGTGGAAGCCACCCTGATGTAGTCATTGTATTCCGAGAGGGAGAACTGGTTCAGAACAGTGCCGTCAATCCGACCGCTGGAGGTATAGACGGCTTTGCCGAAATCGGAGATGTCGAACCGGTGAATATTGGTCGCTTCATCAAAGGTATCGTCGACACCCCAGTACCACCACGAGTTCTGGGCCGGTTCCGCAATGAGCAACGTGTCTGATGAGGCGTAGATCATACTCCAGTTGCTGACGATATGATCGGCGTCGAAGGTAAACTCGGTATCCTGCAGATTAAAACTGATAATTGACGTGAACCCCCGGCTCATCCCGTCGTCGGCTGTGGTGAAATTCGCGCAGCCTTCTGCCGTGAAACTGTGGTCGATTATGTCCCCATCTTCTTTTTCAAAGATCCTGGGTACAAGGTCCGCCAGGGCAAGTGTGTCGATATAGGCATCATTATGGGCTATGGCTCTTTGGATGGCCTCATCCCAGATCTGTTTGCGACGCGGATCGTCCTCGGTCATTTCATAGTATTCATCGGGAACGTCCGGCCAGTATTTCAACTCCTGTATGTACATGCTGGAGTAGGCGATCAGGTTGATGGAACTGCTGCGGTTGCGGGCGGTCTGATAATACCCTTCCAGGTAGAGCTCTTGTATAACCTCCGGCGAGAGGGGGTTCTTGAGGTCGATTATGGTGAGTTTCAACAGTGTGCTGACGGGATACATGGTTTCACCCGAGCTGTTGTCGTAATAGTATTCATACAGTGGGTTATCCTTCTGGATGGAATATGTGGAGAGGTTTGAGAAAACAACCGCCCTGGTAGCCTGCCCGGTGTCGTTGTCTTTACTTATGAGCATTTCGGTAGGGTACCCTTCGATTTCGAAGATCGCTTCCTGGGTAAGCTGTCCGAATTCGGGAACTCCGGCAATAACAAGCTTGTTGCCGTTCAGGGTGTAGATGTGATACCCGTCGGTTTTCACAAAGTCGGCCTCGTCGACCCCTTCTTCCTGGTTGTTTGTTCCGGAATAGTCTTCGCCTTCCTCCCGGCCTCCGTTGGTGTCGGCATCTGTGGCGGAGTCGTCTTCCGGAAATCCGTACAAAATCGTAATGTCGTTAAGCGACAACAACTGTACTCGTAACTCTTCCTTCAGGTTGCTTTTTAAGGCCGCTTCAAGCTCCCGGCAGGAGTTGAATGAAGACAGGGCCGGGGATGTGCGCGTCCGCTGTACCTGGTCCGTGGGGTCGTCCGGATCGCAGCCGGCAAGCATATACCCTGCCAGTAACAGTAATAGTATGGTGTAATATATTGAGATTCTATTCTTTCTTGTGTGCATTCTTATTCACCTCCTCAAAGGGTTCAAACATTGGTGTTTTAATACAGTTTCTTTTGCCCGCTTGTGGTACGTCCGACGGAAAACCACCCCCTTTCCTGCAATGGTGTGTACATGTGTTTTCTACAGGTATTAGTCGCAAAACAAGCCAATTTATTTCGCGAAAAAAGGGGTAGGCAGGGGCAGTAGCCGGGATATACGCCGGACAGGGCTATCGGTCGATTTTTGGTGCAGACGGTGAGTAACAGCGGTTAGCTGCCATCGGCAAGGTTGGGATATTCCCGAATATCGTTTTTGAGGTTTCTGAGGACAATTTGAAGCTTTTTCGAAGCCTTATCATGCAGGGCTTTGATAAAGGACAGGCTTTCCTGTTTCAGTTCGGCTGAGACGGACAGGGAATTTTGGGTGCCTAAAGAGGCCAGTTCCGGGGCCAGTTTGTCCAAAAGCGTTGAAAAGCGGCGGGTGCATTCCGGGTTTGCGCTGAGAATGCGTGTCAGTTCGTCGGCATGCCGATAATAGGCTTTAATATAGTTCTTCCCTGTTGTGCTTTTGTCCAGCACCACATCCCTGAATGAGCGCAGGGCAGCCAGGGTTTTCCGGTCCTGTAGTGCCGCTTCTGCAGGGCAGGTGCTGTTGTCGCTTTGTGGTAGCAAGGCAATGTTTTTATAGGTAATATCACCGGGTTGAATGTCAAAAAAGAACAATGCAGGCCAGTATCCTGTGAGTGTTGCCAGGGCTGCGAAGCCGCCTTCCGGCGCCACAAGATGAAATATGCCGTTGGTGCTGACCGCGCTGGAACCGCTGTTTGAAACAACCAGTACATTTGAAAGCCCCTTGCCGGTATGGAAGTCTCTCACATATCCTTCAAGAAACCCCATGACCCCATAGGATGTGTCTTCCGTTTGCTGCCTGAAATAACTGCCGCCTATGCCGCCGATTGCTGAAGGCCCCCTGCCGGATACGTCCACAGTAAGGGCCGGCAGACCGACGCTGTGCGCAGCCCCATCCCTGGCGGGTAAAAATATCCACAGGGTGCCGGTATTGACACGGGACACGAGCACGGAACCGTCCCCGGCTACTGCCAGCGGAAACTGCATATAACAGTCTGAGGCGGCCTCGGGTATTGATTCACGGATATCTACTTGATCGTTGATTTTTCCGAAGGCATCAAAAAAGAAGAGGTGGGTGGCCTGGTCCGTACCCGTTTTGTTTCCCAATGCGACAAATCCTCCACCGGGATGCCCGGCAAGGGTGAATAAGAGAATGTTCTGCGACGTCAGGTCAACCTTATGGTTCAGCGTAAGATCGTTATTATAGAAATAGAGGTACGGTGTAAAACCGGCCCCGTTTCCCTCTTCATACCAGCAGAACGAAGATGCACCCATTTCCGGAATCAGCACTAAGCGTCCGTCGGTAAGTCCGGCAACATCACCCATGCCGGTATATGCATACGGCCATCCGTCCGGGTCGTCCCAGACGTTTTTGGACGACAGCAATTGCCCCCCTGAAGTATACAAACTGATTTCCCCGGAATGAAGGCCTGTTGTTATAGAGCGACCGTTGCTCAATCCGGAGAAAAAGGGGCCGTACCCCTGGTCCGGAACGGCGGAGCGGACAATCCCGTCGGGGTCTATATGGCAGACCAACCATTGGCCGGAATAAAAATTATCACGATACAGCTTTACCAGCCAGCCCCCGTCACCGGCTTCCCGAACAAACATGGGGGTTCCCAAATCACTCAGATCAACCGTTTCTATTATGTTGCCGATGTAGATGTATACGCTCTGGGAGGTCCGATCGGACACGGCAAAAATGCGGTCGTCGGGATTGTCAAACGGGGTGCTGTTGTCCGCTGCAAGGCCCAGGGCAAATGAATACAGGGGTGATGAAAACACACCTGGGAATACTGCAAGAATGACAATAATGAGAAGAGGCTGTATTCGTTTCATAACAATCTGTTGTTCCATAGATGTGCATATATGCTTAAAACGCTGTTACGGGAGCGGCCTAAAAATGATATATAACCGACATGAGCAGGGTGTGCTGGGTAACATCGGCCCGGGCATGTGGAATATCGGTTACGTCCCCTTCAACGTTATCACCATAACGGAATTGATAGGCAATATCAAAAATTATTTTATCTATAGCAATCCCGGTACCCAGCGAAAAACCCCAGTAGTCTTCAGGGTTTTTCTCGGAAGGTTCGGGATCATAAAATATACCGCACCGAAGCGGAATAACAGCTCTTGGGAATATAAAAAGGTATTCGGCGCCAAGACGCACCTGGTGCGTGGCTTTCACACGGCTTTGGTGTGATGGTTTGCCGCTGATGGGACTCATGCGGTTGCCCCGGCCGTCCTCAAGGATATAGTGTGACCATTCTGTTCTATATACATCACATGAAACGGTCAACCTGTCGGAGAGGCGCAGTGCCACGCCAAGGCCGTAGGAGAGGGGCATGTCGATATCAACGGACTCACGGATCTTAAGATGATTCCGGGTTGTTATGCCAAGCGACTGCCGTATGGTGGTTTGCACCAGGCGTTTGTGATGTGCAGTAGCGGTGAAGGGGGTTTTGACTACGCCGCCTATTGCTATGTATCGGTTAATGTTCCATAACAAGCCGATATGCATATTGAATCCGTTAAAGTCGGAGTAACGGTCGTGATCCCTGGTGGTAAAAGAGGTGGGGAAGAGGTTTGAGCTGCGTATGGTGCCTTTAACCGTCGAGTTTGTTTCCCAGCCGTTCAGGCCGAACAGCTTTGTTGTCCAGAAATTACAGGTGATGCCGAAGGAAAGATTCGGTGTGATCTGGATTGCAAAAGCGGGAGAGATGGTCCGCAAAGCCCCCTTTTGTCTATAATCGACTGCCTGTGAAAAGCTGGTGGATGTTCCGGTAAAAGGATTGCCGGAGCTGCCCATGAAATCGAACTCCATGTCCCGGTCAAACTCGTACAGCCGTTGATAATTGAGGGAAACAATCATATTGCGGCGAAACAGTGTAAACGGATAGGCCAGGCTCATATAGTTTATGTCCCAGTCGGAAACCTCCTGTGTGCCTTTTGTTTCAGGATGAAACGCTGCGCTGAAAGTTTCGCGGAGCTTGAAATATGATACGGCAAAGGAAAACTCGGGCGTGCGCAACTGGGTCAGGCCCGCCGGGTTCCAGGACGCCGCGGTCGCATCGTCGGCAACGGCTATGAAAGCGCCGCCCATGCCGGTGGCCCGGGCGCCTGAGCCCACGGGGTTCGGTGATGATGAGATGTTGACCTGCTGCGGCATTTGCTGGGCCCGGGCTGGGTGCTGCACCAGCAGCACAGCGGCGAGCACAAGCGCCGTCAAAGATAGGTATTTATATGTAATGCAGTTTAGTTTCATTGTCAGAAATGTAATTATTTTTGTTGCCAACACTTTTGGAACATACGATATTCATTGTAACGAGACATGTGACTGCCCCACAAATTACAGTAATTAGGGAAGAACGGGTTGTTCTAGCTTGTTATATTTACTTTTCTTTGCTTGCTCCAAAGAAAAGTAACAAAAGAAAAGGCACCCTGCAACTTGTCCCGCCTTAGGCGGGATACCCTCGTTTCACAATTTCATCCGGCGGGTCAACAAACTCGTCCCGGCAAGCCGGGCCTCAAACATGTCGACCCTTGTTTCCGGCTGAAATCGTTCCACTCGGCAGCGCTGCAATGGGATAACAAAACAGTTTCTCTAATCCCCTACATCCTGTTGTTCGCAATGTGTTTCTGGTATACAACCTTTTACCATTTTTATTCATCACGGATAGATGCTTTTACTATTTCTTGACTACATAGCATAGGCATTATTTTGTAATCACCTTATCGCCTGCCGCGATCTGTTGCGGGGTGAATGTTTTTACGATGGTGCCTTTTGAGAATCTTTCACGTACTTCCGTTGTGGAAATAAGCCCCAGGATTTTTGTGTCCATCCCGAGGGGAGCCACACTGTCCGCTGTAACAGGTGCCGTTTCCTGGAATGACAACAGGCGCATGCCCCGGAAAATCGAGTCCGCACGTCCAAGATTAAAAAGTACTCCAGGGGCGGCCGCATCTATGATGCTTCCCTCACAGAGGGGAAACTGTTCTTTGAATTTCAGTGCCAGGCCGGTGAGCACCTCGCGAAGCGCAACGTTCGTGTCTCCTTCAAAGTAGGCGTCCTTCTCTGCCAGGATGAGCGATGTTTCCGTGTCAACTATCCGGGATACTATTTCCATCGTATTGTTTTTGAGTATAAACACATCACCCAGCAAAATGGTTTCAGAAGTCATGAGACGGCCAAGACGTATTGCGGTTTTTCGGTCGAAAACCGATTCCTGCGACATCTGTTGTTCTGTAAGCAGCTTGTCAAGGTGCCGGCGCTCAAGTACGTTAAAACGTTTCTGGTTGACGAAGGCATGGGACAGGGTCGCTTGAATATAGTCGGCAATCGGCTCGCCGGAGCCGTGCTTCTGGAAGGGATAGATCGTCAAAGAGAGCCGTGATCCGATTTGCCGGGCCCTGGGTATTTTCCTGATAACGGTTATTGTTTTTGAGATTCTCTGGCCGGAAACATCAACCATGTCTATCGTAATGGTGTTTTCCCCTTCCGTAAGCCCTACAAGCTTGCTGAACGCAATCAAGCGTTTGCCTGTTTTGAACAATTCCTGTAGAAACGACTCGAAAAAGCGGTCATGCGGTGCATCCAGCAGGGAAATGCCGTTGACCTGTATGTCCCGGATACCCTGGGACGAGGAAACAGTTCCTTCGAGAAAGAGGGTGTCGCTGTAGACGGTATGTCCGTTTTTCAGGTTTTTTAAATCTATATTCGGCTTTGCCGGGGCTGCATGATCCTGCGCCGAGCCTGGACGGGCGGCAGTGTAGCGGGGCAGGGTCATGGGGGGGAGGGCGTTGGGCGATTCAGGGGTGCCGGCAAAGGCCAGGCACACGGGGATTCCCCGTGTGCCGGAGTTGCCGTGCTCAGACACTGCCAGTATGCCGGAAGTGGTGTTTCCGGCCGCATCTGAAACTGCATAGCTGATTTCAGAGCCGTTGCCGACCGTCTCTTGCGGCAGTTGTTCGTTTATTTTCAGAAACGGTTTTCCGGGATGATGTGCCTCATGCGTTCGGTTGAAGGAAATAGATGCTATACCGGAGGTATCGTATGCAGCACCGCGGACCGTCACCGTGCCGCCGGCGTTGCGGCGGCCTTCCAGAAAGATGAGAGGTCCCTGTCTGTCAACGGTTACATTCAGTATGACCGGTGATGATGTGCGGCCCAGGAGGTCAACGGCATGCATGGAAATTCTGTTATGGCCTTCGGTAAGGGATACCTCGTGGGATACAGACACTTCCTTCTGTGTGTATTCAAGTGGTACCGACACCTCGTTGAAGGAGACGCCCGATACAAAATAGTCATCCCTGGCCCGGACCTTGATTCTTATGGAAAGATCCCTGATTATCTGCGATTCAAGAGGGGTTACAATAGACAGGTCAGGTGCTTTCCTGTCGAGGTTGGTTTCTTCTAGCCACTTCCCGCGGGCTTTGTTCAGATAGAATGCGGCCCGGGCGGTTTTATATGACCGAATGGATGTTTCAAGGCACTCAATAGCCTCCGGGTATTTGCCGGTATTATAGAAGGCGATGCCGAGTTCCCGGTTCGGGAAATAGTCGATAAAGTGCATGCCGTAGGTTCGTGCCCGGCGCTGGTCTTTGCCGCGCCGGCGGCGGGCTTCTTTGAAATCGGCTATCGCTTCATCCCAGTATTCTCCTGCGGCATAGGACATGCCCCGGGCATAGTAATCGTTCCATTTCTCCTTGAACAACCCGTCAACCGTTCCGTAGAGCTTATCGTCTTTTTTGTAGACGACCCCTTCCCGCACGGTGCAGGCCGGTATGCACAGGGCAATGCATATGAACATAACTGCTACGTGAATATACCACTGCCGTGCAAGCATAACGTGCCTGTCGAGTTGAATGTTTCAGTTTTTTTTGTTGATGACCCGCAGGCCCTTTGTAAAACCCGCCCCCGTGTTTTGAACGGCAGCAACCGATGTGTGTTGTTCCTCCTGCACGATTTTCAGGGTTCCGACCCCCCGGCTCGCAGGGCTTTGGGTTTCTATATCATCAAGCACGGTAAACAGCATGCCCCGTGTAACGCCTGCTGCCGTGCCGATGTTGAGTGTCACGTCTTTTCCATCGATGCCGGTAATGATTCCTTTGAGCGGATGCAGCGTTTCCAGTTGTTCCGCCACATCGTGGGCACAGGATTCGATAACAGCCCTCACCTCATCGTCGCCGACGTCCCTGTTCACCGAGATAATAATGTGCGAGGTGGCCGTTTCGATCACCCGGACCGCAATCGAGGTGTTCTTCTTGAGTTTGATTATTTCGCCGGTGCAGATAAAGCGTACCCCGAGCAGCTTTCCCAGCATGGAGAGAGCCATGTTCCGGTCGGCAATATCCGATGTGCTGATGTGCAGTTCTTCCATAATATCACTGATCCGCTCCCGCTCTAGAAGGGTGAGGCGGCCTGTCTTGTGCAGCGCGTGTGAAAAAACCGCGGAGAGCAGTTGCTCGTGTTCCCGTTTTTCCCTGGAAATACCAATAATACTGAATCCCAGAAAAGAGAGCGTGCGGGGACTGGAGGTCCAGGTGTCCTGCGGTGTGACACGCGGGAGGACTTTTTTCTGCTGCTCATATTTTTTTGAAAGTTTTTTAAGAATGTCTGCGATATCCTTTTTCGTGGTGCCGTCAACAGTTGCAGGTACGGGCGCTTTTGCAGCGTGCTGTAACGAAGGGCTCTGCAGCTTGTCTTTGATAATGAAAAAACCGAACAGGAGGGCGGCCAGCACGACAATATAGGTAAATACGGTCAGGCCGAATGTTTTACGGTCGGGCGGAAGAGATCTGACGGCGCCGGCGGACAGGGGAGCCGATCCGTCGTACACCTCATGCGGCGAACCGGGGGCATGGGTTGCCTTTGCCGTATCAGCTTCAAAATACCTGAAATCAGGGTCTCCGTAGAGAACATAGCTGGCCCATAAAACAGCATCCTCGCCATAGGATGCGATGAGGGTTTCGCGTGCTTTTTGCAGGGCAGTGCCGATTGATTTTCCGGCAATGAGATTGTGGTAAAAAGCGTTTGAAAAGGTGTAGCTCGACTCATCCAATACATCCCAAAAGGTGCCGATATAATGCTGCACCCCGGACAGGAGAAAGGCGTGGGCCATGCCGAACATCTTCCGGTTGTACATGCCGTCGTCTATCCATTCCTCCGTCCGCCCGGTTTGGCAGGCGTTTGAAAAAACCAGGGCAGGCATGGGCAGGTTATGCGAAAGGTCCAGGATGTCCCGGGGGGTGAATTTTCCCTGTTCCAGCAGCCAGCCGCTTTCCGACGGGTTTTCGGGGAGGTGGTCCGCATGACCGGCATAATGGATGATGTCATAGTCCCGAACGCACTCTTTTATAGTATGTAGATCAACCTTGCGATTGAAGAGGTCGGCGTGCACAAGCGAGGAGCTCTGGTCGAGTTCTTTGCGCAGGCAGTCACCTTCTCGATAGGCATTTTTAAGGTTCCGGCAGGGGTCGCACAGAATCAATACCTTCAGGGGGAAGAACAGGGAGCGCATGCGTTTTTTGGGCACTTTGTAGCGGGAGCGGATAATTCTGCCCATGCTGAATTTTCTGCAGAGAAAAGTATTGCCGTCATGTAAGAGCTCCCAGGGGACATGCACCAGGCTGTCGTCAATGGTGATGACAAGGCTTTCGCAGGGTGTTTCAATCAGCTCTTTTTGTATGTCATGGGGCAACAGCTCTTCGAAGAGGCTGAATCCAGTGGTTTTCAGTTGCGCGTTGACCTCCCCGGCAAGGGAGCCGCGCAGGTTGGCATTGTTGAGCAGCCTGGAAACCTCCCGGCACTTCGCGTCTACCCGGGCAACATCAAAAGCCTTCTCCTCAAAATGGCGAACGGTTGCCCGGGCCGCATCCGCGCGGGAATGGGCGTGTATCTTCAGGCGGTTTTTTTGCCGTGTTATTTCAAGCTCGAATGTTTGGTGTAGTGCCATTTTTTTTACATCATCCGGGTTGATACGGTAATGCGTTTGATTTCCCGGCCGTCACGGGAAAGTATAAGCTCATAGGCGCCATGTGGAATGGTTTTGAAAACCGCTTTGCCTTTTGTCACAAATAAAGAGACTGTTTCTTCCTCGGCATGGTACAGTGATACGCGGGCATTTTCAAGAGGCGTTTTGTCCGGCGCAACAGTCATAAATACCATGATCTCAACCCCCGTATCCGCCAGGGGTTCAATTTCAATGCGCGTGTCTATTTCACCGCTATCGTCATGTATGACGCGTATGTTTTCACGTACTCCTCCGAGGCGGTTCCTGACAAAAATCGGTTGCGGGGCAATGGGAATCAGCGGAGCAAAAAAATGTTTCACCCGTGTCCAGCACTCTTCCATGAATCCGGCAACGCTTTTTCCGGGAGACTTGCTGAGCGTGTAGTGGCGGGCGACAATATCAAGAAACCGGGGTGCTTCAGGTGCCGGGGCGGTTAGGGCTCCGGGATCCGGACACTCTTTTCCTAAAATAGTCAGTTTTTTCTGCAGTTTCCTGCAATCGATACATGCTTCCAGGTGCAGGTCCGCGGCCTGAGCCGCTACGCTTGAAAGGGAATCGTTTCGACAGACATAGTCGACAAGCAGTTCTGCCGGAACACACTGGTAGTAGTGCTGCATGGTATGGTGCATTGCGCGCAATTCCTGCATGTCGCCGGCGCAGGTCCGGCAGGTGCTCAGATGACCGGCGAACAGTTTGTGTTCATCCGGGTCGAGGCAGTCATCCAGGAAGAGCAAAAGTCTGTCGTTTATATCCGGCCGGGTGCATTGTGGGTTCACGGTGTCGCTCCTTTTTGTTGTTCGCACAGTGTGCGCAGTTTCAACAGACATCGTTTCAGCCGTGAGGCAACGGTGCCCATGGGAAGCTGTAAGGCTTTGGCAATTTCTTCGTAGGACTGATCCTGGTAGTAGCGCAGCCTGATAAGCATCCTGCAGCGTTCACTGATGGCGTTCAGTGATACCCGCACCATCTTTATCGTTTCAATATTTTCAAGCAGGCTGCTGAATGAAGAACGTTTGTCTTCCAGTGCCAGTTCCGCGGCCTGGCTTTCATCGTGCAGTGAAACCACGTTTTTTTCGCCGCTTCTTTTGCCGGCGGATTGTTTCCTGATGTGGGAAATGCATTTATTCTTTGCAATGTTTGATGCAAACGTCTCAAGCGAGCAATCAAACTTGAATGTTTTGAGTGAGACGACCAGGCTGGCCAGCACTTCCTGCATGACTTCTTCGGCTTCCTGGTTGCTGAACCCCCACGTTTTCCAGTGGGTGATATAATAGATGGTTCCGCAGGTGCGATTATACAGCAGAACCCATGCATCCTGGTTGCCTGCCAGGCAGTGCCGTACTAACTCCCGATCATTATCGATTGCAACCGGCAAAAAAGGAGCCTCCCCTGAAAAAAATAGCGGTACAGAACCGGTGCCTGTGGCGAAACAAACAAAAGATCTATGATTTTGTGCGATATCTTCAATAAGAGTGTTCTTTTTAGTGAATGATTTTTGCATATTTCAACGCAATAAGAAATACTTTTATCAAGCTGCCTGAGCAGGGGGGCAGTGTTGTTATGAAATGCCGGGGCAGTGGGACGGCGAGTCTGGAAAAGCAGAGTTATAGCCGCGTTTTCTGCATCGGCACAGTATTTCTCTAAAAAGGATAGTCGCAAAAAAGGAAATTTTGTTCCGTATATATTATTTACGGAATGAGGGTCTTTAGATCGTCGAGGGCACCGGTGCGGGTTGTGGTATAGGCTGTTTTAAGTGCATCGGGGGTGTTGTGTTTTTTGACTTTTTTATTGCAGTACCAGGCTATTTCCAGCAGCACATAGGCCCGGTAAAAATCATCGCAGGCATCAAAACACCGGCGTTTCTCGGGTGGGAGTTCCTCAAAATAGGCTTTTTCAAAGGCTTTCCGGGCGGAAGGGTTGTCGCCGAAGAGAAAAAACGCCAATCGGTAATATTCCAGGGGGTATGGCTGGTATTTTATGGCTTCATTGTCCAGGATATACATGTCGCCGTTGTCGGAAAGCAGAATGTTCCGGGCGTTTACATCGCCATGGCACAGGCTGAACACTTTAATCTCCTTTGTTTTTTCCTTGTTGGTGTCAAACCACTGCCGGTAGCGCTGTGCATCAGGGGCCGCAAGCAGTGAGGCGGTTTCCTGGAGGGCTTTGAGCCGTTTGTCCACCTTTTTCATGAGCTTGCGGGTATAGCCGTATTTTTTACCCGAGGTGAAGCGGCCCCACCTGGAGCTTGTAATGCGGTGCATGTTGGCGTAAAACGATGCTATACGGCCGATGCTGTCCGAAAAGTCGTCGGTATCCGCCAGTGTTTTGCCCTCGATTTTTTCCTCACAGGAAAAATAGCATCCAAAACGGCTGAACGTCTTTTTTGATGTGTCCGAGAAAAAGGTTTTCGGAACCGGGATATTGATCCGGCTCAGGAATCTGTTTGCCAGGAGGGTATTTTTGATGCGGTCTTTATCTCTGAATCCTTTCAGGATGAAACTGCCCCTTCCAGGGATTTCCAGGAAAAAGATGTGATTGCGGTTGCCCAGTTCGGTAGGGGTGAGCTCGAACCGGCGGCCTTCCGAATCCAGGCGCGGCAGTATCTTTTTTGCGGCATATTTTTCCAGTTTGTCCAGTGCGATGTCCATCGTAAAACAGGTAACTCCTTTTGAACAGCCCTGAGTGTTTAGAATGTTTTTACGGTTGATCCTTTCAATAGTACAGAACAGCGGCCCATCAGGCAAGAAACTTTTCCGCCCGCTGCAATCACAGTGGTTGACTACCGCTAAAATTTAGTATAACTTACTAAGATAGTTTGATTTTTTATATACTATGTTAAAGCTTCCGCCCTGTTTGGGCGAAGATATCTGAACAGAATTGAAAGGTGAGAAAGTACGTATCATGGAGTTTTTAGACAAAAATATCGATCTGGCCCCGGAACATATCCGCAAGCACCTTGTCCCGACGTATGGAGGCGATGTGGTGTATGAGTGTATTGCATGCGGGGAAACCTTTGCAATCGACCAGTTTTTATATACCTGTCCGACCTGCGGCAGTTTGCTGCGTCTTGAAAACCGGGCATTCGACGAACTGAAACAGATCGACGGCAAGACCTGGCAGGAAATATTCGATTACCGGAAACTGCTGAACATTGAGCCCCTGAAAGGGATTTTTCTCTTCAAGGAACTGCTGTTTCCCACGGTACCGCTGCAGGACATTATTTACCTGGGCGAGGGCCATACCGCAATCGTCAAATCGAACCCGGAGCTGAGCAGCCTGGTGGGGATGGAGTTTTATGTTAAAAACGACGGCTTCAACCCTTCGGCCAGCTTCAAGGACCGGGGCATGGCAAGCGCCATCAGCTTCATCAACTATTCCATTAAAAAGCGGGGATTAAGCGAGGTGCTGGGTATCTGCGCCTCAACGGGAGATACATCGGCGGCCGCCGCCCTGTACCTGAGCTACCTTGACAAGAGTATCGTCCGGTCGGTGGTTCTGCTGCCAAAGGGCAAGGTAACCCCCCAGCAGCTTTCGCAGCCCCTGGGAAGCGGGGCAACCGTGATTGAAATCCCCGGTGTTTTTGACGACTGCATGCGGGTGGTTGAAGAGCTGGCCGAGAAATACCAGGTGTGCCTGCTGAACTCCAAAAACCCGGTCCGCATTATGGGCCAGAAGTCCTACGCGTATGAAATAGCCCAGCAATGCGACTACGATACCGGTGATCTGGTGGTGGTTGTACCGGTGGGTAACGCCGGTAATGTAACAGCCATTATGGAAGGGTTCCTGGATCTGTACCGCCTGAACATTGTTCAGGAACTGCCCCTTATTCTTGCGGTGCAGAGCAAACATGCCAACCCGGTTGCCGCCTGGAACGCAACCGGCCGGTACGAGCCCATGAAGGTGCAATCCAGCGTGGCCCAGGCGGCCATGATCGGCGATCCTGTTTCGTTTCCCAAGGTGCGCAAGCTGGTTAAAGAGCATTTCAAGGACCGTTTTTTAACCGTCGATCTGAACGAGCAGGAGATCATTGAAGGCATGCTGCAGGCCAACCGTTACGGCCACGTTGTGTGTACCCAGGGCGGCGAGTCCATTGCCGGGCTGGCCCGGGCGGTCAGGGACGGCATTGTCGACAAGAACAAGCGTGTTGTGGTCGACTCAACGTCGCATCAGTTGAAGTTTTCCAATTTTCAGGATATGTATTTTAGAAATGCATTTCCCCCTGAGTACGAGATACAGGCCCAGGATGCATTCGTCAATGCACCGGTTCAGCTTGATGCATCGGCAACGTCAATAGCGCAGTATCTTTCATTAAAAGAAAAATAGATGCACAACACCACGGGGATTACTGTTAAAAAAATAATGATTATTGACGATAGCACTACTATCGCCAATTTTATGAAGCGGGTGCTTATCAACGCCGGGTACGCGGTGGAAACCGTTATAGACAGTGCCACGGTTTTTGACGGCTGCCTGCTTGAATTTGCCCCGGACCTGTTTATAATCGACATTAATATGCCCCGGTTCGACGGCTATTATGTGCTTGATACCATTAAAAAGAACAATATTTGTCCTAAATCAAAAATCATGATGTGCTCCACCAAGTTTTTTGAGCAGGATGTCAACAAGGCCAGAAATCTAGGGGCCGACGATTTTCTGGCAAAACCATTCACCGATCAGGAACTGATCGATAAAGTATCTTCACTGGTTGGATGACCTATGGGCGGGCAACTGGAGATTACCTATTGGGGGGTCCGGGGATCTCTTCCGGTATCTGATCCCGGGAAAATACGTTACGGCGGGAGCACCTCCTGCGTAGAAATAAAAGCCGACAACGGCACGCGGCTGGTGTTCGACGGCGGCAGCGGTATCAGTTCGCTGGGCAATGCCTGCATGCAGAGCGGTTTGCCCGAGCCGCTGCCCGTTTTTATCACCCACCCCCACTGGGACCACATCCAGGGGCTTCCATTCTTTGCCCCGGCCTTTATTCCCGGCAATGCCATCACCTTTTACGGCTGCAACCAGGGTGAGATGCCCTTTGAGAACGTGCTGCGGCAGCAGATGCAGTCGCCGTATTTTCCCGTCGACCTGGAAAACTGGGCCGCCGATATCGCCTTTGAGGCTGTCAGCGAAACCGAAGTGAATATAAACGGCCTTACGGTGCGCTCCACCTATGTAGAGCACCCGGGCATGACCCTTGGATTCCGGATTGAGTACGGTGAAAAGTCGGTGGTGTACATTCCGGACAATGAGCCGTTTGCGAAATTCCCCCTGGAAAAAGTGTTCAGCGAACAGGGCGCTCCCGGCGATGAGCTTGATATGGAATCGGTCTTCCTGCTGGACCAGAAAGAGAAGTTCTTTGGTTTTATCGGTGATGCCGATGTGCTGATTCACGACGCCCAGTACACACCGGAAGAATATCCGGCAAAAACCGGCTGGGGCCATTCAAGCTTTGAGCTTACGGTGCAGACCGCGCTCTACGGCAACGTAAGACAACTCGTGCTCTTTCACCACGACCCCATCCGCACCGACGATGAAATCGACGATATGGTAGACCGTTCCCGCCACATAGCCGCCGAACAGGGCAGCAGCATGCAGATTAGTGCCGCACGGCAGAATACCTCGACCACCATTTAATGTTCTTAAATGGTATCAATTCCACGGCAGTGGATGCATCAGGAATGTCTTGATAATGCGTGTTGGTAGTGCTAGGAATGGTAGCATAAAATCTTCCTGGGGCTGCTACAGTTTTGATTCTTATTGTCTGTGGTTTAACTTGAAAGAGTAGGGTGGGTGGAGCACAAGCGAAACCCACCATGAGAAGCGTAAAAATGCCACAATACCGACGCCATTATCAGTGGGGAGGGATCTATTTCTTTACGGTTGTGACGTATGAACGCATACCGATATTTCAAGATGTTGCTGCCGTAGACCTTTTGAGGGAATGCTTTAAGTCTGTGATGTCAGAGCATCCGTTTATTATCGACGCGATAGTCGTTATGCCCGACCATATTCATTGTATATGGTCGCTTCATGAAAGCGATTATGATTTTTCCAAACGCTGGAAAAAAATAAAATCAAGATTTACCAGGCGGTATACAGCGGGTTTGGGCAATATGTCATTGTGTCCAACGCATTCGAGGGTAAAAAAGGGGGAGAAAGGAGTTTGGCAAAGACGTTTCTGGGAGCACACAATAAGAGACGATCAGGATTATCAAGCCCATTGTGATTACATACATTACAACCCGGTAAAGCATGGCCTTGTTAAAAGACCCGGTGAATGGCAGCATTCGAGTGTTCACCGTTTTGTTGAGAAGGGTTTGTGTGCAAAGGATTGGGCTGCAGAGCCGCTTGTGTTCCCTGAAGGTATGGGCGGTGAATAAAGACTGCAATGGTGGGTTTCACTTCGTTGCACCCACCCTACGCACTGTGGTTTAAGTTGAAAGCGTAGCGACTGTACTAAATGTCAATAGCTATTGACATTTAGTACAGTCGCTACGTCTGAACGTAAGCCCTAGTAGTGTGCAAGCCATGCCCCGTCACCCATGCAAACTGTCCCTTATACCTACCCCACAAGCCAGCCCCTTAGCAGGAACATTGCCGGCAGTATGAGAACGAGGAAGATGAGCGTATTGCAGACCAGCAGTGACGATGCAAGGCGGGTGTCGAGCTCGAACAGTACCGAGGTTACCACCGAATAAATCGCAACCGGCATGCAGGCCTGTATGAGAATGACCGCCTGAAGGACAGGGGCTACCTGAAAGAGTTGCAGCAGGATGTATGCTGTCAGCGGGACGACAAGGAATTTGATACATGCCATATAACTATGCTGGGAGAGGAGCCCTTTGAGGTCTATCCGGGTAAAGTTGATGCCGAGAGTCAGGTAATAGAGGGAAATGGAACAGATCAGAAGCGGATCGACGGGGATAGCCAGATCGGGCCGTTCATACCCCATGCTTTTCAGTGCGAGGGCCAGCAGCATTGCAAGTAACGGAAGGTTACGCAAGTCGAAAATAATATCTTTGAGAAGGTGCTCGCCGGGGGTTCTCCGGCCGGTCAGCGTTTTGATAAGGGGGAAAATCAGACCGAACACATAGGGGATGAAGTACAGGACCATAATAACCGAAAGCCCCAGGCCCTGTTCGCCCATGAACAGGTAACAGAGAAAGCCCCCCATGGTAAACCCGTGATTGGCAAGGGTTGCGCTTATCAGGTAGGTGTAGCGCTTTTTTTTGTTGAGATGCAGCAGGGGAAGGGTCAGCGCGCCGGCGGCCAGCCCAACCAGCACCAGCCCCAGGCCTGCAACGGGCAGCAAGAGCAGATCGGGAGAAATGTTGAGCCCCCAGACGCACCAGAAGACAATAACCGGTTCCAGGCCGATAATGTTCAGACGCAGTATGCTGTTGGTGAATTTCCGTGGATCGCGGAAACGGCCCTGTACTGCAAAGCCGATAAAGAACGGCAACAGGATGCAGAGCTGGAATATGATGCATTTAGTGATAATGGACATGTTTTTTCCGCGGAGGCTGTTTTATGTCAGCCAGTATTATCCCACTCTTTGCCGGGTGATTGCAACAGGATTGACCGGGGGGTGCTTCTAGCTAAGATTTCTAAATCCATAGCTTACAGCCGGCGACCCGAATAGCTTTGAGTTATTTGGGGATAATACGTTTATAAGACGCTACGCGTCTTCTACCCCTTTGTCTTGCCACCTGCGGTGACAAGAGCTGCGCACTTTGCTTTTTGCCTGCGACAAAGAGCTGCAAGCGGTCAATCCGGAGGATTGACTCAAAGGGGGAAAAGAAAGGGCGCCCTGCAACTTGTCCCGCCTTGACAGGCGGGATACCCTCGCAGTACGATTTCAGTCGGCGGGTCAACAAACTCGCCCCTGAGAAACGGGGCTCAAACATGTCGACCCTTGTGTCCTCCTGAAATCGTTGCACTCGGCTGCATTGCAATGGGATTAAGAAAGTCCGTAAGTCATCAATGGTAACTATTTATTAATGCAAATGTGAATGTGGTGATTACTGCGCCTAGGTGCTGCGCTGGGTGGGTGTAACGTGGGCAAGGGACAACGATTACTCCGGGAAATCTTTTTTGAATTTGCGGGGGATCTTCCAGCGGTTGTGCAGCCAGCCGAACCACTGTTCGGGATGCTTGCGAACAAGGTCTTCCAGGAAATCATTATACTGCTGGGTGTTTGCCAGCAGGTCTTTTTCTTTGTCTCCGGTTTCTATCTGTGGAAACGGCTTGCCGATTATGAGGCGGTGTTTTCTGAAACCCGGTTCGCGCTGCATGTAGGCCGGTATCACGGCACAGCCGGTTTTCTGAGAGAACACTGCCGGGGCTGCATAGGTGAAGGCGGTTTTGCCGCAGAACGTGGCGGGTATGCCCTGTTTGCCGGCGTTCTGGTCGTAGAGGATGCCCACGATGCGGCTTTGTTTGAGGGTTTTAATAACAAGTCGCAGGGCGTTTTTGCTGGGGATCAGCGTCAGGTTGCTCTCCCGGCGGGTACGCATCAGGTAGCGGTCGAGATAGGGGTTCTTCATTGATTTATAGATAACCGACGTGCCGCTGAAATTGTTGCCGAAGATGAAACTGGCCAGCTCCCAGATGCCGTAATGGGGGACCAGCATGATTACACCGTGCCCTTCAGCAAGGGCCGCCTCAACATGCTCCATGCCGTCGATGGTAAGATTATTCATGTCTCGCTGATTGAATATTATCGATTCTATAACGGCCTCGCCAAGCAGGGAGAAGAGCTCCTCGATAATTTTTTGGCGCTGCTCTGCAGTGTACTGCGTGCCGAAGGCATGTTCCAGGTTTTGATGGGCAAGCCGAACCCGGCTCTTCAGTGTGCCGGCAGCTATTTGCGCGATGCGTTTTCCAACTGCAATGGTAAGGCGCGGAGGAAGAGCACAGGCTGCACTGCAAAATAAACGAATGCCGCTGTATTCCAGGATAAATCTAGCTCTTTTTGTGATTCTCATGGTAATCGGACAGTGCCATGGATGTTATGGCAGTGAAGTAGTTATTGTTATTACGTGCTGCGTCCGGTCTTGAAACCGGAGCCGAATGAACAGAACTGCAGCCGAGTCGGTATGCCGCAGTTTGTTGCTGTTTCAGCGCCGCGACAATCTCGTGCCCAGCGGGTAGCCTTTAAAAACCCATAACGATCGTTTTTTTTCAACCGACTCGAGAATTTCGCGTCTTTTATCATCCAGTGATTCAGGGCTTATTTTTTGCCAGCATTTATACACCCCGGAGATGTCGACTATCTTCAGGAGTTGATGCAGGGTGCGCGGTATTTTGTCGAGAAAAAGGCTCGATTGAAAATCCAGCAGCGCCGGACCGCCATCGTCGGTAATGAGAATGTTTCTCATGTAGCGGATATCAAGGTGCACGATGTTGCGTTCGTGCATCTGCTGCACCAGGTTTTCGAGGGCAAGAAAATAGTGTGAACCAACGGGCTCTTTTTTTGATTCTTTCAGTGTTTTGCCGGGAATATATTGATAAGACAGTGCCAACCGGTGCAGTTGGAAAGGATTCTTCGGTATGCCGTTGATGCCCTGCAGCCTTTGCAATGCCCGCACTTCCCGATTCACCATAAAGCGGCCGTAGGTTCGGCGTACAAGGGAAGGGCATGGTGAAAAATCTTTTACCACCCAATTGCCGTTTCCGTTGCTGTACAGCAGCAGGTCGGCATTTGCCCAGCGCCCCTTGCTCAATACGGTGACAGCCTCGTTGCAGAGATCTTCTTTTGTAAATGGTATAGAGCCTGTGTGGCGTGACACGTATTTTCCCTGATTTATTTTGCACTAGTCCCTAAATAGACGACAAAGCCTGAATTTTTCTAGACGAAAAATCTCAATTTTTTGGAACCAGTCTTGTATACATTACGATGATATTTGAATTATTTTATAAATACAGTATGTATTTTATCCAGGTTCAAAACTATAAAGGAAAGGCACTGAAGTGTCAAGAAGAAGGCAACCTGTGGTGGAAGACCGTTTCCGCCCCGAAATACGTCCCCGCTTTATTACCACTGTATAACACCGCCGATATATATAAGTCCGGACACTACAAAGAAAACAGCGCCTGCCAAGCCGAGGCCTATGGCAATCATTATCATGGAACCGGTTATTTCGACCAGCATTTTTTCCTGATCGGGGGTCATGCCTACATGGAGCTTTCTTTTAAGGTATATGACCAGGTATTGTGACTGGATTGGAAATGCCGTCCGTCTCCAGCCCGTGCGTATAAACCATATGGCAAGATAGACAAGCCAGGGTATTGAAAAACCGATCAACAAACCCAGAAGGCCATGCTGAATATGCTGCCCGGGAACCGCCGCCATAAACAGAATCAAAAAGAAAATGCCGGTTAAACAGGAAACAGCAGTGGTTTTTCCAGAAGCCCCTTTTTTATTGCCCATTCTTCACTCTTTCTATGGGAATGCGATAATTTATACTTAATTTACTAGTAAATAAACCATTTTTTGCCAAGTTTTACAATAATTTTATTAGTTTTTTCTTGACACTTGCACGCGAAATTTTATATCCTTACAATGCTGTGCAGAAGCACTACATCTATTCTAAAGTATTGATAAAGCTTGTTTTTTTTCAATGCGTTACAATATCGTGAATAGTTTGGCAAAGAAGGTGATTGGAAGTTTTTGAAATGGTACCGGTGGAAACCCCGTAGTAATGCCGGTGCACATCGCGGGACATGCAGAGCAGTACTATCAATAATGAATAAGGGCAGTATTTATTATTGATCGATGGGCAAACCTTACTCTCTGTTTATATGCGGGCGCTGTAAAGCATATATACATTCCAATACCAGTCTTTTTACTGCTAAAGCACACAATTGGGTATTGTCGGGATTGGGTTACCCTCAGATAACCTGATCAGGCAGGTACCCCTATATGCCTGGAGCAAATATATATAAACTTATTAATTGGGTCGTTCAAACGAGGTGCATCTGCATAAAAAAGGAGCCGTTACCAAAAGGAGGGGATATGGCACACACGAAAAACCTTATCAAGTTAGTTTTATTCATCAGCGTCTTTTGTTTTTCCCAGACAGCATTTGCCGGTGAAGCCGTTCGGTTGTATTTAGAATTATCATCAAGCTCTGCAACGGTGCTTCCCTATGAGCAGGGGCAGGACTATCTGCGCGGCAGGATGCTGGCCCTAGACGGGGACAACGAACTCGCTACAACCTTCGGCGGTTTACCGCTTTCCAGCGCACAGCTTGTTCTACAGTCATCATTTGGTGAAAAGGTTCGCTTTGCCATGCAGAGCGCAACAGTTACCGCTCAGACCCTCGCTGCCAATGCAGCGCTGTGGGAAACCGCAGCAGAGACGGTTTCAGTGACGCCGTCCAACCCGTGGCAGGAATTTGCGATCAGCTACGATGGACAGGCCGGTACCGATACCCTTATCATTTCTTTACAGCAGGGTAGCTCTACTATTTCGGCTCAAGCCACGATAGAGGTTTCCAGCCCTCTGGCAAACTGTTACGTGGTGCGCACCGGAGGACTGTTGTCCCTGGAGGTGCTGGATGAAATTCCCGCCCGGAAGAACGATGGAGGCAGCATTAAGCTTCGGGGGGATTCCACCATCATTGATGTATACGGCGCTTTTTATTATTCGGACACCAGTGATAATGATGTCTATGTGTACACCGACAATATTCCGGCAGGTGCCGAGGAAGTTAAGATCTCAGGCGGAGAGAGCACCACAACAACGCTGGTGGAAGGGCATAGCCAGATAAGCGTAACAGTGGACACGGTTTCCGTGCCATCGGCCGTCGCCGATGCCTACGAGGCATATGCCGACGGAGTTGAGACCACCTTTTCTGCAGAACCTGTGGAATCACCTTCAACGCGCTGGATCGGCAACCGTAGCGGTGATGTCAACGCTGATGAAGCGTTGTCTGTTAATGATGATTCCGATTTTTTCCACCAGGGAATCGGCGATTCCGACTATAAAGGCGATATATCAATGTACCGGGCCCGTAGACTTGTTTCCCGGATCGGTATCATAGGGCTGCCGGTCAACGAAGTGACCAGCATGGGCGTACACCTCGAGTCGGGATTCGGGACCCAGCACGCCAATCCGGGTGTAGCCGACATCGATCCGGACGATGCCTTCAAGCTGTCGGCTGATCCGACAAAACAATCGACCAAGTTTAAGGTGCCGGGCGTCAAGGACAACACCTTTATTTATGGTGCGATTGTCGGGTTTGATGAGGATGGAGACCCGGCGCCTTTCGCCCTGGGGTTGACGGCAACGTTCTATCTCAAGCACGAAAACGGTGCGACAATCAACAACGGGTCTGCCATACTGAGAGCGGTTACAAAAACTACGGGTGGCAATCCGGATTATTATTCAGGAAATGCTGTGGACACAACCATAGCGGCAAAATACGGCTATCAGTCTTTTCTCCCGTTCCAGATTACCGCTACAGCGGCTACGGCCGACGGGTCCACCGCATCGATCACCAACCTGTATATCGATAAGATCGAGTTGTATGATTCCCTCGGTTCCAAGCAGGGGGAAGTTTCCAGCAATATATTCGGATCGATTAATGAAGAGGCCGAGGGGGTCGATTTCATAGCCCAGGATACCATCGCTTCGATCACGCTCACCGATATCAGTTCACTGGATGAAAAAAATGCCGGAGATGATGCTGAAGTGACGCTGCAGGGCAAAGGGGATGAAAATTCATTCAAACTACGGGTTCTGAACGATAAGGGTGACACCATAAAAATCGGACTCAAGGGCAAAAGTACGGTGCTCGATGACGTTTCCATCAAGCACGACAGTGACAACATTGCGGAAAGGGACGTAGCTTTCTTTTCCGCCGTCGGGGACAAACATTTTTATTTTCTGTTTACCGGTGATGATGAAGATACCCAGGTTGTACAGTTTTACCCACCCGCAGGCGGCGATGGTATCGATATCGGCGCAGCGGAGGTGAAGAATTTTGATCCGGTTAACCTTGCAGCGGAGTTTGAAGCGATTAATGTCCTGCTTGACGGGGAGGAAGAACACGACACGGTGGTTCTGGAAGATGTTGTGGACCTGGAAGATATTTTTAGTAATGCCTACGGCGCCACAGGAGCTACCCTTGAAGACTCTAAAATCTCCGTAGGATTGCAGCTTCCATCAGATAACGGCTCTGCCTCATCAACCGCTTTTCCCGGAGCCACCGCAAAGGTGGATGACAGCGTTGTGGAACTGCGTTTTGATCTTGAAGAGATACGTGAGGATCAGGATACCGCCATAATGAAGGTGGAAACGGAAAAAGCTGATCTGAGTACGGAAGTGACGTTGAACCTCAAAACGCCCAAACAAGCGGTTTTAAAGAGTATTTTTGTGCCGGTTCCCGGTCTTCTTGAAACCCCCATTGAAATGTATCTCGCCGACCAGGACGGCGCGGCGATTGCCCCGGTTACTATTACCGCTGCAAACAGCGGCGATGCAACCGCCGAAGACGGGAATGTGCTGAATGTTGAAATGGAATCGGAAAACGGTACTATCAATTCCGTGAAGGAGCTTGTGGCAACCCTTTCTACGGTTGAACCGCGTACGGTAATCGCCGTTGAGCCCGACGACGACAAGACGGCCGTTCTGGTAACCGCCGAGGTCGATAATTATGAAGCAGGTTCCCTGCTGCTTGAATTTGTGCCGGATTTTCAAAAGCCGTTTGTAAGCGACATTGTTGAACAGGACTGCAGTATTGAAATACTCCTGCAGGACAATCATGCGGTCGACACATCGGAGTCGGAAGTCGTCGTTCTGGACAGCGGCGGTGAAACCATTACCGGAACCCTGACCCGCGTTGATGTAGATAACGGAACCACCGGCACTATTCGGCTCAGCGGCTTTCCCATAACGGAAGGAGGCGCTGCAGTCGGTTACAGTATAACAATTGTCGCCAGGGACATCTGGGGCAATGAAAGAGAGGTTACCCGCACCTTCTCTGTTGGATGTGCAGAGAAAATACCCGGTTGTGTGGATGTCGACCCGGCATACGCCCTTTTCGGCTCTACCGTAGAAATCACCATAACGGGTGAGAATACAAACTTTCTTGAGGGAGAAACCAGTGTTGCTTTTGATTGTGATAATGCCACAGTGGAAGAGGTTGCCGTACAGTCATCCACTGAACTGGTGGTTGTCGCCAGTATTACGGCTTCGGCTCCCTCGATCCCGGATGAACCTACGGTCACCCTCAATGTGTCCAGTATCGCGGCACAGAACACGGATACCGACGATACCGGCGGCGGTGATGACGACGACACCAGCGGCGGCAGCGACGAAGTTATTGCCTGCGATATTTCCATTGTGACGGGATCTGAAGAAATTACCTGTGAAGACTCTTTTGAACTGGTTTCCAAAGCTCCTGCTGACGAGTGTGTCTCGATTGAGCCGTCGACGATACCAAGCGGCGCAACATCCGATATTGTTATCACTGGAAAATATGGTGAATTTGATGATTCGACCACTGTTGCGTTTGATTGTGCCGATATTACCGTTAACAGCGTCAGCGCCGACAGTCCCACGGAGCTCGTCGTTAACGTAACATCAAACCCGAGTTCGGCAACGGTTACCTGTAATGCCTCGGTTACAGTAGGGTCCGGTACTTTTGAATGTCCGGAATTGAGCCTGAGTCCTCTTAAAGGTGAGTGTTTTATAGAAGAACTCAGCCTGTCTTCCGCAAGGCCGCGGCTGTTACCGTATATAGCTGTTATAACAGGCTCAAGCGACTGCTCATTCGGTCTTGTGCCGAGTATAGACTTTGGAACGACCGATATTTCGGTAGTGCCCCTGTTTAGAACAAGCAACAGCATTCTCTGTCTTGTGTTTGTGAGGCCTGGGACCGCGTCAGGCACGTATGATGTGACGGTGGATAGCTATGGCGGGGCGTCGTTAATGGTGGAATAAACGGTTTCCCGGGAGAAGCGCTGAGTGCTCCGTGGTTGTTCATTGACAAAGATGTGTTAATTTGATTGAACGTGGAGCGTTAACATGTCTGACCATATGCAATGCACGTATTAACCTTTTACCCAAAGGAGGGGAGTTCAATGAGTAGGAGTAAACGAGTTCTCTGCATTACGGTAGCAGTAATCGGTTCTTTTTTATGTATGCAAACACCGGCCTTTGCCGCTGACGTGCTGAGTGTTTCGATCGCTTCCCAGGCTGCCCAGGCAACCGATGGTGGAGGCGGCGGTGGCGATGGGTGTGCAGCAGCCTATGTTCTGGGTGAAGATGATCCCGGACTGGCATCGTTGCGGCAGTTGCGTGATGAGGTGCTTGCAAAGACCGCTGCCGGTGAGGGCCTGATTGAAGCATATTATGGCCTCGACAGCAAGGTTTTGTCGATTTTAGAAGAAAATCCAGCGCTTAAGCCGCTTGCTGAAAAAATCATCAAGGCTCTTATTCCGGCTGTTAATCTGTTAACACCCTAATAAATAATTGTTCTCATTATTTGTGCCGACGATAAGGCAGGGTTTTTCAACCCTGCCTTTTTTTGCGCCGGTTGGTTTTCGCAAAACATCTGTCTTCCGATTCTATCGGGATTGCGCCATCATCCTGTGTCACTGAAGGATATGGATCAGTCTCAGAACGGGCGGAAGTATCTCGACTTTAGAGCAATTCTCAAAATTCTATAGCTTCAATATCACGCTCACCCGGCAGGAACACCTTTAGGTGCGATTAATGAACTCTGTAGGTTTTACGGCCTGTATCGCTATACTATCGTGTGAAATGCATTAATGGCGGTATTGCGAATGGATTCCGGTAGGGACCGTTATGGAATACAACGGGACAAGAATTATTTTTTTGAAGTCTTCCCTGGTATAATGATTCGAAAAAATAACAGGTGATACTCCGCGAGCGTACCGGTACCGCCGTCGAGACGGCGCTGAACATGTGTACGGCGTTCATTCGGGCGCACACTAATGCCACCCGTTAAAGAGACCGTTGGTATTTCTGTACCTGAAAGGTGTACACCACTGCCGTAGTGCCGTGTCAGGGTTGCCGAGCTGGTCATGTAACCTGATAATTTGCCGGTATGTTTTTTTTGTCCGGCACAATGTGATAAAAAAAATAAATATCGCTTGACTTATCACGATGGAATAATTTATTGTTAATAACCGCAAGGAAATCGATATGTGCCAAACAAACCGGCAACGACATAGCGACTCGTACGTTGGTGGTTCGTTTGTAGTTGTGTATAACGAAATTTGAAACCGTATACCTGTTTTAATAAGTCTGTTCTGTAATGAGCCATACACAAGCAATTGAAAAGAATATTGAATACCTGCCGGTTATTTATCTTACCCAGTCAATGAAACATTTATTTCAGCAGGGTAAGCAGCTAACTGAAAAACAGTCTCCCTCGATACTCATCACCGGCGAAAGCGGTACCGGCAAAGAACTGCTGGCCAAAAGCATACATTATACCACTGCGCCGAATGCTCCGTTTATAACCATTAACTGTTTGAACCTACCGTTCGACCATTTTCAGGAAAAAATACAGCAATGTTTTTCCGTGTTTTCCGACTACACCAGCAACTGTTCCGAGCTCAGCGCCGCAAGTAAGTCAACCCTTTTTCTGCGAGATATCGGCAAGCTGGATGCTCAGGTGAAATTGTC
Organism: Thermodesulfobacteriota bacterium; assembly: GCA_028282925.1. GTDB lineage: Bacteria > Desulfobacterota > WTBG01 > CAIYCZ01 > CAIRTM01 > JANQGV01. The sequence goes on from JANQGV010000207.1 coordinate 32,490, forward strand.
GATTCTGGATTTTCTCAAAAAAGAAATGCTGGACACCTCTTCACCCGAGCGAAAACATACCCGGTTGTTTTTTTCATGTAACCCGAACGGGGAAGAGCCTGATATTCCCGAAGTTTTCGACTCAAGGACACTTGATGAGTTTAAACCGTTTATGTTAAGCATATTGCCGCTACGCAACCGGTCCGATGATATTCAGCCATTGGCCACTTTTTTTCTCGATAAATTCAGTAAAGAATACGGCAAGGATATCGGCGGCATCCACGGCAATGCCCTTAAGTTGCTGGAAACATACCATTGGCCGGGAAATGTCAGCGAATTACGGGATGTTATGGAAAATGCCGTACTGCTGGCTCAAAATCCATTGATTCTTAAAGACGATATCCGTTTCAATATCTCTAAAAAATCGATTGCTCTGGAAAGTTTTTTAAGCCGGGAAGACTTTTTTACGCTTGAAGAGCTTGAGCGGATTTATATTCAAACCGTGCTGCGGCGCGTGAAGAATAATAAGAGTAAGGCTGCAAAAATCCTTGGTATGTCACGCAACACCCTGCAGCGCCGAATAGATTCTTACGATTCCAGCCCCCCCAAAAATAAAACCCGCAAGAAGAACCGCAATCAGCCGGCACTTTTTTAAGTACAGGTGTTTTGCTGAAAGAAGGCTAGCGGGCTTCGTCCAGGGCCTGTCGGTAGGTTTTCCAGAGGGTCATTTTGTCGATTCCGTGGTCAATGAAATCCCAGGGAAGCACTTCATCGCGTATTTTTGTCCGATATACATGAAAATCGGCATTTATATCGGTTTCCCGTAAGGTTTTGGGCCAGTTGCCGGCATTGTTGTGGGCCTGGATAAGGAGTTTTCCCGTTCTTCTATCTCCCCTGCTCAGCAGGGTCTGGATGTAACCCCACTTGGGAAGGTCGTGGTTTACAACAATCTTTTTTTCTTTTTTCAAACCCTGGGAGAGCATGTTCAGTTTGCGTTTCAACTCAGCAACATCTTCATAGGGATGCCACTGGAACGGGGTAAACGGCTTGGGCACGAACGGGCTCACGCTTAATGCAATATGGTGCAGCCATTTCTCGCTTTTGGCTTCATGATAATAGGCATGCCTGATTTCCTTGGTCAGCCTGATAATGTCCTGTATATCTTCATCCCGTTCTCCCGGCAGGCCTATCATGAAGTAGAGCCTGATGTTGGGAACCTTGTGCCGTGATAGTAACCTGACCGCCTGAAAAATCTGTTCGCGGCTGAGATGTTTGCCGATGGCATTGCGCAGTTTTTCCGAACCGGCCTCCGGCGCAATGGTAAACGTTTTATGGTTACAGCTTTTAAGCAGGCGTACCAGGTCATCGGTAAGGGCATCGGCCCGCAAAGATGAAATCGAAACATGGCACCCGGACTCAACAATGGCTTCTACAAGGCCGGTCAGCCCGGGATTGTCTGAAACGGCTGCGCCGAGAAGCCCGATTTTTGTTTTTTTGTCCAGAAACGGTTTCAGCTCACTTAACAGTGTCTCGGTCGATCGATATCTGAAGGGCTGGTATACGCTGCCGACCGCGCAAAAACGACAATTGCGAGGGCATCCTCTGCTGGTCTCGATAAGAAGCATGTTTGCAAATTCGGTTTCCGGCGTGAGCAGGCAGGATGTTGCCGTGAATGTGTCAAGATCGGCGATTTTGCGTCCTGGTACCGTTTTTGGTGTCGGGCCCGTGGAAGCGCGCTCCGCAAGCAGCCCGTCGCCGGTATAGGTTACCGTATATGCCGATGGAATGTACACTCCTTTGATGGGGGTAAATGCAGTAAGCTGTGGTTTGCGCTGCGAACGGGGAGAAGCACTTTGTGCAACAGTATCAAGAAATTCCGGCACAACCTCTTCCGCTTCACCCATGATAAACAGATCGAATATGTCCGCCAGGGGTTCAGGATTCAGAAATGCCGAAATGCCTCCGCCCACAATCAGGGGCGCGTTAGGAGGGCGTTCAGATGAAAGCAGGGGTATATCGGCGAGGCTGAGCATGGAGAGAATATTCGGATAATCGTTCTCATAGGAAAGTGAAAAGGCGATAATATGGAATGACCCCAGAGGTGTCCCCGACTCAAGGCTGTATACGTGTTGGGGTGTTTTGTAGCGGGAGCGGGATTTTGGTGGATCGGGCAGGAAGATCCTCTCACAAAGGACATCGGGGTGACTGTTGAGAATTCTATACAGTATCTGAAACCCGAGGTTGGACATGCCGACATAGTAGGTGTTGGGATATGCCAGGGCTATTTTGATACGCCCCCGGGCGGGTTTTGTTATTGTGCACTCTTCTTGTGCTGTGAGTGGTGATTTTTTATGTGCCAAAGCAGTCCGGTTATGAAAAAAGATTACTCGGGGACATGTTTTACACGTGCGAGGTTTTACAGGTTCCGCCTATAAAAAATGCTGAAGCAGCGGGATGCTTTACGTTTTCCCCTGCTTCAGCATCACATATTTTCAATCGATCTTCAACAGTAAATACGAGACGTACATTCGGGTGAAGCGGTTATACGCTTTGTTGTTTCCTTACAAACGTCGGGATGTCGTATTCACCGTCATCGGCAAATTCACTGATAATCGTTCCGATTTTAACCACTTTGGCGTCCGTGGCCGCTTTTTCAAATTCCATGTCATGTAATGAATTCATTATGGGTTCCGGTTCAGGATTGTACTCCGGTATGGCAACAGGTTCGGGCACTTCTATGGTTTTTTCGGTGCTGAAACCGGTGGCAATAACGGTTATCTGGAATTTTTCGGCCATTGTTTCATCAATCGCGGCGCCGAAGATAATATTGGCATCCTCGTGAGCTTCTTCCCGGATGAAGTTCGTTGCTTCCTCGAGATCCAGGAAGGAAAGTGAGCTGCTGCCGGTAATGTTGATCAGCATTCCCTGGGCACCCTTGATGGAAATATCGTCAAGCAGCGGATTGGAAATGGCTTTTCTGGCCGCTTCGGCCGCCCGGTTTTCGCCGCTGTGGACGCCGATGCCCATGAATGCCATGCCCATATCCGACATGATTGTTTTTACATCAGCAAAGTCGAGATTAATGAGTCCCGGTACATTAATGAGATCGGAAATTGATTTGATGGCGTGCAGCAAAACCTCGTCAGCCATTTTAAACCCTTCGAGCAGGGTGGTTTTTTTCTCGGCAATGGTGAACAGCTTCTGGTTGGGGATGACGATCAGCGAATCAACATGTTGTTCCAGTTCTTCCAATCCTGATTCAGCAATGCGTGCGCGCTGTTTGCCTTCGAAGGTAAACGGTTTTGTGACGACACCGACTGTAAGCGCTCCCATGGATTTTGCGGCTTCAGCAATAACCGGAGCCGCTCCGGTGCCGGTTCCGCCACCCATGCCGGCGGCTATAAACACCATGTCCGGTGCTTCAAGGTTTTGTTTGATTTTTTCAATGTCTTCCAGGGCGGCGTCTTTGCCGACATTCGGGTTGGCGCCGGCGCCGAGCCCTTTGGTCATGGCTTCGCCCAGTTGGATTTTATTGGGAGATCTGCTGTTTTCAAGAGCCTGCCGGTCGGTGTTGGCAACAATGAAATCGACACTTTCAAGTTTTGAGGCTATCATGGTATTAACAGCATTGCATCCCGCGCCGCCGACTCCGATAACCTTGATTTTTGCCCCCTGATTATGCGGTTGATCAAATGTAAATGTCATAGCGTTTCTCCTTATCTATTAATATACACTGTTGTTTTTATTGTCCCCTGTTTTAGAAAGCTTCGGTAAACCATTGCTTCATTTTATCGCCGACACTCCAGAAGGGCTTCCTCGACTTGCCGGCCGGAATGTTTTTCTTGCTGCCGTTTGCGGAAAACAGCACCAGCCCTGCGCAGGCGGCGTATGCCGGTGTGCGCACATCGTTGATTCCCATGATCTGGGGAAAGCCGATACGAACCGGGAGTTCCAGCCTGTTTTCCGCGGCTTCGACGATACCGTTCATCTGTGCGGTGCCGCCGGTCAGGATTATGCCGGCTGAAAGCATGTCGTACAGGCCTGAGGCGTCAAGCTCTTTTTTAATAAGATCAAGGGTTTCTTCGGTGCGGGCTTTTATGATCTGATTCAGTGTCGAGCGCGAAACGGTTCGAATGTCCCGGTCGCCTATGGTGCCGACCTGGATCGTGCCGTCGTTATGCAATCGTTGCGGGCGGGCATGGCCGAGATCTTTCTTTATTTCTTCCGCCTCGGAAAGTGGGGTCCTCAAGCCGATGGCAATATCGGAGGTAATCTGGTTTCCGCCGATGGGAATGACCGAACAATGACGGACTGCACCTCTTGTGAAAATGGCTATGTCCGTGGTGCCCCCGCCGATATCCACCAGGGCGCATCCCAACTCTTTTTCATCTTCACTCAGTACCGATGCCGCCGAAGCAATCTGCTGAATAATCATGTCCTGCGCTTTAATTCCGCTTCTGTTCAGGCAGCGTACAATGTTCTGGGCAACGGCTATAGCTCCGGTGACGATATACACGCGGGACTCCAGTCTGACGCCCGACATGCCCAGCGGGTCACGGATACCGTCGTGATCATCGACTATGTATTCCTGGGGCAGTATCTGAATCACTTCCCGTTCGGTAGGAATGACGACCGCCTTCGCTGCTTCTACGGATCCGGTTATATCGTTCTTTTTTACTTCGCGGTTACTCAGAGGCATAACACCATTGCTGCTGAAGCCTTTTATATGGTTACCCGAAACCGTTACCAGGGCATTCTGGATATCGAAGCCCGCCATGGTTTCCACCTCTTCCAGGGCATTTTTTATGGAATCGACCGTGCTGTCCATGTTTATGATAATGCCCTTTTTAACGCCATACGAAGGCTGTGAACTTGCCCCGATTACCGCGACCTCGTCATTGTCGATTTCAGCGGCCAGGGCGCTTATCTTGGTCGTCCCGATGTCGATTGCTGCAATGGCTTTTGTTTTTTTACCCATGATATTTTATCTCCCTGCCTTTATAGCATTATATACTCAATGTGTCGGCGCATGGTATGTCCACGTCCGTGGTTCCAGCCGCTGTCGGAGCAGGGCGAAACCGTGCTGCAGTTCCGGGCTTTATGTTTCCAGGGTTACATACGCTTTTGCCAGCGATGTAAGATTTATGGTCCGTGCTTTAAGCCGCTTTTGATCAAGATCGGCCCGTACTTTTTTCAGAACCGTCAGTTTTTTTGCCAGGTCGTCGAATCCCATATGCGCGACAAGTTTGCCGGGAGCCGCTTCCAGCGTGAGACCGAATACGGGACTGACGACGACGGTTACATTATCGCTTTCAAGCATCTGTTGCTTGCGAAGTTCCGTAACAAGTGTAACAGCTGCACGAATAAGGTCCTTGGTTTCCGTGTCCCCTTTTACCATCGCTGCTTTGGTAAACCCTTTGATAATGGGCAGGTTTTTTGCTTCCGACGGTGCTTTGGCAAATACCTCACTATGGACGTCGACAAGATACCGTTCTTCACAAAGAATCACCGCCACAGGCTCTCTCTGTTGAATGTTGATTACAATAGTATGGGGCAGTTTCCTTTTGATGACCGCCCGGTATATCCAGGAATGTCGCTCCAGTTGTTTGCTTGCCCGGTCAAGGTCCGCGAGCAGGATATTGTTGCCGATGTAAATACCGTTTTGATTGAGAACGGTTTGGGTTCCCTGCAGCCGGTGTTCCGGCGGCAGAATAATGTTTTTGATGTGCAGCCTTTCCGAGTGCAGGAGCAGCCTGCCACCGAAAACGAGCGCACCGATAATTGCCAGCACGGTGCATACGAGGGCGCACATACGTGCGACTTTTTTGGCAGCCTGTACGAACCGTTGCTGCTTTTTACGTGCTTTCTGCTTTTTTCTTTTGCCTAAAAGACCCATGTGTTTATTGATCCATTGTGCTGAATATCTTTTTGTGAGCCTTCGCACTCAGTAGTATTTTTTCTACCAGGTTGTTGAACGTCATGCCGGCATGGCCTGCAGCCTTGGGCAGCAGGCTTGTTTCCGTCATGCCGGGTATCGTGTTGATTTCCAGAATATACGGGGTGCCGTCAGCGGTTAGTATGAAATCAACGCGGGCAGCACCGCAGCACCCAATGACCTCGTACGTCCTTACCGCAAGAGCGGTAATGTTTTCGGCGGTGCCCGGATCGAGATCCGGGGCAACAATGTATTCCGTCTCACCTGCGGTATATTTCGACTCGTAGTCGTAAAAGCCGCTTTTGGGCTTGATTTCGATAAGGGGGAGAGGACTGCCGTTTAGTACCGCGGCGGTTATTTCTCTACCGGCTATAAACTCTTCAATCAGTACTTCGTGACATCGCTGTAATGCCGTGACAAGGGCCATCGGTAGCTGTCCTTTTTCCCGCACAATACTTATTCCGAGGGTCGATCCCTCTTCGGCCGGTTTGATGACAAGGGGTACATCCATAGTTATTTTTTCGGCAAGCGCCGCCGCCCGGCTCTCATCCCCGCTGAGAAATTGAAATGCCGGTGTCGGAAGATCGTGGTACGCCAGCAGTTTTTTTGTGGTCACTTTGTTGATGGCTACAGCACTGGCCAGCACCCCGGAGCCTGTGTATGGTATCCCTGCTACTTCAAGCAGGCCCTGTATCGTGCCGTCTTCACCCAAAATACCGTGAAGGGCGATGAAAGCGATGTCAATACTGTTTTCGGCCAGAGTAGCTGTTATGTTTGTGTCAACATCAATGGGCACGGCGGTATAGCCCATGCTGAGCAGTGCCCTCAGTATTGCCGACCCTGTCTGCAGCGATACGTCTCGCTCTGCGGACATACCGCCCATCAGGACCCCGATTCGTTGTGTTCGTACATTGTTTTCAGTCATGTGAAGCTCTTTTTTTGTTCCTGCAGGCAAACCGGTACTAGCCGGCCTGCTTTTTTGTTCTCAGGTTGTTCATGATCGTATCACCGACCGTCAGAACGTTGCCCGCGCCGAGTGTCAGGAAAACATCTCCCTCGCGCAGGATATCCGCCAGGTGTTTTTCGGCAGCCTGCAAATCCGATACCAGACAGACATCTTTATGACCGTATTCCTTGAGACCTTCATAGAACCGCTGTGCGTTGACACCGGGAATCGGCATTTCGCCGGCCGGATAAATATCGGTAACAACCAGGATATCTGCATCATAAAAAGCGGTCATGAATTCCTGGAAGAGATCACGGGTACGGCTGTACCTGTGCGGTTGAAACAGCACAACCACGCGTTTGGCTTCAAGCTCCTGTGCCGCTTTTAACGTCATTTTTATCTCAGTGGGATGATGGGCGTAATCGTCAATCCAGGTGACCTCGCCTTTTCTAGCCCGGAGCTGGAAACGGCGCTGAATGCCTTTGAAGTCTTTAAGGGCCTTTTTTACGTCCGAGAAACGCATGTCAAGCTCCAAGCCGACCCCGATTGCGGCCAGAGCATTATAGGCATTATGTTCACCGGGAAGGTGCAGCGTGATTTTTCCCAGGCGTTTTTCATGGTAGTATGCTTCAAAGGTGGTGGTGAATCCGTCCTGTTTAATATTACGGGCCTGCAGGTCCGCCTGTGAAGCACTGCCGTAGGTCAGGACGCGTTTGCTCATATGCGGGATAAGCCCCTGGAGATTTTCATCATCGAGGCAGATGATGCAAAGCCCATAGAACGGGACTTTGTTGAGGAACTCAAGGAATGTTTGTTTTATCCGGTCGAGATCTTTGTAGTAGTCCATGTGTTCCCGGTCGATGTTGGTCACTACGGCGATTGTTGGCGGCAGGTGCATGAAAGATCCGTCACTTTCATCTGCTTCGGCAACCAGAAAATCTCCTGATCCGAGAAATGCATTGGTGTTCGTTTTGTTCAGTTTACCGCCGATCACTACGGTCGGATCAATGCCGCCGTGTTCCAAAACCGCTGCTACAAGGGATGTTGTTGTTGTTTTACCATGTGCACCCGCCACGGCAATGCCGTATTTCAGCCGCATAAGTTCAGCAAGCATTTCCGCCCGCGGTATTACCGGTATCCCGGCCTCATGTGCGCCGGCTACTTCGGGGTTTTCAGGTACAATCGCTGAGGACACCACCACTACATCGGCGTTTTTAATGTTTTTCTTTTCGTGGCCGTAGTTGATGGTTGCGCCCAGTGATGCCAGACGGCCGGTAATGTCTGTTTTCTTAATGTCGGAACCGCTTACCTTGTATTCAAGGTTGAGGAGCAACTCGGCGATGCCGCTCATGCCGATACCGCCTATGCCGACAAAATGAATATGCTGATTCTTTTTATACATGGGTATCCTTACCTGCTCTCCGGTGCACTATACGCCGAAACGCAATTTTGCCGACCGGTATGTCAAAATTCTTCCTTATGACGAATGCTATGCTTTTTTTGGCCGTGGAATATCAGACCGGTTTTTACGCACAGCGCCTCGGCTCCAATAATACACTTGATTAATAACGGGTTTTTACGCATGTAGTAGCGCACCACAAGCAGTTTGTTCAGGATAAAGTGGTTGACCCTGTTTCTTAATTTAATGAACATGGCTCCTCCTTTTTCCTGTAATGGCAATGAGTCGACAGCATTCATCAACAATGGTTGCTGCCGCCTGCGGCTGCGCAAGCGCCGCCGCTTTTTTCTGCATTATGGCTATTTTCTCCCGATTCTTTTCCAATGCGATAATACAGTGTGCCAGCGGCTCCGACGGTATGTCTTCGCTGAGAATCATATGGGCGGCACCTCTCTCAGAGAACACCCGCGCATTTTTCTCCTGATGATTGTTGGCGGCATACGGAAACGGAATCAGAATTGATGCCCTGGCGCACAGGGCCAGCTCCGCAAGGGTTGCCGCACCGGACCGGGCAACAACAAGGTGAGATTGCCGGTAGCACTCGAGCATATCGTCAAAAAAGGGTGCAACCGTGGCTTCAAAACCGTGTTCCCGGTAGCATTGCTTCAGGTCGTCACAGTCCGCCGGTCCGGTCTGGTGTATAAACCGTATGCGTTCTTTTAGTCCGGTCAGCCGGGGCAACGCTTCCGCTACAGCCCGGTTGATTTGCCGTGCCCCCTGGCTGCCGCCGCACACGAATACGCAGAATGTGTTCTGGTCCGGCACAGTCAGGTTGCTGAAAAACTCCCGCCTGACCGGCATGCCGGAATAGATCGTCTTGTCTTTTTGAAAGTGCCTGCTGCTTTCCTCAAATGATACAAAAACCCGGTCGGCGCAACGCCCGATGATGCGGTTGCTGAGGCCGGGAAAGCTGTTCTGTTCATGAATGGCCGTTGGGATACGCATCGCTTTCCCTGCAATGAGGGCCGGAAACGATATGTAACCGCCCATCCCGATAATTATGTCGGCCTTATGCTTTTTCACGGTTATCATTGCCTGTGCCAGTGCATATGGTATTGATATCAGTGACCGTATTTTTTTTTGTATTCCTTTGCCCTGAAACCCTTTTATGACCGTGGTTTCAAGCTGAAATCCCTTTTGGGGCAGTACGCGGGCTTCTATGCCGTGTTTGCTGCCGATGAACAGTATGTTATGATCCGTTCCACGCCGTTTGAATTCCTGGGCAATTGCTATTCCGGGAAACAGGTGTCCTCCCGTGCCTCCTCCTGACAGTATGATGTTCATTGCTCTGCCGCCGGATTACATTCTTCCGAGATGCTCAATAAAATACCGATGCATATTAAATTAATCAGGAGGGATGTTCCTCCATAACTCACAAAGGGCAGGGGGATTCCTTTGGTGGGGAGCAACCCCATAACAACCCCCATGTTAATAATCGTCTGTAGACCGATAAGGGTGATAATGCCGATCGACAGGTAGGTGCCGAACAGATCTCCGGCGGAAAGCGCAATTCTGATTCCGCACAGCACAATAACGGCGAAAAGAAAAATGACAAGTATAACCCCTACGAAACCCAGTTCCTCGCCGATGACGGAAAGAATAAAGTCGGTATGCGGCTCGGGCAGGTAGAACAGCTTTTGTGTGCCGCGGCCCAATCCTGTTCCGAGCAGCCCTCCGGATCCGAATGCAATAAACGACTGAACTATCTGAAATCCGGATCCGGTGGCGTTCTCCCACGGATCCAGAAAAGCCAGCAAACGGTCATAGCGGTATCCTTTGCATACTATCAGTACTGCCGCAAGGGCACCGGCTACGGCACCCAGCGAGCCGAGATATCGCAGGCGAACCCCGGCAACAAACAGCATGGTGAACAGAACGGCAACGAGCATCATCGAGTTTCCGAAATCGGGCTGGAGTACAATCAGCGTACACAGCGGTACAATGAGGATCAGGTGAGGCAGAACACCTATCGAAAACTGTTTGACCTGTCCCGGTTCTTTCTTCGACAGGGAATATGCCAGCAGTGTAATGACCGCCAGTTTTGTGAGTTCAGCCGGCTGGAACGACAGGGCACCGAACCTGAGCCACCGCACTGCGCCGCCGACTTTTGCTCCAATGCCGGGAATCAGCACCAGCACCAGCAGCACGATGCTTGCCCCCCAGAGCGGGTAAGCGAATTTTTTTAGGTTGGAATAGGGCATGCGCATCATGAGAAACATACTGATTATACCGCAAAGGCCGAACAGCACCTGTTTCTTCATGAAATAGGCGCCGTCGTTGAATTTTTGCGCAGCCGCTATGGAACTGGAGCTGTATATCATAATAATACCCAACCCCATCAAAAAAATGGGGATGAAAATCAAACAGCTCTGTGTCAGGCTTTTATTACGCATGCCTACCCATGGTCCTTCAATTGTTTTATCAATTCCTTGAAACAGTCACCCCGGTGCTCATAACTGTTGAACATGTCGAAGCTTGAACATGCGGGTGAAAACAGCACCTGGTCGCCGGGTGTTGCTTTGGCGGCGGCCGTTTTTACCGCTTCTTCCAGTGACTCTGCAATAAAGGTCGGCTTTGCCGCGCCGAGCGCATCAGCCATGCGCTGTTTGGCTTCACCGAGCAGAATGAGCGTTTTTACTTTTTGCTGTATCAGGGGCAGTAACGGCTGATAGCTTCCGCCCTTGTCTTTGCCGCCTGCAATGAGAATGATCGGGGACGGCAGGCTTTCGAGCGATTTGACACAGGCTCCGACATTGGTTCCTTTCGAGTCGTTGAAAAAGTGTACTCCGTTGACGGCATCAACATGCTCCATGCGGTGCGCCAGTCCGGTAAAGGTTTCCAGTGATTTCTGGATAACGGCGGGCGAAATCCCGCACAACAGGCCGACGGTTGCGGCGGCGAGTATGTTGGAATGATTATGGGTTCCTCTCAGCCGTATCTTATCCGCCGACAACTGCGTTTCGCGGCCCGCTATAATGAAGTGGAACGCGCCATTGTAGTATGACCCGCTGTCCAGCAGCGCTTGTGTACTGAAGAAATGCGGCCGGGCGGCGGTTTTTCCGGCAAGTTTTTGTGTGTACGGATCGTCGTAGTTGAGAATCGCGTGGTCTGTTTCCGTCTGATTCAGAAGGATTTTGCTTTTTGCATATGCATAGTCGCTGAAGGACGGATAGCGGTCCAGATGGTCTTCGGTTACATTCAGGAGTACGCTGACGTACGGCTTGAAGTGTTTAATCCCTTCAAGTTGAAAACTGCTGATTTCGGCAATGCAGTACTCCGGCTGTGGATCCAGGGCAAGGCACTCAATGAGGGGGGTGCCGATGTTGCCGCCCACAAACGCCGTTTTGCCGGACAGGGCAAACATGTGCTGCAGGAGCGATGTGGTGGTTGTTTTTCCGTTGGTGCCGGTAACGGCCACCAAGCGAGATGATAGAAAACGATATGCCAGCTCAATTTCGCTCAACACTTCTATGCCGCGTGCCTGGGCCTCTATGACAGGCCGTATGAACAGGGGGACTCCGGGACTGACGACGATAAGGTCCTGGCCCAGAAACATCTCCAGCGTGTGCTCTCCGGCCTCAATGTCGGCCAGGCCTCCGGCGACATCCTTTGGAATGTCCGGGCGTTTCCGGGAGTCGCTGATTGAAACCACTGCACCGCGGGAGAGAAGAAACCGTGCTGTTGCTATACCGGTTTTTCCCAATCCGACTACCAGGATCTTTTTCCCTTTTAATTCCATACCTTATCTCAGCTTAAGGGTACTGATTGCAAGCAGGGCCAGTACAATGCCGATAATCCAGAACCGGACAATGATTTTAGGTTCGGCCCAGCCTTTTATTTCAAAATGGTGATGAATCGGTGCCATGTGGAATATCCTCTTTCCACGGAGCTTGAAAGAGGCTACCTGAAATATGACGGAAAGACACTCTATAACGAACATGCCGCCGACAATTGCGAGCAGGATCTCATGTTTTGTAATGACCGCCACCGTCCCCAGAGATCCACCCAGGCCAAGAGATCCGACGTCTCCCATGAAAACATCCGCCGGGTGACTGTTGAACCACAGGAACCCCATGCACGCTCCAACCATGGCCCCGCAGAAGATTGTCAGTTCACCTGCCCCGCTGATATATGAAATTTTCAAATAATCGGACAAAATTGAATGTCCGGTAATGTATGCAAAAAGAAGGTAGGTGGCCGATACAATCAGCACCAGCCCGATTGCCAGCCCGTCCAGCCCGTCGGTAAGATTAACGGCGTTTGACGCGCCGACAATGACCAGTATGGAAAAAGGGATGTAAAAAATCTGCAGATCCGGCAGGACCTTTTTGAAAAAGGGGAGACTCAGCCGTGTGTCGAAACCGGGCTGCATGTACAGGAACACCCCGATTGCGGCAGCCACCAGAAACTGCAGGCCAAGCTTTTGTTTTGCGCTGATACCTTTGGTGTTGGCGAAACGGATTTTTTTCCAGTCGTCGAGCAGGCCGATAAAACCCATTCCTGCAAGGGAGAACAAAACCGTCCAGATATAATGACTGGTAATGTCGGCCCACAGGCAGGTTGAAACAATAATCGAAAACAGTATCAGAATGCCCCCGGCGGTGGGAGTGCCTTCCTTTTTCAAATGTGTTTCAGGCCCGTCGTCTCGAACGTATTGCCCGATCCGCATTGCTTTGAGCTTGTTTATGAAAATAGGACCGAGCACAAGCGTCAGCAGCAGGGCGGTTACCGTTGCATAGATGGTCCTGAACGTAATATACTTGAAAACGTTAAAGAAAATGTAATCCGTATGCAACGGGTACAGCAGGTAATACAGCATAGGTTGCTTCCTTGTAAAAAAATCGTGTTTCTCCAGCAGCCTCCCTAGGGTATTCCGACAGGCTTCTAGTGGGCGCTATGCCCGGTCGCCTTGTATTCAGTTCTTTGTTTGCGCAGCATGCTCGTTTCGATAATATCCAGCAGGCGGTTTGTGGGAAAGGGTTTGTCCAGGCTTGCGAACGCCCCTTTCTCGCCTGCATTTTTTTTGATCTCCTGCGAAAAAAGTGACGACATTAATATCGGAATAATGTCGATTTTTGTTTCAGTAATATGGTCGATCAGCTCCAGTCCGGTCATGCCCGGCATATACAGGTCGGTCACCACCATGTCAAAACGGTCCATCTGGAGTTTTTGCAGTGCGGCCATGCCGTTGGCAGCGGTTTCAACCGCATATCCCTGCGCCTGCAATAACTCTTCCAGCGTATACCGCAGTATGTCGTCATCATCTACAACGAGGATCCTGGCCGCCTGATTGTTGATTTTATGCGCCATGCTGTTTTCCCTCCGTTCTATAATAATGAGTATATGCTGTTATAACCGTTCAGCAGTGTATCTCTTTTTGTTGCTGAAGCAGCGTGATGATCTTATCCATATTCATTCTTCGCGATCCCTTGAGCAACAGTGCATCGCCGGGTTCAATTTGTTTGCTGAGATGCTTCGACAGTGCTTCAAGGGTGTCGCAGATGATAATATGTTCGGAATCCATTCCTCCCGAGAGAGCACCACCTTGAACGGCTTTTGAAAAATCACCGATTGCAAAAAGATAATCGAGATTCAATTGCGCGACGGTTTTGCCGATTTCTTCATGGAACTGTGTCGACATATCTCCAAGTTCAAGCATATCTCCCAGCACCGCTATACGCTTGTTGGCGGACCGCATTCCGGCCAGCACATTCAGTGAAACGTGCATGGAGGTCGGGTTGGCATTATAGGCATCGTTGAGAATGGTGATATCGTCAAGGGTGATTGTTTCCATTCTGCCCGGCACGCCTGAAAAGGATTCCAGGCCTGAAACAATGTCATGCAGTGAAAGTCCGGCCGTTGCAGCTAGTGCGGCGGCGGCCAGAGCATTGCTGACGGAATGCCTGCCCGGAATGTTCAGGCGGACCGGAGACGCTTCACCGGCCAGTACGAGGTCGAATGCGACACCGGAACAGTTGTCGTCGCGAATGTTTTCAGCCCTGATGTCGCCTTGGCCGATGCCGAAGGAGACAACCCGAGCCTGTGTTCGACCGGCCAGGCCGGCAACGCGATGGTCGTCTGCATTTATTATGGCAGTGCTCGAGCTGTCAAGGGATTCAAACAGTTCGGCTTTGGCCGACTGAATTGCTTCTATTGTTTTTAACTGTTCCAGATGTGCAGGTCCGACATTGGTAATCAAACCGATATCCGGACGGCTGATTTCCGCCAGCCTCCGGATCTCTCCGCGTTCGCTCATGCCCATTTCAAGCAGGGCGATCTCCGTCGAATCGTCCATCTGAAAAAGAGAAAGGGGGAGGCCGATCAGGTTGTTCCAGTTGCCCTGGTTTTTCAGTGTCACATGTTTTTGTGAAAGGATTTGCCAGGCCATTTCTTTGGTTGTTGTTTTGCCGTTGCTGCCGGTAACGGCTATGAGTTTTATCGGGAATCGTTTTCGCCAATATGCGGCCAGATCGCCCAGGGCCTGCAGCGGATCATCCACCATGATAACGGCACCGGTATCCGGGAAGCTCTTACCGCTTTCAAGGCTTGCATGTCCTTTTTGCGCAAGAACAGCGGCAGCACCGTTGTGCAGGGCATCGATCAGGAACGCATGGCCGTCGCATTGTGTTCCGACAAGCGGTATGAACAGGGAACCGTCGGTCACCTGCCGGGAGTCGATGGTCACACCGGTCACGGCGTGTTTGTCGGACCCGGCGTGTAACCGGCCGCCTGTCGCCGTTAAGATGTCTTTAATCGAAAGTCTCATGTGTTTCCATTCTGCTGGAACCGATACAGCGGTCCATGGTATCAGGCACAAAGCTGCAGGGCCTGACGAGCCTCTTCCCTGTCGTCAAAGTGGTGCTTTTCCGTACCGGTTTCCTGATACGTCTCGTGTCCTTTGCCGGCGATAAGCACCACATCGTCGGCCTGCGCCATTTGTATGCCGGCCTGAATAGCTGCTTTGCGGTCGCTGCATACACAATACATATTTTGTCTGTTGCGCATGTCTGCAACGGAAGCAGCTTTTGTAAAACCCTGTGCGAGCACTCCCACCTCAATCTCGTGTATGATCTGCATCGGATCTTCACTGCGGGGATTGTCTGTTGTGAGAATGACGGTTCCGCAGTATGAAGCCGCAATGCCGCCCATTACCGGCCTCTTTTCCCGGTCGCGGTCGCCGCCGCAACCGAAAATAATGATAATGTTTTCCGCACCGGCCGCTTTCAGGGTCTGAAGAACATTTTTTACTGCATCCCCGGTGTGGGCGTAGTCCACGAAAATAATTTTGTTTTTTGTGTTGTCGATGCGCTCCATGCGGCCGGGAACGGAACGCGTTGCCGCAATGCCTTCGCGGATGGCTGGAACGGGTATTTCCAGAAACAGTGCTGCGGCCACGGCACCCATAATATTATACAGGTTGAACGTTCCAATCAGCGGTGACTGTATGTGTATATCGCCGGCCGGGGTTACCAGTGTCGCTGTGATGCCGTCAAGTGACATATCGATATCACGGGCATGAATGTCGCCTCGATCAAATCCGAACTCCAGGGTCCGGCACGGGGTTTGGCGAGACAACTCTGAGCCTCTTTCATCATCCATATTAACGACGGCGGCCGTCTTTTTCTTTTTTGATGACGGCAGCACATCGGTGAACAGCCGTTTTTTGCTCTGGAAATAGTTTTCCATTGTTTTATGGTAGTCCAGATGTTCGGGAGTGAGGTTTGTATAAACAGCGGCATCGAAGTGGCAGCCTGCAACGCGGTGCTGGTCCAGTCCGTGCGAGGACACCTCCATAACAACGCAATTGATGCCGTTGTCGGCCATTTCCCTCAGTGTCTGCTGCAGTCCGAGGGCATCGGGAGTGGTGCGGTCGGCCGGGCGATATCGGGTGCTGAAGCGATAGGCGATTGTGCTGATTAATCCAACCTGCAGTCCGGCCCGCCGCAGAATCGATTCAAGAATAAACGCCGTTGTTGTCTTGCCGTTGGTGCCGGTTATGCCGATGAGCCGCAGCTCCCGGGATGGATGACGGTAGAATTCGGCTGCCAGGGCCGCCAGGGCCTGCCGGGTGTCGGGGACCACAACGTTGACGGCATCGGGCTTAATAAAGGATTCTTCGGTGATAAACACACGGGTTCCGTTCCGGTACGCATCCTCCAGATAGGCATGACCGTCGGACCGGGTTCCCCGGATTGCAACAAACAGGGCATCGGGGCCGGTTTGACCTGAGTGCAGACTCAGGGCTTTGATTTCCCTGTCCACCGTGCCGTGCTGTTCCGTTATCTCCAGAGTCTGGAGAAGGTGCTTAAGCTTCATCCTTGTAGTCATCCGCCTGTGAAATAATGTGTATTTTTTTGCGACCCTTCTGCACGGACTGCATGCCTTTGTCCGGCGTAATGTGTAAGTAATTGAGTATCAGTTTCGACATCCTGCTGAACACCGGAGCTGCAATTTCTCCACCATACGACATTTTCTGCGGCTCATCGATAATGACAAGGACGGTAATGTACGGGTGGTCCGCAGGTGCAAAGCCGGCAAATGAGGCAATGGCTCTTTTGTCGCAGTACCCTTTCTGGAACTGCTGGATTTTCTGGGACGTGCCGGTTTTGCCCGCCACGGTAAAGCCGGTTATGGCCGCTTTGGAACCGGTGCCGCCTTTGCTCACAACACTTTGCAGCATCGACCTGACCCGGTGCGCTGTCTGTTCGGAAACGACCCTGTGGCGTATAAACGGCTCCTGCTCACGTATGCAGTTCCCCTGTCCGTCGATGATTTTTTTCACTATGTAGGGGCGTACGAGATGTCCCCCGTTGGCCAGGGACGAGTAGGCGCCGGCAAGTTGCAGGGGAGTAACGGAAATACCCTGGCCGAAGGCCATAGCGCTTTGGGTATGGTCTGAGCAGCGATAGGGCAGGGGCACGAACCCGGTTGCTTCAATAGGGAACTGGATGCCGGTTTCTTCGGCAAAACCGAATTTCCTGATGTACTGGTAAAAGGACTCTTTGCCGAGATGTTTTGATATTTTGCTGACCCCGATGTTGCTGGAGTACTTCAGGATTTTGGTAACACTCAGCCAGCCGTGGGGATGTACATCGTGTATGATTTTGTCGTTTACACGATATGAACCGTTTTCACAAAAGAAAATATCCCTGGGCTTTATGATTTCTTCTTCAAGTGCGGCGGCGACCAGGAACGGTTTGAAAGTCGAGCCCGGCTCAAAGACATCGGTGATGGCCCGGTTGCGGCGAACACTTTGACTGAACTTTGCGAACTGGTTCGGATTGAAGAGGGGCACATTTGCCAGGGCAAGCACTTCGCCGGTCCAGGGGTCCATGACAACCGCGATGCCGCCTTTTGCTTCCGAAAGGGTAACCGCCGCCTGCAACTCCCGCTCCGCAATGTACTGGATGTTTTTATCAATAGTCAGCACCAGATCGTGGCCCTGGATGTTTGCATTGGGCTGGATGCCTTCAATGAACAAAGAGCGCCCGAGGGCGTCCCTGTTGGCAATGAGTTCCGTTTGTCGGCCGCGTAACAGCCGGTCGTATTCAAATTCGATCCCGGCCAGCCCCTGGGTGTCGATTCCGGCAAAGCCGAGCACCTGCCCGGCCAGTTCTTTATTCGGATAATAGCGTTTGTTTTCTTTAACAAACCCAAGCCCGTCGATTTCAAGGGCCTGGATTGCTTCGGCCTGGCCGGGGGTGAGTTTCCGCTTCAGCCACACAAAGTTTTTGCCGGAAGTAATCCGTTTTTTTATTGTGGACCGGGGCAGCTTGAGAATGGCGGCCAGTTTTTTTACAACCGCGGGATCCGGCGTCACCAGGCCGGGTCGGGCATACAGAGACTGGACGCCGATACTTACCGCCAACTCGGTCCCGTTTCTGTCGTAGACCGTGCCGCGACGGGGTGACAGCAGGATACGGCTTTTATGCTGATTTTCGATCCTTTGCGCCAGCTTATTAGCCTGGAGAACCTGCAGGAAATAGGCGCGAACGGATATAATGCAAAAGACTATGATAAAAAACAGTCCTATGGCCTGGATGTTTTTTTTCAGTTCAGTGCGTGTTTTTAACTTTACCACTGTAATGTCACCACCTGGTTGCTGTCGGGCACCACCATGCCCAGTTTGTTTTTAGCGATTTTTTCAATACGGGACGGCGATATGAGAGACGCCCTCTCAATGCGCAGAGCCCGGTTTTTTTGTACCAACCGGTCATGGAGGTCCATGCTTTTGGACATTTCATATCCGATCTCCAGCACATAGATACGAACCCAGAGAAACATAAAAAGACCGGCCAGAACGGTCAAGCCTATTCCCACCATCATCAGCGAAAGCTTGTGGCTGCCCGCCGACGTACGTTTGACCCGTTGCCGGGCCAGGTAATTGGTATGAATAAACCGTTGTGATGAATGCGTGTTTCTCATCGTCCCCTTTTGTTACAGCTTTTGCGCCACGCGGAGCTTTGCGCTGCGGGCGCGGGGGTTTGCCTGCAGTTCCTCTCCAGAGGGTACTACCGGCTTTTTTGTTACAATGGTTGCTTTTTGTACATGGTTACAACCGCACACCGGTGTACGGGGCGGACAGATACAGTTCTTGGCCCAGAGTTTGAACCTGTTTTTAACAATTCTGTCTTCCAGGGAGTGAAATGAGATGACGCACAGCCTGCCGCCGCTGTTTACGAGCTCAATTGCCTGGTCAAGTCCCTGTTCCAGCACCTGCAACTCACGGTTGACCGCAATGCGCAGCGCCTGGAACGTTTTTGTGGCCGGATGCATTTTTGCCGGACGATGTTTGGCGGGAATTGCCTGTGCCACGATGTCGGCAAGTTCGCGTGTTGATTCAACGGGTTTGCGCATAGACTGTTCTTTAATACGTCCGGCAATTCGTTTGGCCCAGCGTTCTTCCCCATAGGTTCGCAGGAGGTCCGACAGTTCTTCGACTGAAGACTGCTGCAGTATATCCCCGGCCGTTAACGGCGTGCTTGTATTCATGCGCATATCCAAAGCACCCTCCAGCATAAAACTGAACCCCCGTGACGGCTCTTTGAGCTGATTTGTCGAAACGCCCAGGTCAAAGAGAATGCCGTCTATTGTATGTATGCCCTCCGTGGCAAGCACTGTTTTCACGTCACCGAAATTACCATGTACAATGGTGGCTTTTTCTGAAAACGCCGCCAGATTTTGTTGAGCACGCTGCACAGCCTGCGGGTCGCAATCTATACCGACGAGCAGGTGTATATCGGGATAGCTCTGTAGCAGCTGAAGGGAATGCCCCCCGTTGCCGAGGGTTGCATCGACATAGGTGCCGCCTTTTTTGCACTGCATGAATGCCGTGCATTCATTGAGCAAGACGGTGATGTGTCGGGTACCCATGCCCTTTCCTACAGCCCCAGTTTATCCAGGATCGCGCGAGTATCGTCGGTTTCGGCAAAGTTCAACTCAGGCTGTATGTTTTCATAGAACAGTTCTTTGTTCCAGATTTCAAAATGATCAATGCTTCCGGCAATGACAATGTCCTTTTCAAAGTTCCCAAAGCTTTTCAATGCCGGCGGAATGAGAATACGGCCCTGTTTGTCGACCGTGCATTCTGTAGCAGCAGAGATAAAAAAGCGCTTAAACGCCCGAACCTCTTTTTTGCCGGTAGGCAGTTTGTTGAGTTCGGCTTCGTATTCTTCCCATACCTCTACGGGGTAGGCGACAAGACAGTTGTCCGGATATTTGGTGACGATCAGGGTATTGTCGTATTTTTTCTGCAGGATTTCACGAAACCGGGCCGGCAAAATGATACGACCTTTGGCATCTATTGTCTGATCGCTTTGTCCTCGAAACATTGAAACCCCTTTGTTTTTGGGTCAGTAAACCACTTTCTACCACTTTACACCACTTTATCAGGAAATATAGTATGTAATGGACCGGTTGTCAAGAGTAAAATTGAAGCTTTTTCAATAAGTTCTGTGTAATTGTTGATATTTACGCAGATACTACATGTAGTTGTTGCCTTTTTGTGGATCGCAATATGTAGTGCTTGGGTGCGGTTTTTGAGAAGGAATAAAAGAAGTAGTTATTAAAAAAAATAAAAAATATTTTTATATTTATGTAAAAAAATCACAGTATTGCAGTGAAAAAAGAAATATTATGGTTATGTCTAATAAAAAGCTTTAAATTATTCTTTTTAACTGTCTGTAATAACTTCACTTAGTGTGTGTTTTTAATAGTGCTTTTTATTGATATTTATTGGTTTTTACTCTACTGGTGGTAGCCGGACACGTGATGATGCTGTTTCGTGGGTGGGGACGGGGTTAAGCCTGAACACAGTTTACCCAGGAGAGAGTCCTGCTTTCGGTGACGGAACCGGTCAATGGTTTTCATACGACGCAAGCCGGTTTGGCCCGGCTTATTTTTCCGGCGGCATGGATGTCAAAAATGCACATAAAAGAGAACAAAAAAAATTAAAAAATAGGCAAGTTGATGATTGACAACACATTGTCGGAAATTCAATAATGTCATAATAGATCTGGAACCATGTATGTATTTATTAAGGAAAGCTGTAGATTTACATCGGCTTTCGGTTCCTTCGGATACGGATTTCCGGCCCTGTCGTTGCAGACCCCCGGGAATGCTTCCGGGAGGAATCCTGCATCTGGAACAATGCTGTCAACAACACAAAGGAAATTCTTACCGGCTGCAAAGAGTAATTGACCATGAAAACACTTTCCAAAATGATCGGCAATACCAGGGTGGTTGAGTTGTCTCATCTTGAAACAGGCGCGGGAACCCTTTTTCTCAAAATGTCGCTGCTGAACCCCAGCGGCAGCATCAAGGACGTTATGGCCGCCTACATGCTCGGTCAGGCGGAGAAGCGAAAAGCTCTGAAGCCCGGAGGCACAATACTGGAAGTTACCACCGGTAATACCGGTATTTCCTTCTCAATGCTTTCTTCGGTCAAAGGGTATGAATTTATCGCTGTGATGCCGGAACACATGAGCATTGAACGCCGTCAGATGATGCGTGCCTTCGGAGCCCGCATCGTGCTGACTCCCAAGGAGCAGGATATGCCGGGAGCTATTGAACGGTACGAGGATCTCAAAAGCGTTTATCCGGATGCATGGCTGCCCAACCAGTTTGAAAACAAGGACAACATTGAAGCCCACAGGGTTTTTACGGGTACTGAGATTCTCAAGCAGGTGAGCCGGAAGATCGATTTCCTGGTTGCCGGTGCCGGTACCGGCGGTACGATTATAGGCTCGGCCCTTGCCGTTAAAAATGAATACCCCGATTGTAAAATCGTAACGGTCGAACCGGCGGAGTCGAGCGTGCTGTCGGGAGGCCCGGCCGGTTTGCACGGAATACAGGGAATAGGCGAGGGGTTTATCCCCGCAATCATTGCCGGCAACCGCGACATGATCGACAAGGTCATCACGGTTTCCACTCTACAGTCAATGGACATGTGCCGGAGACTGGCACAGGAGGAAGGCATTCTGGCGGGTCCGTCAACCGGTGCAAATCTGTACGCCTCCCTGCAGATTCTGGAGGAACATCCCGGAGCCTGCATTGTTACCATCGCCCCCGACCGGGGGGAGCGTTATTTAAACCTGGGGCTGTATGGATGTAATGCGAGCACCTGCCAGGAAAGCAGTATTTGTAAAAGCGCCCTTTTAGGCGATCAGTAGGCCGGAAGTTTTTTGAAAACGCAAACCAAAGACCGGCCGGAGTGACATGTTCTTTTACTCGGGCACGAGATCTGTTTCAATGATAAGGATTGCATAGTGAAAAAAAAGGGTTTCGGCACGCGCCCCTCAGAGATGAAGGGCCGAACCAAGAAAATCGATTTCGACGAAGGTGCGATGCAATCAGCGCGTACGCACCATACGCAGTCGGATGAAACAGTACTGAATGCCAGACGAAAACCGCCCCGAAGGTCAGGCACGGCATTGAAAATGATTGCCGGTGCCGTGTTTTTGCTGGTGGCGGGTATACTGGTCGGCAGCCTGTTTTCATCCGGTTTTTCGCTGCAACCCGCTCTCGACCATGTTGTGTTTGTCTCCGGCGAACGCAAGGTCGGTGTTCAGGAAGGGGCACCCTTTACCGTTCCATTCCGGGACGGTCTTGTCCTGCAGAGGGTCAATCTGAAGGGTCTGTATCGTTTTTTTCCACCCGACGATATTGTGGTTTCCGTTTCAGGGGTGCCGGAGGAGACGAATCTGTTCGGAGTGGATATTGTGCCCCTGCTGGCGCCGGAGAAGGAGCTTTCCTATACCATGGACATCCGGAAAGGTGCCGATGTCCTGGGGAAGATTTCGATAGTGCTTACCATGAATGCCCAGGACTGGATTTCACGGGCGGAGATGGTTGAAGACAAAAAGGTGCAGACCGTCTGCTATAATAAAGCAATCGCTCTGGACCCGGATTCCGAAGAATCCCATGTTGCTCTCGGCCGCCTGTATGAAAAAGAGAAAAAAATCACAAAAGCCATTGCGGAATACCGGCACGCCATCCGGATCAATCCCGCCAACGTTTCAGCCCTGCAATCGCTGGCTAAACTGTATAAACGCAAGGGCAGCAGCAAGCGCCTGCAACAGACCTATGAGAAACTGGGCAAGGCCGATGAGAAGAAGGCCGATATCCATTATTTCCAGGCCGGCCGCATTGCTGAAAAAAGAAGGTTGCCCGACAAGGCGATGGTGCTGTATCGTAAGGCCCTGTCGAAAAACCGGGCACACATAGACGCGCGGCAGCGCCTGATCAAGCTCTATGAAAAGGGCAAACAGTGGAACCGGGTTGCCGGCAACACCAGGGTGCTGCTGGAATATACCCCCAAAAACGCCGATCTCTACATTTATTTGTCCGAGGCATATCTTCAGATGGACAAGGTGTCGGCCGCCCTGCGTGCGGCCAAAAAGGCCGAAGGTCTCAAGCCCCGGGATGAGTCGATTTATATCCAGCTTGCCCTGTTGCATGAGCGGGCCAAGAAAAACAACGATGCCCTGGCATACTACAAAAAGGCCCTCAAAATAAATGATAAAAACGCCGCAGTCTGCAACAACATCGGGGTGCTTCTGGAGCAGAAGGGAAGGCGATCGGAAGCCGTGGGGTATTATGAAAAGGCGGTTGCACTGGAGGGCGGAAATACCGGCTACTGTATCAATCTTGCCGATGCCTATGAGAAATTGAAGAAATGGAAAAAGGCATCGGCATTGTACGAAAAGATTGTGGCCCGGGACAAAACCAATAAGGCTGCCTGGGAGTCGCTGGCTGTGGTGCAGTATAAAGCCAAGAATAAATGGAAAGCGTTGGAGGCCTACCAGGCTTTGTCCCGACTGGAACCAAAAAAAATACTCTGGCATAAAAAAACCGCCGTGTTGTACGAACAGCTTGGACGGCTGGATAAGGCCCGCCAGCAGTATAAAATTATCCTGGGTATTGATCCGTCAAACAAGGAAGCAAAACAGAAATATGTGGAAATTTCCAAAAAACAGGTGAAGGGACGAGTGAAATAATGGATGCCGGCAGCATTACCGCCTCGGGCTTGACACCCGTCGTTATTTTTGTTAACCTATTAATATAACATTGTTTTTTATTTAGAGGAGTATATGCTCATGGAACTCATGGATGCAATCAGGGGACGCAGAAGCATTCGTAAATACACAGACGACATGCCGTCTGATGATGATATCGGCTACATACTGGAAGCCGCCCGGCAGGCTCCTTCCTGGGCCAATACCCAGTGCTGGGAGTTTGTGCTGGTGACCGATGCGGAAACCAAAGAGAAGCTGGCCACGACGCTGCCGGAGACAAACCCGGCCCACAAGGCGGTTACCATGGCCCCGGTCGTTATCGTCGTCTGTGCCAAAAAAGGGATTTCCGGTCATTTCAAGGGTAAGGCGGTTACCGATAAGGGTGACTGGCTTCTGTTTGACGTTGCCCTGGCATTACAGAACCTGACCCTGGCGGCGTACGAGCGGGGACTGGGAACCGTGCATACCGGTTTTTTTGATTCACGCAAGGCAGAAGAGATTATTAACGTACCTGATGGCGTTACCGTGGTTGAGTTGCTCCCGCTGGGGTATCCCGAGAAAGAAGGGCGGGTGACTCCCCGTAAGGAAATCCAGGAGTTTGTGTTTTATAACACCTACGGCCGGAAAGAAAAATAACCCCGTTCAGCGCAGGACGCTTCCGACGGGTATGAGTTGAAAACCATATGGGATTGTTCATTGTATTCGAAGGCATCGAGGGGTGCGGGAAAACTACGCAAATAGCATTGCTGGAGTCCTACCTCGCAGAAAAAAAGCTTCCGGTTATTCGAACGCGTGAGCCGGGAGGTACCCCTGTCAGCGAGGAAATCCGAAAGATATTTCTGCACAGCAGTAATAAAGAAATTCTTCCCCTCACCGAGCTTCTGCTTGTTGTTGCCGCCCGGGTACAGCACGTGCAACAGGTAATCAAGCCGGGCCTTGATCGCGGAGCTGTAGTGCTCTGCGACAGGTTTTTCGATGCAACCGCCGCATACCAGGGGTATGCCGGAGGCGTTTCTCTGCCGGTTATCGACCAGTGCCACGATCTTTTTCTGGAAGCCCTAGCGCCGGACATCACACTGCTGTTCGACTGTCCGGCCGAGACGGGGCTGCGCCGCTCCCGCAGCAGAAACCGTGAGGAGGGAATTGAGGAAACCGAAGGCCGGTTCGAGGACAAGGACCTGGCGTTTCACACCAAAGTGCGCAACGGCTATCTTGAACGGGCCCGCCGGGAGCCGGAGCGGTTTTCAGTGATTGACGCGCAGTCGTCCATCGAGGAGACCCGGGAGGAGATCTTACGCATAGTGAAGCCGGTGCTGCAGGAGCGTGGGTATGGCCTTTGAAAGCATAGTCGGTCATCAGAAGCCGATCACTCTTTTGCGCAGCATGCTGAAAAGCAGCCTGATCCCGCACGCATTTCTTTTTTCAGGAAACGAGGGCATCGGCAAGCGCATGGTCGCTCTCTCGTTTGTAAAATCCCTGAACTGCCGGGACGAAGGCGACGACTGTTGCGATGTCTGCCGGTCCTGCAGTAAAATAGACGGGATGATACATCCGGATGTCGTGCTTGTTGAGCCGGAGAAGAATGTCATAAAAATAGACCAGATCAGGACGATCCAACAGGACATAGCCTTCCAGCCCCTTGAGGGCCGGAAAAAAGCGGTGCTTATCGACCAGGCCGAAAGAATGAATGCCAGTGCGGCCAACTGTTTGCTGAAAACCCTGGAGGAGCCGCCCGAGGATACCGTACTGATCCTGATTGCCGGCGGTTCCGCCGATATGTTGCCTACAATTCTGTCGCGGTGCCAGCGGCTGCCGTTTTCACCCCTGGGGCGCAAAGATCTTGTTGAGGTGCTCTGTTCCCTGGGCTCGGACACGGCTGAGGCGGAGCAGGTTGCCCCGTATGCCGACGGAAGCGTGGGCAAGGCCGGGCTGTTGCTTGAGAGCGGTTTTTTGCAGCGCCGGGCCGACATCGCAGGTGTGTTTCAGTCAACGGATGCCGCAACCGTCGACTCCCTGCTGGGCCTGGCCCAGCAGATGAGTGCCGATGCAGCGAGCATTGATCTGATGCTGGAATTTTTGCTGGCATGGTATCGGGATGTGCTGCTGGCCCGGGAGGGCCTGCCGGAGTCGCTGTTGCATAACAGCGATCTGATTGATGATATATACAATGCCGCTGCGCTGGAAACACGGGACAGCCTGGTTGCGAAAATTAAAAAAATCCAGTGGATACAGAATAGCGCGGCCCTGAATCCTGATATGCAATTGGGACTGGAAAGCGTTTTCCTGCAGTAGTGCGGTTTACTCTCTATGGAGATATGGAATGGAAAATATAGTCGGTGTTAAAATGAGGAAGCAACTGCAACCGATTGATGCAGATGCTGCTGGTTTGGATATGCAGATCGACGATAAGGTGATGGTGGAGACGAAAAACGGGCCCACCCTGGGCACGATCGTCCCCCGCCCGGCGTATAAGCGATGCATATCCTGTAATAAAAAAAACTACCCGAAAATTTTGCGTAAAGCCGAAGATGCCGACATGCGTCAGGAAGAGCTCAATATTCGGATGGAACGTGACTACTTCCAGGTATGTCAAAACAAGATCCAGAAACACAAACTTCCCATGAAGCTTGTGGATGTGGAGATCGTTCCCGACGGCAGTAAAGTCGTCTTTCTGTTTGTTGCCGAAAACCGGGTTGACTTCCGGCAGTTGGTGAAAGAACTGGCCGCCGACCTGCGGACCAGGATTGAAATGCGCCAGATCGGGGCCCGCAGTGAGGCCCAGCGAATCGGCGGCATCGGATGCTGCGGCCGTGAACTGTGCTGCGCCGGCTTCCTGCAGAAGTTTTGCCCGGTGACCGTTAAAATGACCAAAGAGCAGGGGCTGCCCCTTGATCCGGAAAAAATATCCGGGGTCTGTGGACGCCTGATGTGCTGTCTGTCCTATGAATATGATACCTATGTCAAGCTGAAGCAGGGGCTCCCCAAGGTCGGCAAAAGAATCAAGACCGAAAAGGGCCCCGGTAAAATCAGGCAGATTAACATTATTTCAAAGAAAATTGTTGTTGAGCTTGAGGACGGCATGTTCGTAGATATGGCCATTGAGGACTATAAGCCCGAGATGCTGATCAAACAACAGCAACAACAGCATTAGAGAGCATTCTTTTTATCTGGTTGTTGTGTTTTTTATTCAGATTTTAATTGACAAAGTAATCAATATTGCTATAATTACTGTTTTAATGCTGAGCGGGAATAACTCAGTGGTAGAGTACGACCTTGCCAAGGTCGGAGTCGCGGGTTCAAATCCCGTTTCCCGCTCCATTTTTTTATTTGGCGGCGTAGCCAAGTGGTAAGGCAGAGGTCTGCAAAACCTTTATTCACCGGTTCGAATCCGGTCGCCGCCTCCACTTGCTACAATCGGGTTTGCAAATGAGATGATGAATTTGCAGGCCTTTTTTTGTGCCTTTTTTCTATCCTGTTTGGCGAGTGAATTTTATAACTGCAATCCTTTAACCGTGCGACCCGAAAAGCTTTGAGCGTTTCATGGTGAATACGTTTATAAGACGCTTCGCGTCTTCTCCCTACTTTTCTTTGCTCGCTCCAAAGAAAAGTAGGCAAAAGAAAAGGCGCCCTGCAACTTGTCCCGCCGCTGGCGGGATGCCCTCGCGGCACGATTCCAGTCGGCGGGTCAACAAACTCGTCCCGGCAAGCCGGGACTCAAACATGTCGACCCTTATTCCCTCCTGAAAT
>JANQGV010000212.1 GCA_028282925.1 Thermodesulfobacteriota bacterium
ACGTGACCGCATCGGCCAGCGCAGTGTTTGGTGCGGCCACAATCGGAGTGCGGGGCAGCCCCACCGGTACCATTAAAATCCAGATTTCCTACACAACCGCCGACGGCATCACCCAGGACCTTTTCGGCGGCGAACTTGAGGTGGAACTGACGGTTTTCGGTTCCCTGTTCTGGGGTTCCGTGAGCGGCGACCTGGGCAGTACCACCCTGGGACCCTACACCTTTGGCGACGATATCAGCTCGAGCCGCATTCCGGCGGACTACAGAAGAGCCCGGCAGTCGTCATCCGGCAAACAGTTCTACGCACGTACCAGTGTGGCCACCGATGCCGGCGGACGGCAGATTGCCGTCTATACAACCGATACCTCCAGCTCGGCAACCGCGGTCAACCCGGAAATAGCCTGTACAATCAATACCGGCAGCGGCTGGAGCGCTGAAACCATGATTACCTCCAACAGTCTCTGGGAGCTTGATCCGGTAGTCACCTTCCTTTCAGGGGGTACGGCCCTGGCACTCTGGACCAGCAACGACGGCGCTCAATCGCTGTCGCAGTTGCATGAGATACTGGCCCACCAGGATATTGCCTATTCCTATTACAACGGCAGCACATGGTCGGCTGAAGCCCCGGTCATTGATGATGCCGCGTCCGACGGTTCCGTAGACGTTGCCTACGACAGCTCCGCTAATACGGCCATGGCGGTCTGGTTCCACAATGCCGATACGGGCAGCGATATCATGGACCGCAGCGGGTGGTCGGTGTATGCCGCAAAATTCGACGCTAGCGGACAGACCTGGTCAACCCCGGAAGCGGTTGCCGGTACCGATGACACCCGGGCCGACTTTATGCCGGCGGTTGCAGCCGACGGCAGCGGCAACTATGTCTGTTTCTGGATTTCGGATGCCGATGGTGAGCTCTTTACCGCCCTTGATGCGGTAACCGATGGTTCCAATGCAGATACCACCAACAAGGACTGTGATATCTATTATAGTGTGTATGACGGGTCCGACTGGTCGTCCTCACGCGCTTTTACCTCTTCGAACGACTATACCGAGCTGATGGTGGATGCCGCGGCAACCGGCACCGGACAGATTGCCGTTGTCTGGGTAGAGCGGGTAGGCACCCAGGATGATCTGTATCTGGCAACCTATACCCCCGGCTCCGATACTGTCGGCACGCCGGTCATGCTGGACACCGGTGCCTACTTAATCGAAGATCCCCGGATATCTGTTGTGGGTACTACTGCAAAAGTCGTGTATCGCAAGCACAATGGCGCCGATGATGAACTGTACATGATTTCAGCCGACCTGTCACAGCTTGGTTCCTCGAAAAGGCTTGAGAGTACCCTGACAGCCGCACCGCAGCAGCTTACCCACAACGGTGGCAACAGTATGTGGCTTTCGGCTTCGGTATCATCTTCAGGAGATGTGCTGACCGGCTGGAGTTCTGCTCAGACCGCATCATCCGGAGATGCGGCGCTGGCCGTGGTGGGCGCAACACCGGGCGCAGCCCTTGCCGAACAGTATACGGAACAGGCGGCGGTGTTTGATAATGCCACCTATGCCGGCCTGGATATAGGGGTGGGGGTGCAGGTTTCCCGGGCAGGATCGTATGCGGTTGCCGCCGTGCTCACTGATAACGGTACGTCCGTTATCGCCCGTGCCCGGTCCGACAGTCAGACCCTTGCAATCGGCAGCCAGACAGTTACGGTTTCGTTTTCCGGGCGTGAGATCAGTGCTTCCGGCACTAACGGGCCGTACCGGGTTGCCGATATCGTGCTGCTGGATACCGGCCTGAGCCCGGTGGAAATCGACCGGGACGAAACCGGGTTTGAAACCGCAGCATACACCGCTGATCAGTTTATCCCGTCGCGGCTGACCACCGATAAAAAGGTCTACAGCACTACCTCTTCCACCATGAAGATCAGCGTGGCCGATGAAAACGCCTCGGGCAGTGTCAGTGTTTTCGTGGAGAGTTCCTCCGCCGACAGCCCACTGTCCGTAACCCTTACTGAAACAGATAGTGGTACCTTTGAAGGTTCCCTTGGCTTTGCAACCGGCCTGGGCGGCTCCAATACAATCAAAGTTGCCGACGGCGCAACCCTGATGCTGACCTATCTTGACGGCAGTGGAAAACAGTGGAACGCTGTTGCCGGCTGGAAAGAAAATGCCGACGATTATTATACCCTGACCATAGCAATAGACCCGCCCGGCAGCGGTTCGGTTACGGCCGAGGGTATAGCATGCCCTGAAAACTGCTCCGAAACCTATGCCGCCGGTGAGTTGGTGACCATGCAGGCTGTAGCGGCGGATGGATATGTGTTCAGTGGTTGGGACAACGCAAGCTGTACCGGCGCGTTGAACTGTACCTTTACCATGGAAGGCGATGTTGTGGTAACCGCACAATTTGCCTTGTCGGATAACGGGACCGGCCTGTGCCCGGCTGCGGCTGTTGCATCCGATAACAGCATGCTTATGCAAAACCTGTATTTTATCCGGGACTTCATGCTTGCCGGTGACGAACAGGGCACACAATGGGTGGCTGAGTATTATCAGCATGCGGCAGGCATGGCGAAACTGTTACGGAAAAATCCTCTGCTGCAACAAAAAGCACGAAGCCTGCTCCTGCACCTGTTGCCGGTCTTTAAAAATATACGGGCCGGTAAACCGGTAATGCTTGCAAAACCGGCTTACCATGAGGGATTGTCACTACTCAACGACATGATTCCGCTGGCAGACAAGAGTACCCGCAGGTATTTAGAATCGCTGCGCCGGGATATCCGTAACGGAGCACTGTTTGATATGCTGGGTATTTCACAGCCGTAGGTGCATGCCGGTATCTAAGGGCGTATAACAACGGTAGTATAGCAGATACCTCAGGGGTCAATAGATCGGAGGTAGTGGATGAAACGTATTGCATCACTGCTCGACAAACTGGCAAGTCCGTGGGTGCTTCTCACAACCTGCGTGGTCTTTTTCAGTTTTCCGTTTTATTTCCTGCCCCAGCACAAGGCCAATACCGCCGGCTACAGCGGAGATGCCGGCTTTATCGATCTCTGCTTCTTCCCTAAGCCCGACAGGATTTATGAAATCGCCGCGGCCTATGGCAAGGAAGGACGCAAGGTGGCCATCCGCTCATGGTTCACCCTGGACATTATCTGGCCCCTTGTCTATTCGCTCTTCTTCCTGGTCTGTATCAACCTGTCTCTTGGTTATTCCCACGGCAGAAAGGCGGCGCTGCTGTCGCTTTTTGCGCTGCTTCCCATGGTGTTTGATTTCTGCGAAAACATGCTGGGCGTACTTATCATGTCGGCCTACCCCGACCGCATGAACTTCACGGCACTGTACATGTCGCTTGCAAACGGGCTCAAGTGGCTGAGCTTCGGCCTTGTCGGCTGCCTGTTTGTATACGGGCTTGTCGCCGCACCGGTCAGGGCGTTGAAAGGGAAGCATAAATAATTATTCAAATCTCCCCATTGCTTTCCAACTCTTTAAATTCCCTATAAAAATAGCCATTTGAAATGTATGACGATACTATATATTGTGGCCATACTTTGCTTGACATACAATCTGTATATATTTTATACTTCTTTAAATTATACAACCCGGAATATCAATGTCTGTATATAAAATACCTAAAAATTTTACAAAAGCCTTGATGGCCCGTGAGGAAGAAGCGGTTTACCATGCCCGTTCATCCGGGGTTTTATTGAAAAAGCGTACGCACCCTAAATTAATTGATTTGTTTTGTGGTGCGGGTGGGCTGACATTGGGGTTTACTGAGTTGTGCGGCCATAGTTTCATTCCTGTCTGGGCAAACGACATGAACGAATATGCGGTTGAGACCTATAATGAAAATTTCGGCAAACATTGCGTGTATGGTGATATTAATGAGATACTCAACAACCGTTCGATAAAAATCCCAAAAGCGGATATCGTAATCGGCGGCCCTCCATGCCAAGGATTCAGCCTTTTAAATAAAAATCGTGACGGGGACCCTCGTAAACAATTATGGCGTCCGTTTATGGATATTATTAAGCGCAGTGGTGCATCTATTTTCGTAATGGAAAATGTGCCTCAATTGTTGAATTCATTTGAGCATGGCGAAATCATAGAATCTGCTCGTGATATGGGGTTTGAAACCGTTGACGATGTATTATGTGCTGCAGATTACGGTGTTCCACAGAAAAGATATCGGGCATTCATTATCGGTTGTAATTATAAAAACCCTGGTTCGGTTTTTCCTCCTAAGAAGACACATTACAATCCCAACAACGGTTATTCTCCAGGATTGATTGAGGAACTGGATGATTTTGTTTTAAACCCACTACCATGGGCAACAGTTAGGGACTATATTGAAGACCTTGACCCCCCGGTCGGTACGGAGATTAGAAATGATGTGCCTCCCTATGATCTGCATTTTGGAAGAACCCCGACCGAATTGTCGAAAAAAAGATACAGGGCTATTCCTAAAGAAGGCATGAATCGTTTTGATCTCCAAAAAAGAGCACCGGACCTGACTCCCGACTGTTGGATAAGAAAAAAATCAGGCGGTACGGATTTGTTCGGGAGGCTTTGGTGGGATCGTCCCTCCCTAACAATTCGTACCGAGTTCTTCAAGCCCGAAAAGGGACGCTATCTCCACCCGAAACAACATCGCCCTATTACCCATAGAGAAGCGGCACGTTTTCAAAGTTTTCCCGACAATTTTGTTTTTACAGGCTCTAAAATAGAGATTGCGAAGCAGATCGGTAATGCGGTGCCTCCGTTGCTTGCTGCCAGGGTTGCGGATACCGTTTATTCCTTATGGTTGTCGAAACCGGACTAAAATGGCCGACGTTTTTTCAAAAGAAAAACGAAGCGAGATTATGTCTCGCATCAAAGGGGGCAATACAAAGCCGGAACTGATCGTTCGTTCACTTCTACATCGATTAGGATATCGATTTCGACTCCACAGAAAAGACTTACCCGGAAAACCCGATATTGTTTTGCCTCGCCATAAAAAAGTCGTTTTTGTCAATGGGTGTTTCTGGCACGGACATGAAGGGTGCAAGCGTTCATCAATCCCTTCGAGTAATACGGAGTTTTGGGAAACTAAAATAAAGAAAAACATTGAACGCGACAAAACAAAAATACGTGAACTTAAACGGCTGGGATGGAAAGTGTTGATAATTTGGCAATGTCGTATCAAAGATACGGACAAAGTGATTGCAACACTTGAGAAATTCATGAATTCATAAAGGAGCTTGAGTATCTAATGCCAAGGCGCTTTAAACAAAAGTCTTCGGATGACATACGTATCGAGTTGATTGCTCTTTTAACGGATTTTGAGAAAGAACTCCAAAAAGATGATTTGCGCAGCAAAGTGCTTTCGTTGATCCCGGCGTTTCATCTTATTCGTGATTTGGGTTGTTCTTTGATCCCTAAAGAAGGTAATTCGGCTGCACGTAACCGCATATTATATTATTTTCAAAAATATCCACGAACAATTATCAGCTGTGACGAACTGATGGTTGTGGCAGGTATCAGCGAATGGGCCAGGCGATTGAGAGAATTACGAGTGCAGTTCGGTTGGTCGATTATTAATGGTATTACCGCAAAAGAGATGCTTGAGCAGGATGAATTCCCTCTGGATAATGTCGACGTTGCTTCAATGGGGCCGGACGATTATTTGCTTTTAAAAGAAGAGCAGGACCGAGACGCAGCATTGCGATGGAATGTTGCCAATGAGATAAGAAGGAGCAACACCGGAGTAAGAAACAAACTATTGGACTTTTTTCGAAAAAATATCGGTCAAAGTATCACCGGGGAAGAACTGCGCTATGTTGCCAACAACAGAACCGAATGGGCACGCAGGGTCCGAGAGCTTAGAACCGAATACGGCTGGCCGATTGTTACAAAAAATACCGGCAGACCCGGTTTGCCTGTCGGTGTATATGTGCTTGAACAAGACCGGCAAAGCCCCGCTCACGACCGCAAAATTCCCGACCCCATTCGGAGGGCTGTTTTGGTTAGAGATCAATACAGATGCCAAAACGAAAATTGCGCTTGGACGCATGATATGTGGAACCCTTCAGACCCGCGATTTTTGGAACTTCATCATATTAAGCCCCATGCAAAGGGGGGCGATAACAGTGCGGAGAATTTGATCACATTATGCACGGTCTGCCATGATGTAATTCATAGCAATAAAAAGTGAGTCTTTATATGTGGAGTTGTCATAAGCTATAACAAGAATGATGATTTCCCGGACCGCTTGTGTTCCGTTTTGCAGAGGATTTTTTTATTGCAGTGAAAAATCGGGGCACTATTAAAAGGTAAAATAAGCCTATGTTCCAGGCATTGAAAAGCTGGAGAAATAGCTATGAAACGAAAAAACAAGAAGTCCTTGAATGCGGACTTTGATGCAAAAATATTGAAAACTGCACGTCAGGTAGCTGATGCTTACGATATTGTTCTCCGGTTTGAGGACGGCGAGTGGATCGGCCATGCACTGGAATATCCTGAAGCCATCGGCACCGGCAAAACGCCGACAGCCTGTACCAAGGCAATACGCGAAGTTGCTGTTTCAGGCCTTGCCGTCATGCTTGAAATGGGTGAAACCCCTCCTGCTCCCGCCCGTCAGGGTATTCGTTCGGAACAGGTTAATATCCGCGTTACTGTCGAGGAAAAGGCCATTCTGGAAGCAACCGCCAAACAGCGTGGTTTTCGGGGCCTCTCCGACTTTATCCGGTCTGAAGCTCTAACGTCTTTGCGATAACCAAGGAAGAAAAAGATGAACACCTTTTAAAAAGGTACACTAATATTTTGGTTTGGTTAGGCCCCCTGTATGTATTGGGGGCTTTTTTTGTTTTTGAAGAAGGACTTTCAGCTTTACCCTTGAGGCTGAACTGAAAAAATATCTGGCAATGATGCGGGGCAGGGGTGTAGGATAAAGGGGTAGTGCTGGTCATAATATTTAAATAAAAGAAGGAGGAGGTATGAGACCGCAAAAGAAGAAATCGCAAGCCGCTATCCGTAAAGACATAATCGCGTTTCTGGATGCAACCTCGGGGCAGGTGGACCCCAAACCCGGGAAGCACAGTTGCGGCATACGGCACCGTAATGCGCTGGTGCTGGCAACCTACGGGGGTAAAAAACCACGGGCAACGGTATTGGAGTTTTTCAATGAGGGCATGACCATTTATATATTCGGCGAGCCGGGCGGAAAGATTGCCAACATCAAGCGCAACCCGGAGGTGTCGGCGGTGGTGTATGAGCAGCCCCTGGATCACGGGGCCTACCAGAAGAGCCTTCAGCTTTTTGGAACCGCCGAACTGATAACGGTGCGGAACAACCCGCGTCTGTTTCGGGCTAAGATCCGCAAGTGGGGGATGCAGAATGTGGGCCGGAAGATATTCTCACCCATGCTGAAAGGCAAAAATCTGCCGGAAAAAGAGATTGAGGCAATGCTGAAAAAGGGGATTGAATCGCTCAACCTGATTAAGATAACGTCTGAGCATGTGATTTTGAGGGAATGGAACCCCGATTTTACCATGAATAGATACGACTGGAAAAAGGCCGCCCCAAAAAAAGGATAGGGCCTTGACAGGGGGCACAAGTGCTACTATGCTTTACAGTGAGTGTGGAGAGCATATGAGGGCACCATAATGTCCCGATCATTTCGCAGCAAGCCACGATTGCGCTGGCCCAAAAAGACCGGTTCCGATAAGTCGGTTGAAGAAGCAGTGCGGGAGATGCGGCAGAACACCGCAGCGGCCGGCGAGGGCTACCGTGAGCGGTCGCTGAAGCTGCACGGCCTGATATGCGCCAAGTGTGGGCGTGAATTTGAGTATGCCAACAAGCACCTTCTGACGGTGCATCATAAAGACGGAAACCACCATAATAATCCCTCCGACGGCTCCAACTGGGAAAACCTGTGTGTGTACTGCCACGACGATGAACACAGCCGGGGCCTGCTTGGAGACTATCTGAGCAGCGAACCAGACAAAAAATAACACCTGCAGGAACACGGTGTCATGCTGCCGGAGTGACAACAGGACGGCAGCGGTGTATCAGGTGTAAAACATATGGGGAATGTTATGAGACTACATTTTCTGATGGTAGTGGGTATCCTTGTTCTGCTGTGTGAAGCGGTGAGTGCCGCAGGGCCGGACTATACCATCGAGCTCGACTGTTCCCGGGTGAACGGCACCATCAAGTCTTTTGCCCATATCAACTGCGGCCCCCTGCCCAATCCCGACGTTGATAATGCTACGGATCTTACCCGGCAGTACCGGGAAGTCGGTATCAGCATGGTGCGCAACCATGACTTTTCAGGGCCAACGGATGTGAGCTGGATTTTCCCCGACTGGGAGGCCGACCCCTCGCTTGAGTCGAGCTATGACTTCAGCGTCAGCGACACCTATATTACCGCCATTGTTGAATCCGGGGCCGAAGTGTTTTTCCGACTGGGAGAGCGCGCCTCTACCGATGAAGCCCTGCGGCAGCCGCCGCCCGATTTTGATACCTGGGCCGAGGTGTGCAAACACATTGTAATGCACTATAACGAGGGGTGGGCCGACGGCTACCAGTACGGCATTACCTACTGGGAGGTGTGGAATGAGCCCGACCTTGAAGGGTTCTGGACCGGGACAGCCGAGCAGTATTACGAGATGTACCGTAAAACGGCCCAGACACTGAAAGCCCATGATCCATCTCTTAAGGTTGGCGGACCGTGTACCTCGTCCATAACCGACGAGCGGTTCACAAAAGGATTTCTGGACTATGTAACACAAAACAATGTGCCCCTTGATTTCTATTCGTGGCACCGCTATGCCGACACCCCCAACCAGCTCTACCTGGAGGCGCGGGCGGTGCGCGATATGCTGGATTCCTACGGAATGACCGAGTGTGAAAACATCAATACCGAATGGAACATTAATCTCTTTCTTCCCCAGCGCGACAACGACAATGCCAAGAACGCGGCATTCACGGCCTGCAGCCTGACGGCGTTCCAGGATGCCGGCATTGATGCCGCCCTGCGTTACCGCGGAACCCAGGGCGACAGCGCTCTTGCCAGGATGATCGGGCTCGACCTCAGCCTTTTCACGGTGGACGGTACCTACAAGCGTCCGGCCCTTTCCTATCTGGCAATGCAGCACCTGGCGCA
This sequence comes from Thermodesulfobacteriota bacterium, assembly GCA_028282925.1. Classification (GTDB taxonomy): domain Bacteria; phylum Desulfobacterota; class WTBG01; order CAIYCZ01; family CAIRTM01; genus JANQGV01. The sequence continues at coordinate 9,148 of JANQGV010000212.1, forward strand.
GGACAGCCCGGTGCGTATCGCAACCCCTGCCATGGATGCCGCACAGGGGATAACCTGGCTGGCCGGGAAAAGTGCGGATAATTCTACGGTGACCGTTTTGATCAGCAACTATGATGCGGCGGACGCAACCTGTTCGCTGTCTGTCGGCAGCTTGCCATGGCAGGGGGAATACACTGCTGCACACTATCTCATTGACGAGCACCACCACTTTAAAAAGGTGGAACAAACCACGGAAAGCGGGTCGTTGTATTCCGCAACAGTTGCTGTGCACAGGAACTCGGTGCTGCTGGTGCGGCTTACTACCACGGAGGTGCTGCCGGCAGAAGGTCCCGAGGTGGCCGAGATACCGCCGGTGCTCCAAATGCCGATATTCGACGGGCTGTTCAGATTGCTGTCGTATTGGCTGCTGGTGTCGATATTCGGCTGATTTTCGACCTGTTTTTTATCGGGACAACTACTCTTGACAAACACGCCCCGGTAGATAATATAGTATATGAGGTAAATAACTCAGTATCGAATGATTATCAGGGCTGGTACCAAACAGTGTGTTTTGATATAACCATCCTCTTGTAACGCACAGAAAAATCATCACAAATTAACTTCACGGCTTGGGGCGGTGAGTATGACTGAAAAATCAACTCCTGAGGAGTTGGAATACAGGCTGTCGCATATTCAGCGACTGGCCAGAACAGGAATCTGGACGTGGGACATTGCAACAGGCAGCGTGGAATGGTCGCCGGAGGTGTATAGTATCTTCGGTCTGGAGCCCGGGGGGTTTGCGCCTACCATAGAAAGCATAATCGGTCGCTTTCATCCAGATGCCCGTTGGATCGAGGACGAAATGCTGCAACGTGCCGCCAATCATGACGGCCCCTATGATTTTGAGGCCCGTATTATGCTGCCGGACGGAAGCGACGGGTACATAAAATCGACCTCCGAGGGGGTATACGATTCCACCGGCACGTTGATTGCAATACGGGGTGTTGTGCAGGACCTTACCGAGTTGAAGCAGGCTGAGATAGCTGTGCAGGCCCGGGAAGAGATGTTGAATGAAACCGGCAGAATGGCCCGGGTGGGCGGCTGGGAGCACAACCTGGAAACGGGTAAGGCCGTATGGACCCGGACCCTGTATGACATCATTGAAATTGAGTCCGGACGTCCACCCGGTGTCGATGAACATCTCGACTATTATCCCGAAAAAGACAGACGTATTCTTGAAAAGGCCTACCGGAAGGCGGTTGAGCAGGGTGCGCTGTTTGACCTTGAACTGCAGGTTCATACGGCTACGGGGACGTTGTTGTGGTGCCGGGTAACCGGTGAGCCGGTGTTTGAGCACGACCGCTGCATCAAGTTGCGGGGTGCGTTTCAAGACATAACCGGGCGTAAACAGGCCGAAGAAGCAGTACGGGCCAGTGATGCAAAATACCGTGAGTTGTTTGAAAAAAGCCGCGATGCCATCGGCATCGTTGATTTGCAGGGCAATTTCATCACCTGTAATAACGCCTATGCCGATATGCTGGGCTATACCCCTGAAGAATTGCGGAACCTGAATTTTATCGAGGTGACACCCGAGAAGTGGCGCACGTGGGAGATGGAAGAGATTGTTGAAAAACAGATCAAGGCCAGGGGGTACTCCGATGTGTACGAAAAGGAGTATATCAGGAAAGACGGAACCGTTTTTCCTGTGGAACTGCGTTCGTATCTCATGCGCGATGAAGACGGCAACCCGACTGCGCTGTGGGGTTTTATCCGTGATATCAGCGAGCGCAAGCAGATGGAGAATCAACTGCAGCAGTCGCAGAAAATGGAGGCGGTCGGGACCCTTGCCGGAGGTATCGCCCACGATTTTAACAACATTTTAGGGGGTATCATCGGTTATACGGAACTGGCACAGGATGAGGCAGCCGATGGAGGAACCTGTGCTGAATATCTGGGAGGTATTTTAAAATTGTCGATGCGTGCCCGCGACCTGGTCAGGCAGATATTGACCTTCAGCCGCAAAAGTCAGCCGACCAGGAAACCGATTCGACTTCACGGCATAGCCCGCGAAACCGTGCAGTTGCTGCGCTCGACGTTGCCATCGACTATTGAAATTCGTGAAAGTATCGATGAATCTTCGGGGCTGGTCATGGCCGACTCGACCCAGATGCACCAGATTATGGTGAACCTCGCCACAAATGCCGCCCATGCCATGGGCGATGAAGGTGGTGAACTGCATATAGTTATTGTCCCGAAATACATTTCTGAAAATGAAGCGGCGGCATACGAGGATATCCCGGCAGGAGACTATTTGCAACTGAAAGTGTCCGATACCGGATGCGGAATCGACGCAGTGATTATGCAGCGCATATTCGAACCCTTTTTCACCACCAAAACCGGCGATAAAGGTACCGGTATGGGGCTGGCCGTCGTGCATGGAATAGTGAAAAGCCACGGCGGCGCAATTAGTGTGGAAAGCCGTCCGGAAAAAGGTACGGCAATTACGATTCTGCTTCCATGTATTGCTGCCCAGGGTGATTCGGCGGCAGTGGAAGGTTCCCCAGGTGTACCGGTCGGCAGGGAACGTATCCTGTTTGTAGACGATGAGGAGGCCTTGATAGAACTGGGGCAAAAAATTTTGTCATCCCTGGGGTATGCTGTTGAAGCGACACAGAGCAGTACCCAGGCCCTGGAGCTGTTTCGGCGGGATCCCGGCCGGTTCGACGCGGTTGTTACGGACCATACCATGCCGCACATCACCGGTTATGAGCTTGCAAAGCAGATCCTTGCATTGCGCGCCGATATTCCTGTCGTTCTGTGCACGGGGTACAGCGAGACGGTTTCGGAGGAGAAAGCCAAAAGGATCGGGATTAAAGAATTTGTTTTAAAGCCTTTCGATAAAAAGGAACTTGCGGAGACTATACGTAAAGTATTAGACGCCGCAGGGTGAGGGGGGCGGAAAACGCCCATCTTCTGTGTTACGCTTGGTCTGTGTCACTGCGATGTACTGGTTAGTTCCGGAACAAACGAAGCATTCTGCTGCGGATGCCGCAATACCACAATCTACCGTCTGTACTCCTTCCAGCCTCATCAACGTACTAAAAAGTACGATTCTTCGGCTTCCAGTCCGAGCAGCCGTTATCTTCCGGCATTGCAGCCCCCTCGCGACGAATGTTCGCTTGCTCTGGAACTAAGGTGCCTCGTTCCCCAGACCATCGCGTGCCTTGAATCTGAACAATTCCCCCCCCCAATTAGATAGTTCCTTTGCGGGTGTGTTTTTCGATAAACTGGTCTAAGAGGCCGGCCTGCTTTTCGGAGAGCTTGGTAAACACCAGACCGCAACGCCTTGTGACGAACGAGACGGGATAGAGCATGTGGGGGTCAAGAGGCCGGTCATATACTATCCTGCAGGGGATTTCAGACAGGTAGAATTTTTCACCGGAGAGAAATATGCGGACATAGGTGGCCTGCGGGATTTCATCGAAGGTGTCTGTAATGTGCTCAAACGCCATGCCGCCGCGGCTGATGTCATTCAGACGGCCTACCCGTGAGTCGCCGTTGCCGCAGGCAACAAAAATGTTTCCCCTGGGTACGTAACGGTTTGTCTTGCGTTGCTCGATACCCATTAAGACCTCAAAGATTGGTTGCGGCTGCTATGCCTTTGCTGAGGCCCGGTCTTTTTCTGTCGCAGTTGTACTTTATAGTAATACCCTGATGCCGATTGTCAAGAAATAATATCTCTGCCTAAAGGAGGGCTGCCGTCCTCATAAAAAACATCGCCTTCGACGATGGATCCTATGAAGAAGTCAATAACGGCACGGCTGTGCCCTTGAAAAAGACCCTTTCAGGGCCTTTTCAAGCCACCCGTTTCATGGGTGGTTATTGATTACAGGTTGGGATCTCTGTCTCTGATATAGTCAAGCAGTTCCCGGCCAAGGTTGGAGGCAATCTGCATATCATCATAGCTGAATACCTGCTGGTTCAAATACTGCAGTACCAGCCGGTCTTTGCCCTGTGAGCCGGGCACAATTCCGCAGAAGAAAAAACCCAGCTTTTCAAAAGCTTCGGTTTCCATGGCGGTTGCGGGGTCCGACAGGTTGAGGTACAGGTAGATTGTTTCAAGCCGGTCGGTGCAAAGCTTTTTCAGGAGGCGGGAGAGTTCTTCGGCCGCGGTGTCGCCATAGGTGTGCAGTTCGATCTTGGCGGCCATGAAGTTGTCGACGCTCACGCTCAGGTCGGTGCCGGCCGGTTTTGTGCCGGCCAGGTTTGGGGCGGGATCGGTAAAGGTCGGGCCGACATCAATGTTGGCATATATTTTTTGGATCATGTCCTTATGCTGCGGGGGAGCATAGATGACCGATTCTTCCGGTTTTGCAAGATACTTGAAACAGTACATGGAGCTGCGGCGCTGCCCCTGAGCGGTCTCGATGCCCTTATATTCAGCCGGCGGCAGCTTGGACAGAAAAAGAGCACAGTCGCGCATGCCGTACTTATGGACGCCTTTTTGTGAAAAAGCATGGGTAGCAGTTGCGTTGCCGTATATACCAGTGAGTTTTCTCTTTTCGGCTTCATTCATCATGGCATCAAGCAGCCGGCCCAGACACCCCTGTCCCCTGAACGACGGTTTTACAAAGGCAATGCCGCCTTCGGCTACGTTGTTGTCATGCTCGTCTATTACCAGGGCGATATGACCGGTGATTTCATTGTCGGCGGTCACGGCAATGAGGGAGATCATGCTTTCGGCCCGGTTAAGGTCCCGGACGCGTTCCGGATAGTAGATATTTTCGTGGGTATAGCTGTATCCATAGGCCATGTAAGCGCACTTGCACACCTCTACCGCTTCGTCGGGCTGCATAAGCCTCACGGTGTAGTCAACCTTCTCGGGGGTGTGCTGCGATTCAGGGGCTGCTTCAGGGGAGGCGCCCTGCATGTATTCCTGAACATTTTTTGTGCCGAGGTATTTTTCCAGATGGGTTTCCTTGCCTTCGCGGCCCATGTTGTGAAAGGTGACGTCGTCCATGAATTGCTTCATGATATAGGTGCCCAGTCCCTGGGCGGACAGCTCGGCTTTCAGCTTTTCCTTGTCGAATTCCGGGGTTCGGGACGGATCGAAGGGGATGCCCTTTTCCTTGAGAATGATTTTAAGGCCCAGGGGTGTTTTTTCGCAGAGGATTGACACAGTATCTTCCTGGCCGGACTCAAAGGCATGTTGCAGAATATTGGTAACTGCTTCTTCCGTGCCGAGCTGAATTTTTTTGATGTCTTCTTCAGTAAAGCCGATTACTTTTGCTACTTCAGCTACATAGGTTGTAACTATCGGTAACAGGGAAATGTCATTGGGTATGGTCAATGCCGTTTGTCGGGTTTCCTGCAGCATGCGATGCCCCCGCTGAATGATACATGAAGGTGATTTGGTTAAAAAATTATATAATATGTTGCCGTTAAAGCCAAGTTTTAGTTTCGGAGGCTTTCGTAAAACGTCCACTTTCGGCGGTGCGTTCTGCATCGGAACACGTGCCCATCCGGCCGGTGTTTCTCTAAACGACGGTATTAAAAAACAAAGCATACGCAACAGGTTAGAACGGATGCGGAAATCAGGTGTTGAGTCTTATATGCAGGAGTAGTATTATTATATCTTTAATCAGGTAGTGGTTTCTGAACTGAACAGCAGGGAGCTTGAGAAGTATGAAAGACATGTATGATGTGGCTATTATCGGCGGCGGGCTGGGCGGCCTGTCCTGCGGGGCCTGGCTGGCCCATAAAGGTATGAGCGTAGCTGTGATTGAGCAGAACCGGCAGGTCGGTGGATTCTGTTCGAGCTACAAGCGCGAAGGATATAATTTTAACCTGGCCGCCTCTGAGGTAACCGGCACCACGGATCAGGGGTTGATTATGAGGACCCTCCGGGCGCTGGGGATCGAGAATGAAATTGAATTTATTCCCCTTGAGCAGGGGTATCAAGTACACTTCCCCGATTTTGACTATTATATCTATTCAGGCGGTGCCGATGCCCGTGAGCGTTTCATGGAACAGTTTATCAAGCTGTTTCCCGGTGAGAGGAGCGGCATAAAAGGTTTTTTTGACGCCCTGGTTAAGATCAACGAGCAGGCCGATTATGCTACGTTCCTGGGAACGGGGCCGATGGACATCGCCCGAATTCTTTTTAAATGTCCGGCCATACTCAAAAACATGGGTAAGTCGATCGACTCATTTATGAACAGTTTCGTCAGCGACCCAAAACTCAGGGCGGCCCTTTCTATAAATTCCACCTGTGCCAACCTGCCGCCATCCAAAATGTCGGCCATGGGGATAGCCGGACTGCTGATTGAGGGCGGCCTTTCCATTCCCCATGTTGTCGGCGGCGCCCAGGCCGTGCCCGAAGCATTCGCCAAAAGCGTGCGTGACCGGGGAGGTGATGTGATAACCGGCAAGCTGGTCGACAGGATACTGGTAGAAAACGGTAAAGCCTGCGGGGTGCGGGTGATGGACTCGGGGATAGGTGATGAGCCCGGAGGCGGGGCGCCCGTGGAGATCAAAGCCCGCTACGTTGTATCTAATGCCTCGGCCCGCCGCACATTCGGCTCGCTTCTGGAAGAAGAGCATGTCGGAAAGCGATTTCTTAATAAGATCAACGCACTTGAGCCCACGCCGCCGTTCTGTGCGTTGTTCCTGGGACTGGATATGGATCTGAAGGCCATGGGACTGGCGCCGGCCCTGCATATTCACACCTCCACCTACGATACCGAAGAGCACTTTAAAAACCTGAAGGCCAAAATGCTCGATGAGGCCGCACCCGATCCGCTGTTCAGGTTTCAGCTTGCGAACCTCAGTGATCCCGCATCGGCCCCGCCGGGCAAAACAGCGCTGGTGATCCATACTATTCCAGCCCCGGTGGATGGCTGGGACGAGCCGGATTTTGAGAAGAAGGTTGCCGATGTAATGATCAAACGGGCGGAAAAGAAGATTCCCGGACTTTCCAAACATATTGAGTACCAGGAGTTTTGGTCGCCGCGCACCATTGACCGATATGTCATGAGCGGGTCGGACGCCAGTATCGGCTGGGCTCTTACGCCTCAGCAGGTCGGCCCCAAGCGGCTGGCCCAGGACACCCCCGTAGGTAACCTGTATCTGAGCGGCCACTGGACCCGCCCCGCACTGGGGATTATCGGAGTGGTTGTGTCGGGGTTGCAGGCGGCACGGATGATTTTGGGAAAAGAGGGTGTTGCGGAGCCGTTGGAGGATATTGGGATACGCAAAGGTGTCCGTGTTTAAGGGAGAGGGGGCCGGAAAACATTCATCTTCTTTGTTGCACTCATCTTTCGTCACTGCGGCGTACACACCAAGTACGCCTCATTCCTCAAGATTTCGTGCGCCTTGAATCTGGACATTTTCCGACCCCTCTCTGAAAAATGGAAAACAACCATCTTCTGCGTTGAAGTGAGTGTGTGCTAAAATGCGATGTGATTTTTTTTAAACCAGATATGACGCAAGCGCCACCCCCTTTTCTTTGCGCGCCAAAGAAAAGGAGGCAAAAGAAAGGCGCCCTGCAACTTGTCCCGCCGTGGCGGGATACCCTCGCGGCACGGTTTCATCCGGCGGGTCAACAAACTCGCCCCGGCAAGCCGTGGCTCAAACATGTCGCCCCTTGTCTCCGTCTGAAACCGCTGCACTCGGCTGCGTTGCAATGGGACCAAGAAGTCCCGTAAGGAATCAAAAGAAAGAGTCTTTGTTAATCAATCTTGCCTACTCAGTTCCTTTTTTGATTTCAAGGATGGATGTGCAGGAGATTGAGGAAAGATGTGTGTGGCCGGTTCAGAGGATGATTCAGTGCGCGGGGCTTACCACGAGTCGGTGAAGACACCGGTAACCATTGCAACAAAACCCACGACCGTCAAGGCCCAGCCTATGCCGAGGGACACACCGATTGTAGAATCCGAATAACGTTTTAAACGGAGTGTCGGGGCCACTTTTGTCAGGATGGTCACACCAGCCAAAAAGAGGATGACACCGTCGCGAACCAGATGATCAAACATATCAATTGATCCAATTATTCCACGTGAGCTCAATACGAGTTCAGTTTGCTGTTCCCCACCTCTTCTTCTATTAAATAGCATGTACCGCTAAAAGTCAAAAAAATAAACATGGCTGCGATATGATTTGGCCCCGAAACAGGAGATGTGGTCCAACTTGCATATTGTATGCAAATGGAGTATAGTCAAGCTGTACACACAAATAGCAAAGAGAACGCTTTACAAATCTGTTTGGGAGGGGAATCCTATGGTGGCCAAACAATGTAAAAAGTGGTGTTTTCTGCTGCTCGCCTTTTCTCTACCGCTCATTCTTCCTGTTTCTGCTGTATCTGCCGGCGATACGGTCGGTGTGATTTTCGTGCTCCACGGGGGTATGGACGAATATTCGCCCCAGAATCTGTGGAACTCCGCTGTGCATATGTTTTCCTACGATCAAAATCACCCGGTGTACCAGATGGTCATCTGGAACCCGCTGTTCTGGTCGGCGGTGCTCAAAATTGAATCGGGAGTGAAGTTTGTCCGGAAATACGAGTTTGAATACGAGCGCATCGGGGGGCTGGATCCCTTTCATGCGCTGTCGGACAATCAGTTGGCCGACATGAAAGCCGTCCTGGACAACAATACCGACGGGCTGACCTATGAAGTGGACTATGCGAGCTGGATGTCGGGAGACCGGGTGGAGCATTATGCCTATCCGCGTTTTCTGAACAGCGTGCCGGGGCTCTTCTCCGGGTACCGGCCCCTCATCGGGCTGTCGCCGAGTGCGTACTGCGGTCAGCAGGAGGAAGACGGCCCCTGGGACGATTGCGACCCGCAGCGCTATGATGTAGACGGGCCGGTTGAACGGCTGCTCAAGAAAGGGGCCACGCGGATCATTGTTGTTGACCTGACCGTAGGCGGTGTGCGGTTTTACAAGACCTTTGATGTGGTGCAGATGACCAGGCGCGCCCTGGCGGCCTGGGAGAAGAAAAACAACGTAACCGTCCCTCTCATCTGGGTCAACGACTACAGCAACCTGATGGAAGACTCATATCCCCTGGAACCCGGCAATTGGACTCCGTTCCTGGGGCCTCCGGACAAAGACAGTCATAAACTTGTCAGTGGGCGGCCAAACCCCGTTGCCGCAGATGCAGATCTGACCCTCCTGAATGTGGAGGGGATTGAGGCGGCGCTGTCTGAGGGGGTTGCCGACAACGACACCGGCTTTGTGCTCTTTAACCACGGGCTGTTCGACGCCGACCGGGCCTTTTTCGACCCGAAAATTGACGATACGATTGTGCTGAACAGCAACATTAAAGACCTGTTGCTGGAGCGTCATCCCGCTATCGACCCCGACAATGTTATAGGAGCCTGGGGCGGTATCAGGGAGCTGAATCCTGAAAACGGCCTTGTGGAGCGCACGCGCACTATGCGCGGTGAGGCCCTGGCATACACGAACTATCATGAAAGCGACCAGGACCTGCCGGGCGATGAATGGGGTTACCGCTATTGGGAAGCCCTTGAATATCTGAAAGACCGCGGAGTGCGTCATATTGTAATCGCTTTTCCTCAAGTAAGCACCGATTCGGTTTTGACGTTTGTTGAGCTGTATAACCAGATCGGAAAAGAAATCGGCACAAAAACCTGGCTGCGATACGGGGCCGGGGATTTTACAACCTATCCTGATGTCGGGCATCCCTTTACCGACTATTGGGGTAACTGGGTCGACACAACCTGCGATGGAGAGGACTGCTGCTTTGAAATGGGCGGCTGTGCCGACGGACGGGAGTACCCTCCGCCGCGTCAGGAAGATCTTGACAGGAAGCGGGACGATATGGACCCCTCCCTGGCCTATGACCTGAGTGATTACGGGCACCTCGGTTACGATCCGGCCCTGGGGTCGCCTGACCCTGATAAGCCGGTGCAGGACCAGTACACCGGCACATGGGAGCTGTATACAACACCCAGTGACGATCCACGGGTAGGAAAACTTCTGGCAAAGCATGTGCGTAATGCTGCCGTGAAGCCTTTGGTGTATCTCACCAACGGTGAGGTGAAAAGCATTGCAGCGGGCGCCACCGTCACTTGGAAGGCGACCATCACCGGAGGCATGAAGACCGCTTCAAAAACCTACACCTATGCCTGGTCGCTGAAACGTGAAGGCGTTGGAGACTGGCAGTCAGTCGGCACCGATAGTGCGACCTGGGAGTGGACGCCCGAAGCGGCGGACACAGGCACCTATGATGTCAAGTGTGTGGTTGTCGATTCGGATGGGTATAGTGCCGATATTGTTTGGGAGAGTTTTTCAGTAAGTTCTGGGTCTTAAGGATATTTATAAAAGCCGTACCCTGGGTTGTGGCCTGCAAATCTTTCTCCTGTCCAGGGATAATAGATGTGGCACGCTTCCGGCTAAACGTTAGGAGATCTATGTCACTTTTCTTTGCTTGCTCCAAAGAAAAGTAACCAAAAGAAAAGGCACCCTGCAACTTTGTCCCGCCATCGGCGGGATCCCCTCGCTTCACGATTTCATTCGGCGGGTCAACAAACTCGTCCCGGCACGCCGGGACTCAGACATGTCGACCCTTTTCTCCGTATGAAATCGTTGCCCTCGGCTGCGTTGCAATGGGACTGAAAACCAAACATTGCAGCTTTGTTGTTTTAGGAGAATTTCTGCATAGACAGCCTGTAGGGAGCTTAAGCTTCCTTATTCCTCCGGCTGTTGTTTCATCGACAGGGAGATGCGTTTGCGGGCGGAGTCGACCTCCAGTACGGTAACGTGCACCTGCTGCTGCAGTTTGACGACCTCGGCCGGGTTTTTCACAAACCTGTCCGCCAGTCGGCTTATGTGTACCAGGCCGTCCTGGTGGACCCCGATGTCCACAAAAGCCCCGAAATTGGTAATGTTGGTCACAATGCCCGGAAGCCGCATGCCCGGCTGCAGGTCTTCCATGGTGTTGATCCCCTCGGCAAAGCTGAATGGCTCGAATGCCTGACGGGGGTCACGCCCCGGCCGCGAAAGCTCGGCGGCAATGTCGTTCAGGGTGGGCATGCCGACGGTTTCGGTAACATAGTTTTTCAGTTTGATTTTTGAACGCAACTCCGAATCTTTCATAAGGTCATGTACCGAGCACTTCAGGTCGTCTGCCATTTGTTCAACAATATGATAGCTTTCCGGGTGTACCGCGCTTTCGTCAAGGGGGTGCCCGCCGTCGCGGATACGCAGAAACCCGGCCGCCTGTTCAAACGCCCGGGGACCCAGGCCCGATACCTTTAAAATATCTTTCCGCCCCGTGAAAGGGCCGTTGTCATTACGGTGCTGCACGATACCGGCTGCCAGCTTAGGCCCCAGTCCCGAAACATAGGTGAGCAGTTCTTTGCTGGCGGTATTGATTTCAACCCCCACCATGTTAACGCAACTGGTAACAACATCGTCAAGGCGCTGCTTGAGCATCTTCTGGTCTACATCGTGCTGGTACTGGCCCACTCCGATGGATTTGGGGTCGATTTTTACCAGTTCGGCCAGAGGGTCCATAAGTCGCCGGCCAATGGAGACCGCGCCGCGCACGGTAACATCATGGTCGGGGAATTCATCCCGGGCGGCTGCCGAAGCCGAATAGATGGATGCGCCGCTTTCGTTGACCATCACAACAGCCGGCCTGCCGGGCAGATCGAGCCCCCGCAGGAAGCTCTCGGTTTCTCTACCGGCGGTCCCGTTGCCCACGGCGATGCATTGGAATCCGTGTTTTGTGCACAGCTCCGTAATGGCCCGGGCCGCTTCCTGAACCTTCTTCTGCGGCTCATGGGGAAAGATTGCAGTATGCTCCAGAAGCTTTCCCTGTCCGTCGAGGCAGACCACTTTGCAGCCGGTGCGAAAACCCGGGTCTACGGCAAGCACCCGCTTTTGTCCAAGCGGTGCCGCCAGCAGTAACTGGCGGGCGTTTTCGGCGAAAACCCGCACCGCCTCTTCATCCGCACTCTGCTTTGAGGTCAGGCGGGCTTCGGTCTCCATGGAGAGCGACAGCAGTCGTTTGTAGCAGTCCTCGGCAGCCAGGGCGACCTGGCCGGAGCATGCCGAATCGCCTTTGACAAACCGGCTTTTGATCAGGGTCAGGGCTTTGTCTTCGTCCGGCAGGATGCGCATCATCAGCAGGTTTTCGGTCTCACCGCGCCGGATTGCCAGAATGCGGTGCGAAGGGGCTTTGCCCACGGGCTCTTCCCAGTCGAAGTAATCGCGGTACTTGGCGGCCGCTTCTTCATTGCCGGATGCCACCTTTGAGCGCAACATTCCCTCTTTGAGAAACAGGTCTCTGAGACCGGCCCTGGTTTGCTCGTCTTCGCTGATACGCTCAGCGATAATGTCCCGGGCGCCCTGCAGGGCTTCGGCCACGGATGCCACGCCTTGCTCTTCATCGACGTAGGTTGCCGCCTCTTTTTCAGGGTCGCCGGGCTTCTGTTCCAGCAGCAGGTCGGCAAGAGGTTCCAACCCTTTTTCACGGGCAATGGTGGCCCGGGTGCGGCGCTTGGGCCTGAACGGCAGATACATGTCTTCCAGAACGGCCATGGTTTCGACGCTTGTTATTCTTTCTTTGAGTTCATCGGTGAGCAACTCGCGCTCGTTGAGGGATTTCAGGATTGCCTCGCGGCGTTTGTCGAGTTCGGCAAGCTGTTGCAGGCGGTCGCGCACGGCGGTAATGGCTACTTCGTCCAGGCTGCCGGTGGCTTCTTTGCGATAGCGGGCTATAAAGGGTACGGTACATTCCTGGGAGAGAAGTTCAGCGGCGGCAAGAACCTGATGCTGCTTAAGGCTCAGTTCCCGGGTGATTGTTTCAATGTGGTGCTGGTTCATGTTCGGCTCCTTGTATTCCGGATAATCAGTATGAGATTTCGTAAAAGGCAGTTTACATAACAAAAAATCAGCCTGTTTGTAAAGCACTTTTACACAGGAGGGGGCCGGAAAACGCCCATCTTTTCCGTTACGTTCGGTCTGTGTCACTGCGATGTACACACCACTTACACCTCATTCCACAGACCGTCGCGTGCCTTGAATCTGAACATTTTCCGGTCCCCTCCAATTAGGCAGGAGTTACTGCGGTTTCCCCCATAGGTATTTATCGGCAAGTCGATGCAGTAACGCGAAAAAGTACGGTCAAGGTTTGAAAATGCATTAATATGCAAAAATAAGATAATTTAATGAACTATATGCATATAATATTTAATAAATACATATATTTGCCGAAATATGCAACCATCAAAAAGCCGCAATTGTTCATCCTGTTGAAATATCACACATATTCAATGCAGGGGTGGAGCAGGTTACGAATAAGAGGTCTTTATATTTATTAACTATATGAAATAGCTTCACTTTGTCAAAAAGTGCTCAAAAATGGTGCAATGTGTTCAAACCCCCTTGTTTATGGGGTGATTCAACGTTTTCCACCAGCTTATCCACAGCTTTTTCACAAAATCTGTGGATTTCTTAAAAGAGCTTTAACCATTGTTCTTTAATAGTAACTGGTATAAGCTGGTACTGCATTTTTTTGAGGTATGCGGTTGCGTATGTGCATGAGAATGGAAAATGGAACAGCCGGTGTTTTTGGCCACGAGCAGGAAACAGGAGATACAGAAAGGGACTTATTATGTCTGAAACAATAACCGCCCGGGAAATTCAGGCCAAGCTCGATGAAATGCTGCCTGCGTTGCCGTTAAAGGGGTGTCCTACCTGTGAATGCATGCAGGATTACCTGAAAGAGCTTGCGTCCCGGACCGATAAGGCCGGACGGGAGGTGCTGCAGACGCATATGGTACCGCAGCCTGAAGTACACGCCTGCCTGGGTTGTCATCCCTGTCCGCCGGCAGACGAGTTGACCCGGCTGATGGACGAAGTGGAGTAAAGGGGGACGGTGCCATGTATCTAAAGTGGTGTTTACGGCTGTTCCTGGTTGTGATAGCCTTGCTGCCCGATGCCGGTTCCGCCTGCACGGCTTTTTGTCTGCGCGGAGATCAGGGGCTGGTTGTGGGTAAGAATTTCGATTTCATTGAAGGCAACGGGCTGATACTGGTAAATAAACGCGGGGTTGCTAAAAAGGCCCTGGTGGTCAGCGACCGGGATGCACCGCCGACTTCCTGGACGTCCCGATACGGCAGTGTGACTTTTACCTGGTGGGGCCGGGATTTTCCGTTCAGCGGTATGAATGAAAAAGGCCTGGTCGTCTGCTCCCTGGGCCTGCGGGAGACGGTTTTTCCGGCGGAAGATCGGCGGCCGGTCATAACCGTGCTTCAGTGGGTGCAGTATCAGCTTGATACCTGTGCAACGGCCGGAGAGGTGCGCAACAGCCTGGACCGGATGCGGATCAGCCCGCCGCTGGGCGCCACCGGGAAGCTGCATTATTTTATCTGTGACAGCAGGGGCAATTGTGCAGTGCTGGAATTTATAGACGGAAAAGCCCGCTGGTATGCCGGGCCGGACCTGCCGGTTCAGGCGCTGACGAATACGGCGTATGAACGCTGTTTGCAGTCGCTTAACAGCGGGCGGATACCGGTACCCGACCACATCTCTTCGATTACCCGCTTTGTCCGTGCGGCTGAACTGCTCAGAGCCCCCCGGACCTCCGGTCCGTTAACTGATCGGGCCTTTGCCATACTGCGGGAAACCGGGCTGGGCGAGGTGACCATGGTTGACGGTCACCCAATCCGCTCCATGGTTGCAACCGAGTGGAGCATTGTTTTCGATATACAGGAACGTGTTGTTTCTTTTACCACCTTTGCCGACAAGCGCGTGAGACGTTTTTCTCTATCCGGGTTTGATTTTTCCTGCCATAGTCCCGTTAAAGCATTCGATGTGCAAAAAGACCTTTCGGGGGATATTACCGATGCATTTGTGGACTTAACACCGCAGATGAATCACCGATTTGTGGAGACCGTCCAGGCTGTTCTTCCTAAGCTGCATCCAGATCCGGCACAGGCGCTTCCCTTGATTCGCAACTATCCTGAAACAACAACCTGTGCACAGTAAACCGGGACACCCAGCCTGTTGCACGGCCTTTGCTGTGCAATTCTGAGCAACAGGTGGCAGAAAAGGATGATGTCGCGGTACGGGAGGCAGGCTGCGGCCGGCCCTGCCGATAAATAATGCCGTCAAAAAGAAAGGAGGGTGCTGTATGGCCAAGCGTGGATATCAGTTAACCTATTTGGGGCTGGCACTGCTGGGCGCCGGGTCAACCTGGTATTATAATGTCAGGTTTATGCTTGCATCGGGCGGCGGTTTCGGCTTGGCGGATTTTATCAAAGGTGGCTTTGCAAACTATGCCGCGGCTTCACTTTCAGTGGACGTGTTTGTTGCGGCGGTCGTATTCCTGGTCTGGATGTTTGTTGAGACCCGGCGGCTGGGCATGCGTCGCTGGTGGATCTATGCTGTGTTGACCTGCGGCATAGCCCTGGCCTTTGCCTTTCCCTTCTTCCTGTATATGCGTGAAAAACACCTGTCAAAAACAGGGTGCTGAAAACCTTTTTTGACCGCACGGATTTTACCGGTAAAAAAGCGGCCCTTTTTTCTGAAGATGTTTTTCAAAAAGGGCGAAAAACCGGCCCGGGCCGACCAATGAGGTTGTGTGTCAGAACAGGGAGGAATGGTTGGGAGCCTAACGCAGTTGCTCAGCCGGTTTCCAGCGTTTGCCGGATTTCTTCGGCGACAGAGGGGAGATTTTCTGCGCGGTGGGCAATTTCAAGATGCCGTAGTGCGGCAGGTCTACAGAGCGTTCATATGTTGTGATGATACCACTAATACCCGCAAACTCTTCCGGAGTGAAATCGTGAAGACCGGGTATGCCGACAACGGGGACATCGAGATCATATTTCAGAAACGATAGAAACGTGGTTTTTAAGCCGTCCATGGGTGTTTTCTTCAAAACAGTATGTTTTGGGGCTGTCTGCATTCAGCAAACAGCCCCAAAATACCAATCCGGTCAAATGAAAGCCTAAAGAGTGTCCAGGAAATTCACCGTTGCCGTGACGATTTCAGCCGTTTGTTCCTCGCGGCTTATTTCGGCGTCACCGTCTATGGGCTGGTGATCATCGAGATACCAGCCGAACTGAAAGTGGTTGCCGCCGATGATTTCCGTATAGACAGTGTCGGGAGGCAGGTGCGCCTTTGACTCGTCTATGACGTCTTTTGGGTAAATACCGTCATTGGCGGCATATATGGAAAGCGCGGTAATGTCGGCTGTGTCAAGCCGATTCTGTTCAGTCGGTTTCGAGGCCCATAATATAACGGCGTCGACTGCGCCGGGATTGTCTTTCGCATATTTGCAGGCGGCAATGCCGCCCATTGAATGGCCGCCGATGGCCCATGTTTCAATTGTATCAAAGGCCTCGACTACGGTATCCGCCCGGCCCGGCGCCAGCAGCGCCATGTCCCGGGGCATGGCAACCGGTACAACCAGGTAGCCGGCGGCGGCTATGTCGTAGGCAGACGGGGCATAGCCGCGTGGGTCTACCTGCGACCCACCATAAAAGATGAAGCCGATTGTCGGTTCCTGTCCGCTGGGCTTAAAAACATAATAGGGTGCGTCGTCCCAGTCCGCCACAGAGACGGCCTCGTATAAGACTGCATTGTCGCTTTGCAGATACTCCAGAGCCTCGGGCATCGGCGGATGGGCGCTCTGGTTGCAGGCCGTCAGCATCAACGCTGAAAGGACAATGATGTATGTGTATGTATATTTCATAGTTCTCCTTTTCGGCAATTATCGGGCGTTACGCACCAGGGTATCGATCAGCGGCATAATCGACGTCAGCGTAGTTGTTGCTGCCGTTCTGCAGGCCGGATACGCCCTGCAGGCCTTTTCCACCAGCGGGGCCAGGTCGTAATACGTCTCAATAAACACGTTGCCCAGGGCTGTTTTTGCCAGTACCCGGTCGCGGAACTGCCGCAATGTTGCAACTGCAGGAGCGTCTGTGCCCAGGGCCGCGGCAGTGGGGCACAGGGTTGTGCCGGGTGCGCCGGTTCGCGTAAGATTGTACCTGAACATGGGCCAGGATTCTTTTTCATCATCCGGGGCCTTGAGACAGTAAAAGGTATTGTCGTAGCTGCCGACGTACAGCCGCCCGTCTACCAGGGACGGTGACGATACAACGATGTCACCGGTTTTAAAATTCCAGAGTTTCCTGCCGGTGCGGGCCTCAAGGCAGTAGAGGTTTTTATCGCTACTGCCCACATACACGTAGTCGTCGGTAACAGTGGGTGAGCTTTGAATGATGCCGCTTGCGGTGAATTGCCACGCCAGGCTTCCGTCTTCAACATTCACACAGTACAGGCTTTTGTCAAGACTGCCGAAATAGACAAAATCTTCGTAGACAGCAGGAGAGTTGAAACAAATGTCCCCTGTTTCATAACTCCAGATTTTTTTTCCGGTTTCTGTATCCACGCAGTAGAAGGAGTGGTCTTTGCTGCCGAAGAATACTCGTCCGTCTGCCACAGCAGGGGAGGGTGGAATGTCGCCGCCGGTTTCATAGGACCACAGCAGGCTGCCGGTTTTGGCATCCAGGCAGTACAGAAAATAGTCAACCCCGCCGATATACACTTTGCCGTCCACAACCGCCGGCGTTGAAAAGACATCCTGGGTGGTTGTGTAGTCCCACACCTTGGTGCCGGTTGCGGCATCAAGGCAGTATATTTTATCGTCATAACCACCGATATACAGGTACCCGCCCCACAGGGACGGTGACGACTGGACCGCCTCTTCGGTTTCATACTCCCACACCTTGGTACCGGTTGCGGCATCGAGACAGTAGACCTTGAAATCGTTACTGCCGATGTATACGTATCCGCCGGATACCGCCGGAGACGATAAGACAACATTGCCGGTTTCAAACTCCCATATTGTAGTGCCGGTTTCGGCGTCCAGGCAATATACCTTTTTGTCGCCGCTGCCGAAGTATACATTGTTGCCGGAGATCGCCGGTGAGGATGAGACGAGGTTGCCGGTTTCGAATTCCCAGATAATGCGCTCGGGGTCACCTGCTCCCCGGACCTCAAAGCTGCACAGGATTTCTTCGGTTC
This sequence comes from Thermodesulfobacteriota bacterium, assembly GCA_028282925.1. Classification (GTDB taxonomy): domain Bacteria; phylum Desulfobacterota; class WTBG01; order CAIYCZ01; family CAIRTM01; genus JANQGV01. Next base: position 27,190 of record JANQGV010000212.1, read on the forward strand.
CGGTTGTGACCGAGACGGCGCAACTGGCATCGTCGGCATCGTCGGCAATATCGATCATTGCAGCGATTTCATTAGCACTGACAACTGAATAGCTGATCAGTTCTACCTCGGTGCAATCGATGGTAACAGTCGTAGTGGCATTGTCGAAAGAGGTTTCGGTGCCGTTGATGGTAAGGGCTATGCCGGTTTCTCCGGCCGAGGCAAACGAAGGCTCAAGACCGCCGCAACGTGGACCGCTCAGGCGCTTTACGCCGCTTGCAAGATCATAGTCGGTAAAAACGGTGCCGCTTTCAAAGGCATCACCGGCGGCGTTTATGAGCAGTTCGTGGGAGTCCTGCTCTTCGCCGAGTTGTTTGGATTCGGTATAGACAAAGTTGGGATAAAAAGATACCTGGATAATTTGAAATGGTGTTGATGTGCCCCCTTCCGACGGGGTGCTGGTACCCACGGCCTGACAGGGGATGTTTGATGACGTGCCGGTAATGATTTCATCGACGACCCATACGCAGGTGGAGCCGTCTTCCTTGGTAACGTCCCAGGTGCCGAGCCAGACGTCGCAATCCGTTGCGGCAAAGGATGGACCGGACAGGCAGAGAAACAGTACAAAAAGAACAAGTTTTTTCATGGCATAACCTCCCTTTTTTAAAACATGTTTTTTGATTGGTGAACGAAACGGAGTTGTTTCGTCCCGGCAGCATCACCCCTCCAAAAGTGTTTAGCTGCACCAACATGTCCTGCGGATTTCTCCGGTTTTCCTCCGGTTGCCGTCGACTCGTTGCTATTGCATGGTTTTGCCTCCTTTCATGCGGCCGGTTGTGTATGTAATGGAGCCCGAATCATCCGGGCTCCCGAGGGTTTATCATATGGTTTAGATGGTAGTGCATATGCAAGCACCGGAAATCCCGACGTCAGAGGCCGGAAGTCGCCGTATTATTCTTCTTTTTCAGGTAGTTCAAAGTCGACATTCCAGAAGCCGTCACGCCAGTATTTCTTAAATGAATCCTTGAATATTTTTTTACCCATGTTTACTGCAAAATCGTTCTGGTAAATGCCCAGGATAAGCTCTTTTGATTTTTCCTTGTGTCGTGCTGCATAGGTCGGATCGACTTCTGCGCTGTGGGCCTTTTTCATATACACGGGCAGTATCATCCTGATGGCCTCCGCCACGGTATGGTAGTATGCTTCGCGCTCGGCGTCGTTTTCGGCTTTTGGCTCAGTCAGCTCAAAGCGGTACGGGCTTTTGAACGGATCGAGATATTTGGTGATTTCGCCCCGGCCTTCGACACGCTGGTATTTTTCAACCATGGCAAGGGCCTTTTTGATGGTATCAATATCGCTGCCGAAAAAGGTCTCATACGGGATGTTTTCTTTGTCGACATTGAAAAAATCCATGATGCACAGGCCGGAGGTTCCCGGTGCGGGCTTCATGAAGTCGATATGCAGAATAGGGGCTTTCACACCGTACCGGGGTCTGATGTTCAGGGTGAAATCGCGATAATAGTCCGATCCGGCCGGAATTTCAAACTGGCTGATTGTTGCGGTGGCGAGGGTGTCGTTGCTGTAGGCCTTGAGGGGTATTCCGAGCAGATTGCAGCCGAAAAGTTTGTTGAACGGAAACGCCAGATCCAGGCTGAATGTGGCGAACTCTTTGGTGATGGGACGCTCGGCTGCATTGTGTTCCTGCAAAAGGCCGAGCATCTGGCTGCGCAGCTTGTCGAACTCACCATAGTCGCTGAGTTTTTCCGGCTCAAAGGTCATGATAAAAACAACCGCTATTACTATGAGGGCGATAATGCCGATGCCGATGATCTTCAATACTGTTTTCATGATTTCTCTCCACTCTGTTAATTAATAATGCTTTCATATACTGTTTTCTGCTGTCGCTGCTTTATGCTCCAGGATGTCTTCAATATGGACTGCGATATCATCGATTGCCCCGGTAACCGGCTTGTAAAACCGGTGGTCGAAGACGTCTTCCTGCATAGTGTAGCAGGGCTCGAGGTTGCACAAAATTTTAGTACATTGCCGGCCGGAAACCAGTTCTGCAACCGGTACAACCGTGCCGGACGTACCCAGGGCAACCAGGCAGTCGTCGGGTTGCAGACCGTCGACCAATGCGTACATGTCACGGTACCGCGGAGCAACTTCGTTAAAGAGAACGACATTGGGTTTGATGTCGTCCGCTTCGCAACCGGGGCAGGTGCTGTAGAGCGCGCAGGGCTCATACCCGATATCCCACACATGGCCGCATGCCAGGCACTGCATTTCCGTGAGAAAACCGTGCACGTGCAACACATTGCTGCATCCGGCACGCTCAAGCAGGTCGTCCACATTCTGGGTTACAAGCAGCACCCGCTCGGGTCCGTATTCTTCCTGCAGAAGTGCGAGCCGTTTGTGAGCATGGTTCGGCTCGATTGTTTTTATCAACCTCCTGAATTCGTTGAAAAACCGGAACACCGCCGGCTTGTTTTGATAGAACGTGCAGAAATTGGCCACCTCGTCGATATCGTATTTCTCCCAGAGCCCGCCCTTGTCTCTAAAGGTAGGTATGCCGCTTTCGGCACTCAATCCAGCGCCGCTTACAATTACTGTTTTACCCATGATAACAAGGAGGTTTTTGTTGTGCGTAAGTGATAACAATAGATCAAAATGGGGGTTTTGGTCAATGAAATTTATGGTTTTGACAAATTCGCCTAAAAAAACTATACAGATAGAAACGTTTTGAGGCATAGAAGATCCTATACATTCGATAAAAGGCGATTATCATGAAAAAAATCAAGTGTTTTAACTGCGAAAAAGAGATGGATGTGGTCGGGGTGAGTCTGGAAGACCTGTTCAAGGCCGGTCTCACCATGTTTTGCAGCCAGGAATGTGCCGGGGCTTTTCCGCATTATGGCACCGATGCATTCAGTGAGCGCCTTGAGGTGTGTAAAAGAAAATTTCTCGCGTATATGTTTGCAGAGCCGCTATGTGGGAAATTGTGCCGGATGGAGGGCGCACCGGACGGCGCCGATGGGCCGCTGCTGTATTTCAAAGCGGTGGATGTGCGGGCGGCCGCGCAGTGGCTTAAAGAAAAGATCGCCCAGTCAGATCCTGTCGACGAGGGTCTCCTGTCGGCAATCGATGAAGCCTTCAAGGACGTCAACAACGAGGAATGAATACATTGTTTTTAACGGCCATGCCGTTCAATCAGGTTGCTTCTAGTCCTTTACCCTGTCATCGCCGGGATGCCGCTCTTCGAACCAGTCCGGAATTGTGTTTTTATAATAGTAGAGCGGCACAATCAAAGAACCACAGTCTTCACAGCGCCAGCTAAGCTCTTCGCCCCTTTCCCTGGAATATGGTTTTAAGCAGTTTTGATTATTGCTGCACAGGAAGATGCTGCTTACCATGTTGTCCATAGAGACCCTTTCGACATGTTAACCCCTCTAATGTACTATAGTAGAGCATTTGTTTCGGAATGACTATCGCTCCGGTAGGTTATTTGTGAAAATATATTTGGGTAAGACGTTAGTATTAGAAGTGCGGGCCGGCGTGGTTTTTTCAATAAAAAACAAAGGGTTTCAGATGTGCGTAGAACTCGTGTGAAAAGAGTCGAGGATTTTTTTTGAGAGATGTATTTTTTGAAGTGCGGCCCGTAAGGCAAAAGGCCGGACTGTTGCCGATGCAACGGCCCGGCCCACGATGTTTTAAGATGATACTTTTTTATGCAATATCGGTATCGTCAAGACGGGTGGATTCTACAAAAAAATCGTAGGCATTGTCTTGATTTTTCTTGTCGGCCCGGAACTTCATTGCTGCACGGGGGTGCTGGTTCATGCAACCGCTGATACCGTAGATGTCGTTGAAGCCCCACTCGATTTCCTGCCGCAGGGGTACAAAATCTTCCTGGATGGTTTTGTAGATCGGACGCACATCGAACTTCGGGTTTTTCAGAAACATCAGCAGCAATTCAAGATTGCAGTTGCCGGCGCCCCGGCCGATGCCGTTGATGGTGGCGTCCAGCATGTTGACGCCTTCAATGATCGCCTGCTGTGTGTTGGCAAAACCCAGTTGCTGGTTGTTGTGCGCGTGAAACCCCAGCTCTTTGTCCGGGGCATATTTTTTATACAGGTTGAGGTAGTGGCTTACCTGTTCCGAGTAGAAGGCACCATAGCTGTCGACGAGATACAGGTAGTCGACCTCTTTGCAGTCGTTTACCTGTGCCAGTGCTTCAAGCAGGTCGTTTTCAATGGCGGCTGAAGCGGCCATGATGTTGATGGTGGTAAGGTAGCCCAGGTCTTTACAGCGTATGGCTAGGTCGAGGCCTTTGTCGATGTCGGGCACGTAGCAGGCGGTGCGGATCATGTCAAAGGGGGTGTTGTCCCGGGGTTTCAGAGCTGAAATATCAACCCGGCCCACATCATACATTACGGCAACCAGGGGTGGATTTTCACACTCATACGAATCGATAACCCGCTGAACATCGTCGTCGTCGCAGAAGTTCCACTTGCCGTAATCCTTGCGGTTATAGTCGTCGCTTTCGGCCAGCTTTTTCCCGAGCTCAATAAAATCGACACCGGCCTCACAGCAGGCGCGATACACCGCTTTAACGAAATCATCGGTGAATTTATAATTATTGATCAAACCTCCATCACGAATGGTGCAGTCAAATACTTTTATCTCCGGACGATACATGCGACTTTCTCCTTCTCTTACGGTTTAACACACAGATACACTGGTCATGTACATACTCAAGGTAAAAGACTTATTATTCTTTATTGTGCATTTTTGTCAATATAAAAATATTAGTTTTTGTATTAAATTGCATTGATGTTGCATGCCGCATGTGAAGTTGTTGCAGAAAAAGTATGTAACTACTGATTTTATGTTCATTTTACTTGAAATAGCAAACACTTTGTATTATATATGCACTACACAACCTACCTGTATTTTATTACTCAACAGACAGACATAAAAAAATGGCAGAATCAAACCGCAGAAAAAACAGGCGTGTCCCTGCATCGATCAGGATAATTTATGTGCACGATGGAGATTTTCTTACATCGCACAGTAAGGACCTGTCGCCGGACGGGATGTTCGTGTATACCAGAAAACCGCTTGAGGTCGGTGATACAACCGAGTTGACGTTTTCCATCGGCACCCTCGATGAGATCACGGTTTCCGCAAAAGTTGTCTGGGTCAACAGCTCCGAATCCGAAACCGAAGCCGGTATGGGGGTGGAGTTCGTCAATCCCCCACCTTTTTTTCAACAGACCATACTTGAGACGGTGAATCGGGTGGCGTTTCTCGGGTATGGGTCTAAAAAAATAGATAATTAAGAGGCTGTTGAAAAACATCCATCTGCGGCGTTGTGTGTATTGCTCCTCACTGCGGCGTACACACAAAGTACGCCTCATTCGTCACAATAGCACACGCCTTGCATCTGAATATTTTTGAACAGCCTCCAATTCTGAAGGTTGTGAAGAATCCTCGCTTTATCCAACTCTAAGAATCCTCGTTCCTTACATATATTGTAAGCAAGAAACATCGGATTATTGCTTTGAGAATTCCAGCTTGTCGCCCTTGCCGGTATCAACCTGTATCGTATCGCCTTCGCTGAAGTTGCCTTCCAGTATCTGCAGGGCCAGGGGGTCCTGGATGTGGCGCTGGATGGCCCGTTTCAGGGGCCGGGCGCCGTAGACCGGATCGTAACCGTGGTTGACGATGAATTCCAGGGCGCTGCCGGTCAGGCTCAGGGCCAGCTTGCGCTCTTCAAGGCGTTTGCGCAGCAGGGCCAACTGAATATCCACAATGCGTTTGAGGTGGTCGCGCTCGAGATTGTTGAAGGTGATGATTTCATCGACACGGTTCAGGAATTCGGGTTTGAATGCCTGCCGCATGATTCCCATGATTTTTTGTTCGCGCCCGGGGCCTTCTTCCTCCTGGATAACCTGGCTGCCGAGGTTCGAGGTCATGATGATAATGGCGTTTTTAAAATCAACGGTGCGCCCCTGTCCGTCGGTCAGGCGGCCGTCATCCATGATCTGCAGCAGGATGTTGAACACATCCGGATGCGCTTTTTCAATTTCATCAAACAGGATCACGGCATAGGGTTTGCGACGGATGGCCTCGGTTAGATAGCCGCCTTCGTCGTAGCCCACATAGCCCGGAGGCGCTCCGATCAGCCGGGCAACCGAATGCTTTTCCATGAATTCCGACATGTCGATCCTGACCATTGAGTGCTCATCGTCGAAGAGAAATTCAGCCAGGGCCCGTGCAAGTTCGGTTTTTCCCACGCCGGTTGCGCCCAGGAAGATAAACGAGCCCAGGGGCCGGTTAGGGTCCTGGAGGCCTGAGCGCGCCCGGCGCACGGCGTTTGCAACAAGGGTAATGGCCTCGTCCTGTCCCACAACCCGTTCCCGGATGCGGTCTTCCATGTGAACCAGTTTGTCCAGCTCGCCTTCCATCATGCGTGATACGGGAATGCCGGTCCATTTGGAAACGATTTCAGCAACATCTTCGGTGTCGACCTCTTCTTTCAGCATTTTGTTTTCAGCCTGCATCTGCTCAAGGGCGGTGTTTGCTTCTTCGAGTTGCTTTTCAAGGTCGGTTATGGTGCCGTAGCGGATTGCCGCCACTTTTTCGTAATTACCGCTGCGCTCTTCGCGCTGCTCTTCGGTGCGGGCCTGTTCAAGGCCTTCCTTGAGACCCTGGATTTTCTGAATAGTGTCCTTCTCCTGGTGCCAGATTTTTTTCTGTTCTTCAACCCGTTGCTTCAATTCCTCGATATCTTTATTCAGGCTTTCAAGGCGCTCGCCTGATGCTTTGTCATTCTCTTTTTTCAGGGCTTCGCGTTCGATTTCCATCTGCATCAGCCTGCGCTGTTCTTCGTCGATTTCAGCCGGCAGGCTGTCTATTTCCATGCGCAGGGATGAGGCGGCTTCGTCGATCAGGTCGACGGCCTTGTCGGGCAGAAAGCGGTCGGAAATATAGCGGTGCGACAGGGTGGCCGCCGACACGATTGCGGCATCCATGATGCGCACGCCGTGGTGCACTTCATACCGCTCTTTGAGGCCGCGCAGAATCGATATGGTATCCTCCACGGTAGGTTCCTTGACCAGCACCGGTTGGAAACGGCGCTCAAGGGCGGCGTCTTTTTCAATATGTTTTCGATACTCGTTGAGGGTTGTAGCTCCGATGCAGCGGAGCTCGCCCCGGGCAAGGGCCGGTTTCAGCATGTTGGAGGCATCCACGGCCCCTTCGGCGGCCCCGGCCCCGACAACGGTATGCAGCTCGTCGATAAACATGATAATTTCACCGTCGGAATCCTGCACCTCTTTCAGCACCGCCTTGAGCCGGTCTTCGAATTCTCCACGGTATTTTGCGCCGGCCAGCAGGCTGCCGATATCAAGGGAGACCAGCCGTTTGTCCTGAAGGCCCTCGGGCACGTCACCGTCGACGATCCGGCGGGCAAGGCCTTCTACAATGGCTGTTTTGCCGACGCCCGGCTCGCCGATCAGTACCGGGTTGTTTTTTGTCCGCCGCGAAAGAACCTGGATGACCCGACGGATTTCGCCGTCGCGGCCGATAACCGGGTCGAGTTTGCCGGAACGGGCCTGCTCGGTCAGGTCGCGGGCGTACTGTTGCAGGGCCTGGTATTTTTCTTCGGGGTTCTGGTCGGTCACCCTCTGGGAGCCGCGCACATCGGTGAGCGCTTTGAAAAGGGAATCCTTCGTGATGCCGCATGAAGCCAGAATTTTTGCCGCCTGGCTGTCTTTTGTTTCAAGCAGTGCCAGCAGTATATGCTCGATGCTGACAAAATCATCGCTGAGCTGTTGGGCCTCCTTGAACGCCGCATCCAGGATCTTTTTGGAGCGGGGAGACAGGTAGACCTGTTCGATGCCCGATCCGCTGACCTGTGGAAGTTTTTGCAGGGTATCGGTGAGTTGCTGTATGATGCTCTGGGGGTCTGTGCCCAGCTTTTTTATAATGGTCGTGCCTATGCCTTCGGACTGTTCAAGTATGGCGAGCAAAAGGTGTTCCGGCTCGATTTGCTGATGTCCAAAACGATCGGCAATCTGCTGGCAGTCGTTGAGAGCTTCCTGGGACTTGATGGTGAATTTGTCGAATCGCATAGCACAGTCTCCTGGTTGTTAAAACCCGTGTCCGGTTTTGTTTATGGTCAGAAAATAAGCATGCTCATTAAAATGTCAACCTGTTGAAAATAAGATTCACTACAGCCGGTGTGCATCTTTTCAGTGCCGACGGTGTTATATGTATGTAGTATAGGTACACAAAAATGGACAGACGCTTTAATGTATTAACGTATCGGGTAAAAAAATAATATAATTTACCTTTATTTTTTCTGTGTGTGCGGCAAGAATAGGGATAAAATTTTTATGGAAATGTGCCGATAATGCATGGTACTATGCATTCGATTTACCACGTATGGGCTTAAAATCCGTTACCGGCCATTTTACCGGAATGTATCGTTAACCCACTGAACAGTACTATGAAAAACCGTAATGCCCTTTTTCTCATTATTGCTCTTTTGGTGCTGCCGGGAGTTATTGCCGTCTGTTGTTCCATTGCGGAAACCATGCCCTACGAAAATTTACTCGACCGGGCCGAGTCATACCAGAAAAAGGGGCGGTACCTTGAGGCCCTGAGTTTTTATGAAGACATCTATGCCAACAAGTGGTCCCGGCAGGTTACGATGCAATTGTATAAGGGCCTCGCGGACATTTATTACGGCTACCTGGGCGACAGTGAAAAGGCGTTGTTCTGGTATGGGAAAATCATAGAAGCCTTTCCCGATTCCACGATCATTCCGTCGATGTACCATATGCTTGCCCGCATCAATTATCGAAAAGGAGCCAGGCAGGAGTCGGTGAAGTACTTCAAGGACATTCTTTCCCTTTATCCCGTCTATTATGAAAAGCATGCCGTAGCAAAAGAGTTGAAAACCCTGGAGCAGGGTGGGGCATTGCTTGACGATGTGACGCTGTCGGTCGACCGGCCGCTGCCGTTGTATGTCCGTGTATTGATAGAGCAGTCAACTGAGGCCGTCCAAATTGTTTCGGAAGACGGTCTACTGCTCTATGCACCAGAGGCGGCCTTTTTTCAGAAAAAAAGCGGCAAACAGGAGATCAGTCTGTCCGTTTGCAACGCACGTATTCAATATAACGGGCACGATTTGCAGAAAGCCGTGCGCATTACATCTCCGCAGGAAAAGCCGCTGAGTATCAATGGCCGAAAATACCGGGGGTTTGTGTGGGTGCGGGTTGCAGATAATCAACTGATGGTAATCAACCACGTGGGTTTGGAGGAATACCTGTATGGCGTTGTGCCGCGTGAGATTTCTCCCTCCTGGCCGGAGCACGCCCTGAAGACCCAGGCGATTGCAGCCCGGACCTATGCCCTGTATCATATGATTAAGCGGGAAAAAGAGTTGTATGATGTTTTTTCAACCACGTCGTCGCAAGTATACGGCGGTAAGGACGTAGAGCACCGGGCCACCAAAGAGGCCATTGACGCAACAAAGGGGCTGATCGTCTCCTACGGCGGCAGGATTGCCCTGACACTGTATCATGCCAACAGCGGCGGCATTACCGAGCGGGTTGCCGAAGTATGGGGCAGCGATATTCCGTACCTGGCAAGTGTTCCGGATGAGTTCAGCGTGGGCAAGCCGGGCAGCAGCTGGAAGAAGAAATTATCCGTCGAGGACATTCAGCAGCGGTTGCAGGAATACGGCCTGCCTGTTACCCGGGTAATGATGATTGAGCCGGTTGAACGGGCCGAGTCGGGCCGTATCAAAAAGCTCGAAATACAGCAGCCGGAGGGTTCGTTCTATCTTTCGGGAAACAGCTTCCGGCTTATTGTCGGGCCGGGTAAAGTCAAAAGCGCCAATTTTGTCGTGCAGAAAGAGCAGGATACCTACCTGTTCCAGGGTAAAGGCTATGGACATGGTGTGGGCATGAGCCAGTGGGGCGCCCGTGAAATGGCAAAAAAAGGGTATGAGTTCAGATCGATTCTCGGTTTTTATTATAAGGGAACGGCGATTACGGAAATTAAGAGCCTGTAAGGGAGTTTCAGAAAAAACATATTTTATAATGTATGGCTGTTGTTTATTATTTGAAGGGTTTTATTAGATACGTGTGTTTTAAGCTATAGGAGGTTGGTAGTATGCGTACGGTTTTATGTATTATACTGGTTTTGTTTGCGGCATCATGTTCCATGAAGAACACCAGGGACGATGCCGGGAGTAACGGCAAAGAGGTTGTGCCAAAAAGCCGATCCGAGCAGATAAAGGAATGGCGGGCGAAACGCAAAGCATATCGCAAGGAGAAGAAAAGAAAGGATCTGGATCAGGTTGTTCAAGATGCAAAACCCATGGTTGAAACTGTTTTGCGCTCTATTACCGAAGATGATTATGAGGCCTTTATACAACTCTGTAATGAATCAATGCGTTCAATGTATGAAAATAAAGAAAAGTTCTTCAAGGTCAACAAGAATCGTCGTGAAAAGTACGGGGTGCCGGGAGCGCACCCTATACTCAGGGCGAAACTGCAAAAGCCGTTTTATGTTATTACCCATCTGGTCAAGTTCTCCAAAGTGGAAAAACCGGTGCCGGTTATTTTCTACCTGAAAAAGAATGAAGATGAGGAGCCGAAACTGGCCTTGATTCAATACCGATTTTCTACGGTGTTAAAAAAGTAACCCCTGTTTTGTATTGTTCGGCACTTTTTCAGGCCTGTCTGGTGGGGATCCCGGCAGGCCTTTCTTTATGCATTATATAAAAAGACGATAGATTGATGAAAAAACACTCTTTTCTGAACTGTTATATGTCGGTTGCCGGTCGACGGGGCGTTGAACATGCGTTTCAGAATAAGGAGTCTGCAATACTTGTAGTGTCTCCGCACCCTGACGATGACGTGCTTGGGGCAGGCGGTATGATGACCTTGGCGTCGCGTAAGGGGGATCCTGTATATTCAGTGTATGTTACGGACGGCCGACCTCAGAAAAAAGAATCTAAACGTATTATTGCAACAAGAAAAAAAGAAGCCCTGGATGCCTTGCATGTTGTTGGAGCCCGGGGCGGTTTTTTTATGGGGTTGGACAGTCGCACGTTCGTTGCGGGCAGGGAAGAGTCGGCGGTTCAGGTGCTTGCCGATATTATAGATGCTGTGGCGCCCCGGGCTGTTTATGCTCCGGCACCCTTAGAGCGGCACATAACCCATGTTCGGGTACTTGAGCTCGCACTTTCCGCTCTGCGGAATACACGCGGCAAGAGGCCGGAACTGTGGGGGTATGCCGTGTGGGGGAGTGTCTATGGTTTGCCGGGAACACGAACGATTGATATACACTCAGTACTACCCAGCAAAAGACGCGCTGTCGGCAAGCACAAAAGTCAGGTGCGTGATAAACCCTATGAAAAAGGAATGCTGGGGAAAAATGCATATGAGGGGATTTTTCTCGACACACACCGGAAGAAACAGTATGCGTATGGTGAAACGTTTTTGAATATGCAGGAACTGCTGGAAAACAGGCGGCTCAGTCTGAAAGGGTTTTGTCGGAAGCTTTTTGAGAAATATCTGGAGCACCTCTAATATAATACAACATTAGTGCTGCTTTTGAATAATTTGCGAACCCATATAGTGATTCAGTAAAGAAAAATTGATAAGACGCAAGCGCCTCCCCCTTTATTTTATCACCGAAGGTGATAAAAGCTGCGCACATTGCGCGCCCAAAGAGCTAAAAGCGGTCAATCCGGAGGATTGACTCAAAGGGGGCAAAAGAAAGGCACCCTGCAACTTGTCCCGCCGTAGGCGGGATACCCTCGCGGCACGATTTCAGTCGGCGGGTCAACAAACTCGCCCCTGGAGAACGGGGCTCAAACATGTCGACCCTTATCTCCTCCTGAAATCGCTGCACTCGGCTGCGTTGCAAAGGGAATAATAGCCCAGCAAGAAATAATTGAGATACTTTTAAAATTTGCCCCGTGCAGTTTTATGGAAAACCAATCGTGCAGGGTACGGGATGTTCATCCGGTTGTTACACCGCTGAGAGTTTCCAGGGGTATACGCAGTGAATTGCTGTGGGGGTCGTCGGCCGTCTTTTTAGCAATGCCGTCGAATACTCTTTCATCATATCCACGCTGCCGTGCAATGTGTCTGACCGCCTGCAGGATATCGTCGTAGCCGGTTTGACGCTCGGCCTTCCCTTCAACGATCACCGCCCGCCACGAGCTGTAGCTCCGATCGGAATCGCAGATTTTGAATGCCACAAAGGGGTTTTCCTCAATGCAGCGGGCCATTCGCCCGCCCGGGCGTGAGCCGCAGTAAATATAGCTGCCGTCGGTTCCGTATGAGAGTTCCACGGCGTAGGGCCTGCCTCCTTCCACCCCTATCAGGGTCCCCCATGTCCAGCTTTTTATGAATGCCATCATTTCATCCTTGGTCATGTCACGCATATCGGTAAACTCCTTCTTCCATTACACAGCATAATATAGTATACATACAGATGATTAAACGGCGGTGTGATTCACCGGTAACTATTCCAAAAAGGTATTGTATTGAAGGCACTTATACTTGCCGCAGGCTACGGAACACGTCTTCGCCCCCTGACCCATCATCTGCCCAAACCGCTCATGCCCATAGTGGGCCAGCCTCTTCTGGGGCATATTATCACGAAGCTCCAGGGCTGTAAAGTCTCCGGCCTCGGTATCAACCTGCACCATCGCTTCGAATCAATTCAGCAGTTCCTGGACCGGGAGCAGCCGGGCATAGCGATACATCTGTCGCACGAAAAAGAAATTCTGGGCAGCGGGGGAGGTATCGGAGGATTTCGGCGTTTTTTGGCAGGGGAGGAATGGTTTATGGTGCACAACGGAGATATTCTGAGCACGCTTCCCCTGGTGACACTTATAGCCGAGTATGAGAAACGAAAGCCCTTATGTGCACTGGTGCTGCACGATCATTCCGGCTGTAATAATGTTGCCGTTGATTCGGAAAACACAATTATCGATATGCGCAACGTGCTGCGGCCCCGGCAGGAATGCCGCATGCTGGCCTATACCGGGGTGGCCTTTATCCGGTCCGATATGTTGCAGTTTATACCGGAAGGCCCGTCCTCCGACCTGATAGAGGTTCTGCTGGAAGTAATAAGGGCCGGGGAGCATTCCGTGGAGGGGCTCATTTGCGAAGGCCGGGCCTGGTGTGATATCGGTACACCTGCGCAGTATCTGCATGCGCATCATGAGATCCTGTGTAACCGAACAGGGTTCATCGACAAGGCCTGTATTCCCGACGGTCCTTTTTTTGCCGGAGAAGAAACGTCCGTGGCGGAGGATGTACAATTAAACGGTTTTGTTTCAGCCGGAAAGGGGTGCGAGATAAAGTCCGGGGCGGTTTTGAGAAACTGCATTCTATGGGACGGTGCCGTGATAGAAGAGGGGCAGGTGCTGGAAAATGCAGTGGTCGGGCCGGGCTGGATAGTTCCCGGCAAACAGGGCGATACAGGTTAGAAGGCTGCGGGAGAACATCCATCTACTGCGTTATGCTCACCCTTTGTCACTGCGACGTACGGACAAGTACGCCAAATGATCAACAGGAAAATAAGATTTTCCTGTTGAAGGGAACAAAGCACATACGTGCTTCTTGTTTTCCACTCTCAGGGAAAACAAGCCAACCGCTACGCGGTTGTTTGTTGCCGCCAAAGGGTTTCGCAAGCCTTGTATCTGAATATTCTCCCACAACCTTTTGGTGTGAGGATATCCATAGAGGCACATGGACAGGAGTCAAAGTGGTATGGAAACAGTATGGTTCTACTCAGCGTCGGTACTTCTGGTGCTTGCGGCATGTGCCGCTTGCTGGATTGTGGCGCTGCGCAGGCAGGTTGCACAGAAAAACGACGCGCTCGGGCGGGAGCGCGCTGAGCACAAACAAACCGAAGCCTCCCTGCGGGAGGCCATGGATTCCCTCGACAAGATATTTGATAACTCGCTGGACAGCATCGTTGTTTCCGACAGCATGGGGCGTATTACTCGTGTGAATACATCATTTCTTGATCTGCTCGGATGTGAGCGCGAAGAACTGATGGGGAAAACCCCGGCGGCCTTTGCCTATTATGACGTGGGCATGTACGACACAACAGCCGGTGAGCGGGTGACCATCGACCATTCCTTTTTTGACACCGCCAACAGGACTATGGAACGTTTGTTTGAAGAAGGAAAGGTGTTTAACTGGGAGTACTATTTTCTCCGCAAGGACGGGAAGCTGGTCCCTATTGAGGAGAACGTAACATATCAGCATAATGAGGCGGGTGAGAGGATCGGGTCGGTTGCCGTTATCAGGGACATTACCGGACGCAAGCGCTCGGAAAAAGAAAGTGTGCGGTTGAGCTCGGCAATAGAGCAGGTGGCCGAAGCGGTTGTGCTGATCGACACGGAAGGGGTGATCAGGTATATCAATCCGGCAACCGAAAAAATGCTGGGCTTTACCCGGGGCGAGGTGGTGGGACGCAATCCGTTTCGTGCCGGCAGCGAAATGTATGACAGTATTTTTTCCCAGTCGATATGGCGTGTTATCAGCGGCGGGCAATCCTGGACCGGCAACATGACCCAACGGACCAAAGACGGTAATACCCGGACAATTGATGCCGCCATCTCGCCGGTACGGGACGATTCCGGAAATATTATCAGCTATGTATCCATAGGCCGCGATGTTACCGGCGAACTGCAGATGGAGCGGCAGGTCCGCCAGGGCCAGAAAATGGAGGCCCTGGGAACCCTGGCCGGTGGTATCGCCCACGACTTTAACAATATTCTGGCAGCCATTCTTGGTTTTTCGGAAATGGCCCTGCGGGACGCGGAGGAATCAACCAAGCTGTATCAAAATGTTGAGCAGGTAGTGAAGGCCGCCCACCGGGCCCGGACACTGGTGGACCAGATTCTTGATTTCAGCCACCAGAGAGAGCAGAAAATGAAGCCCCGGAAAATCAGTCCCCTGGTCAAGGAGACCATCGCCTTTCTCAGGGCCACGCTGCCGTCCACCCTGGAGATCCGGCATGCCATCGATGAAGAGGGTGATACAGTTCTGTGCGAGCCGACCCAGATTCATCAGGTGCTGATGAATCTGTGTACCAATGCCGCACAGTCCATGGGCGACAAAGGCGGTTTGCTGGAGATTATTCTGGACAGGCATTCTGTTTCACCGGTAAACAGATCCACGTACCGGGACCTGCCCGAGGGCCGGTACGTACGCCTGCTCATCCGGGATACCGGCCCGGGCATAAGCCCTGAAAACCTTGAGAGGATTTTTGATCCGTATTTTACCACCAAGGAGCTTAATGAAGGAACCGGGCTGGGGCTGGCCGTCGTTCACGGTATTGTGAAGCGCCACAAAGGAGGTATCAGCGTATCCAGCACGGCACATCAGTCAACCGTATTTGAAGTGCTGTTTCCCTCGGCCGAAAAAAACGACGATGCCCCGGAAACAGAAGCCGGTCCCACACCGTCGGGCAGCGGTCGCATCCTGTTTGTGGATGACGAGCAAGTGCTGGTTGCCATGAACAGCGATCTGCTCGAAAGCCTTGGATACGACGTTACGGGGTGTACCACGGCTGAAGAAGCGTTGCGGCTGTTTAAAGCGCAGCCGGATGCGTATGATCTGATAATAACCGATAAAACCATGCCGCACCGGAGCGGTTATGATCTTGCAAAAGAACTGTTGCAGATACGTTCTCAAATGCCCATTCTTCTTTCCACCGGATTTTCCGATGCCGATGATGCCCGGCGAGTGAAAGAACTGGGGTTGAAAGGTATTGTGAAAAAACCGATAAGCATGTGCGAACTGTCCGATGCAATCAAACAGGTGCTGGGAGATTCGCCACGCGAATAAGAGGAGTATACCGGGAAGATCACATGTCACCGACCAGGCGAAGTATAAACCATTTTTTAAAAAAAGAGGGCATTGACCCGGCAACGGGCAAAAACATGGAACTTATTGCCGGAGGCGGATCGGACCGCTGTTTTTACCGGGTTGCTTCCGGGAGGAACTCCTATGTGGTTATGACGGCCCCCAGTTTCAGGTACGATATCCGCTCCTACGTGGATGTGGGCAGGTTTTTATACGAACGAGGTGTGGGCGTGCCGGAAATCCTGGCCTACGACGATGAAAGGCAACTGGTTCTGCTCGAAGACCTGGGCGATCTGAGTCTGTACCAAGCGTTGAACGAGGCCGAAACAAGGGGCGAGGTGGTCCGGTATTACAAGCAGGTACTCGACCGCCTGGCCGAAATGGTGGTGCGTACCAGCACCGATATGGAGACCTGCGATTACCTGAAACACCGCAGTTTCGGCTATGAAGCCCTGCGATGGGAAACCGATTATTTTATTGAATGTTTTTTAAAACGTTTTTGCGGGGTGGCCCTGGAAAATGAAGGGCGACTTGAAGATGAATGCCATATGCTGGCCCTGCGCCTGGCAGAAGAGCGCCGGTTTTTCATGCACCGTGATTTCCAATCAAAGAATGTGTATTTACATCAAGGACAAGTGCGTTTTATCGATTTTCAAACCGCAACCAGGGGACTACTGCAGTACGACCTGGCTTCGCTGCTTAAAGATTCTTATTTTGTGCTGTCCGACGACGAGCGGGAAGAACTGGTTGAGTATTACAGGAAACTGCTGGCCGATGAGGGGAAAATGGACTGTACGACGGAAGACTTCCTTGCTTTGTTTCACCGTACCGGCCTGCAGCGCACCATGCAGGCCCTTGGTGCTTTTGCTTTTTTAGGCATGGACAAAGGCAAAACGGATTTTTTGGAGTATATAGCTCCTGGTATCGGAATACTTTCAGAAGCTTTGAAGCTTTTTCCCGAATATGATGAGCTGGGCAGGGTGGTGGATGCTGCCGGTGGGATTCTCGAGCAGAAGCCTGATTTGTTAAAAATGAAGTAATATTGATGAGATACATTCTCTTCTTGAAAAAGCCATCTGGTGGTGGTATGTTTGTGACACTTGAGCACAAGATATGGTGTTGTTTTTGAAACGGAAAATTGATTTGTAAAGGAAATCTCCGCTTATGACACCGGCACAGAAGATTTTTGTTCTGGACACGAATGTAATTCTTCATGACAGCAGTTGTATTTATCAGTTCCAGGAACACGATATTGTTATACCGATTACGGTTTTGGAAGAGCTTGACCGTTTTAAAAAAGGCGGATCAATGCTCAATTACCATGCCCGTGAATTTGTGCGCGCCATCGATGAGCTCAGCGCCGACAGGCTGTTTGACGGCGGGGTTCCCATCGGCCCCCAAAACGGCCGGCTCAGCATAAAACTCGAGCAGGATTTTCATCCGGAGGTTGCCAGTAACTACTCGTCTCAGAAACCGGACAATCATATTCTGAACACCGCGTTCTGGCTGTCCCAGGAAGACCCCGGCCGGCAGGTGGTGCTGGTTTCAAAAGACGTGAATTTGCGTATGAAAGCCAAGTCGGTGGGGTTGTTGTCTCAGGATTATACCACCGACCATGTCAAGGATATTGCTTCGCTGTACACCGGGCACCGGGTCGAAGAACACATTCCGGAATCTGTGATCCAAAGTCTTTACTCTGAGCCCTTTGAGATGGCTGTTGACGACCTTCCTCTGGAAAAGGACCTTAATCCCCACGAGTATATTATCTTGCGCAACGGCAGCAAATCGGCCCTGGCCACCTTGGCTCCCTTTGAGCACAAGATAAAGCGCATCGAGAAAATGGCGGCCTACGGCATCAGTCCGCGGAATGCTGAGCAGATTT
>JANQGV010000059.1 GCA_028282925.1 Thermodesulfobacteriota bacterium
CTTCGTTCATGCCGGAAAGAACCGTAATGACTTCGGGGTGGTTCCAGATCCAGCGCAGACTCCATTCAACGGGTGTGCGTTTAACGTCGGCCTCAGAAAAAATTGTATCGATTTCAGGCGGCATTTTTTTGGCAAGGTTTCCGCCCCGCAGAGGCTCCATAACGACTACCCCGAGCCCTTTTTCAGCGGCAAACTTCAGCCCACGGGTACCGGCCTGGTGCTGCACGTCGATGTAGTTATATTGTATCTGGCAAAAATCCCAATCGTAGGACTCGATGATGGCGGTAAAGTCGTCAAACCCGCTGTGAAACGAAAAACCGACATTGACAACCCTGCCGTCATGTTTGGCCGAGTTTAAAAAATCGATGATGCCGATTTTCTCCAACCGCTGCCAGTCTACCAGGCTCAACTGATGCACGAGGTAGTAATCGATAGCATCGGTTTGCAGGTTTGTAAGCTGTACGCTCAGCAGCTTGTCCATGTCGGCCCGCTCCTTTACATCCCAGTGGGGGAGTTTTGTGGCCAGCTTCACCTTCTGCCGGTACCCCCCGGCCAGAGCCCGCCCCAGGAACGGCTCGCTTTCGCCTCCGTGATACGGCATGGCAGTGTCGATATAGTTTATACCCCGGTCAATGGCCATACGGATCTGTGCCGTTGCACGGGGTTCGTCGATTTTTCTTTTTTTCTGGGGCAACCGCATGGCGCCGAATCCCAGGATAGAAAGACTGTCACCGCTTTTGGGCATGTTCCGGTAAAGCATGGTTGATCCTTCCTTGTTAGAGTGCTGTAGTGAATGCTCAAGTCGGATTGTGATGTGCAGGACGTGTAGGCACATACACACTCCGGGACTACCATCGTAATAACCTTAAGGATGGGTGTTTGTCAATAAGGCTTCCTGACACGGTAACGGGTGCCTGAATTCAAAAGTATCCACTCAATGTGTACAACCGATTATAGTGCAGAATATATGTTCTTTTATGTAAATGACACAGTGTCGCTTGTCAAGGTGGTTATCTGATTTAAGAAAAGTAATACACAGCCCGCATAGGCACTGAAAAAAAAGGCAGGCTCTTTGAAGAACCTGCCTTTTTTCTTGATAAGCAAACACGATGAATTTCCATCAGGCACCGCCCGGACAGATACCCAGCCAGACCTCGTCTCCGTCATGCACCTTTGTTTTCATTCCGGCAGGAAAGTCTTGCTTCCACTGAATCCTGCGTTTATTAAGATACATGTTGGGTGTCTTAAAGGGCACGCCGCTGATTTCCCCGCTGGAATAGAGCCTGCGATCAAATTGGGGACCGTAGCGATATGACAGGATACCCAGCAGTTTTTCTACCGTGGCACCCTCGGGTACCTGAATGTACTCTTCATCTATATGCGTCACATCATGTACGCCTTCGAAATATTTGCATGATATTGAGGCCATACGATCACCTCCCTCCACATACATAGGAAAAATTTTATTTTAGCATGCAATTACAACAACTTTGACACCTATATCTCACACATTCCGTAACACAGCCTTTCTACTTATGTAGTGTACTGATTATGGGAAATAATCAAGGGGAAAACGCACTTCTTGTAAAATCCCCCGGCATTAATTCTTGTCAAACCGTAGCGGTAAGGTTATAGAGGGTATACATTTCGACATTCTTAACAGGTATGGGGCTCTTTTAAACATGTCTCTTTTTAAAAAACAGGCATCGATAGCTGTACTGATGGTTGCCGTTATTCTTGTCGGGTTCCTGAGCCTGGTTGGATTGTTCGGCTATTTTGACATGCAAAACAGAAAACTGCTGGACAAAAAGGCCGAGGCCATTGCCATGATCGACCTGTGGGGCAAACTGCAGAAAAACACAACAAGCCTGCTGCTTGCCGACGACCTTGACGGTGCGATTGAAGCCTGGCGGAAAACGATTTCAGAGTTTGACCAGGCCATAAACGCTTTTATCGGGTCGAAAATCATTCAGGATCTTATGCGCAACAATTCCGATTTTGTTAAAAAAATCAAAGAAACAGAGAACCTGTGGCGACGTATAAAGCCCCGGATTGAGTATGTGCATCCGCGTCTTCTGGAGTACCTTGAACGCGACGCAGAAGACCCCCGGAGCATTCGCCGAAGCCTGCTGCATGAACTTTTGTACCAGGTTGAGCAGCGCGAGCGCTCACTGCACTACCTTGTTTTATTTGACCTGACCTATGATATCGAATATATGATCTCCTCCCTGAACGATTATTTTGTGTCTGTACTGAACGGCACGGTTGAATTTATTTCCCGTACAATAGACCGTAAATCGTACCGCGCAAGAAGATTTGTTCAGGTTTCCTCTCTGATCATCGTCCTGCTGACGGTGTGCTTTATTGTCATCACCCGGCGGACGCTCGACAAGAAGGAACACCGCCTGCAATTTCTGTCGGCCCAGTTGATTTATACCGAGGAGAAGGAACGGAAACGTATTGCGGGGGAACTGCATGATGAGGTCGGGCAGGCCCTGACCGCCATAAAGTTCGGCGTTGAAAACGCGCTTACTGCAATTTCACGGAAGGAAATCACCTCCGGCATTTCCGTTCTCCAAAACCTGGTAAACACCATTCAGAACGCCGTGCAGGAAACCCGCAGAATATCGGTATCGCTCCATCCGGCCATTATCGATCAACTGGGTATCCTTGCAACCATTTCCTGGTACTGCCGTGAGTACGGTAAAATCTATACTGCAATAGATCTTGAACAAAAGATATCAGTAGCCGAAGAGGATGTGCCCGACCGGTTGAAAACCGTTATTTATCGGGTTTTACAGGAGGCCCTTTCAAACTGCGCAAAACACAGCCACGGGCACAGGGTGTCCGTAACCCTTGCAAAAAAAAGGGCTACAATCACCCTGAAAATCAGCGATGACGGCAAAGGATTTAATCCCGCTGATGTGTCATACACGGTGGACAGGGCCAGCGGATTTGGGATTGTCAGTATGCGCGAGCGGGTTGAGCTGGCGGGCGGCACCTTTTCTATTGTTTCAAGGGATGGACGGGGCACATTAATACGGGCAGCATGGCCTGTCTAGGACGCTGTTGGATAACGTCCATCTATCCCGATCATATCGGGATTGCGCTCATCATTCGTCACTGCGACGTACAGACAAGTACGCCAGATGATCACCTCAGAATTTCGCGTGCCTTGTATCTGGGCCTTCTCCAACAGCCTCCAGTTTTAAGGGTATTTCGACAAGCTCTAGCATAGGGGTTCTTCTTTTTCCAGCAATCCCCGTTCGATTGCAAAGGCGGTAAGTGCGGGCAGGTTGTGAATGTCCAGTTTTTTCATAATGTTCTCACGATGCTTGTCGACCGTTTTAGCACTGATGTAGAGCATCTCTGAAATGGCTTTGTTCTTGTATCCCTCGGCAATCAGTTTTAATATGTCACGCTCACGCGGTGTGAGCCGGTCCAGGGCCGATGGCGCGCATGTGTAATCATTACCGTGCAGATAGCCGTTTATCATTTTTTCCGATATGCCGGGACTGATGAACCGCTTGCCATGCAAAACAGAGTTGATTGCAAGCATAAGTTCGGCATGGTTTGCCTCTTTCAATACGTAGCCGTCGGCACCGGCATGCAGAGATGCCGAAACAAACTCATCGGAGTCGTGGACTGTTAAAACAAGTATCTTGACGACAGGGCATAATTTTTTTATTTCGCGAATTGCCTCTATGCCGTTACGCCGGGGCATGGAGAGATCGATCAGCATGAGGTCGGGGTTAAGGGTTCTGGCCAGGTGTACGGCCTCGTGCCCGTCGCCGGCCTCCCCTATCACCTCATAGTCCGGGTCTGAAGCAACCAGCATGCGCAACCCCTCCCGGACAATCGTGCGGTCTTCAACAATGGCTATCTGTTTTTTTTCAACCATACGACAGTTTCTGTTGTGTCAGGGGTTACTCTTCAGTCAATACTGCGGCGGGAAAACTACTTACGTATTGTTCTATGACCTATCTACCACCCCTGATCTTCATAGTAAAGAAAAATCTGGCTACGGCTTTTTCACACAAAAGCTCAATTAATTATCAGAAAAAATACCCGGGCATGTGATGTTTTTTCCTAAAAAATCAGAAAAATAGGTATTTCCCGGTCCTGAAATACGGTGTTTACCGTATTCCCTTTTTTTAAGCCATCACGGTATAGTGGAGCCATTAAAAACGTAAAAATAGGTGGTAAAGATGAGTCTGAGCGTACGGATCGTTCTCATAATAGCTCTCATGGCCGGTGTTATCGGCGGCAGCTACTGGTATATGCAGATTACAACCGGCACAGTTGAACGACAGGAGGAGTTTGTCTGGCGACTTCACGATAACCTGCTTGGCGTTTCATTTGCTGACGAGCACCATGGCTGGGCCGTGGGGCAGTACGGCACCATTGTTCACACAACCGACGGCGGCAGGGCCTGGAGCTATCAGCGCAGTTCGACCGCGGACGACCTTATCGGCGTCTATGCGAAAACGTCCGAAAAAGTATGGTGCGTCGGTCAACGCGGGACCGTTATCACGACAAACAACGGAGGCCAAACCTGGCAGAGAAGACCGGTCAACCTGACCTGTCAATTGAACGACATAACCTTTGTTGATGACCGTGAGGGCTGGATTGTGGGCGAATTTGAAACCATCCTCCACACAACCGATGCCGGGTCATCATGGTCACTTGTTCATGGCGGCGAACCCAAAGAAATCGATTTTTCACAAATAGATGAAAACGAGGTTCTTGGCGACGATTTCGGCATGGAGGAAGAGGTCTATACCCTGAAACGAATTTATTTTACAGACCGACTCCATGGTTGGACCGTCGGAGAATACGGAACAATTCTTGCGACCAGGGACGGTGGTACAACGTGGACAAAGCAGAAAAGCGGGACCGTGCATTCATTAACCGATGTCGATTTCCTTAATGCATCGTTTGGATTTGCGGTGGGTCTTGACGGTATCATCATAAAAACCACCGACGGCGGAAACACCTGGGAAAAGGACAAGCCAACGGTCGTTACCCACTATTTCGGCGTGGCCTTTAAGAAACACGGTCCTGAGACAACAAAAAATGACGCGGTTGCCGTTGGCCAGGGGGTTATTGCATCATATTCATATTATAAAAAAACCTACCTGCAGAACTGGGTACCGGCCCTTGAGATGAAATACAGTATTGACTACAACTGGCTGAACCGCATTGTTTTCATTGCCCAAACTGGTGACGAGGCCGTGGCCGTGGGTGACCAGGGGTTGATTCTGCGTACCGACAACGGCGGCGACGAGTGGTACCTGGTGCGCTATCCTGAAAAAACGGTGGACCTTGTAATGAACCCTTAGGTGTTTTCTTGTGAGGGTAAAGATATAAAAGGGGGAGATTTTCGGACGAAATGACAAACGACTCAAAAAAAAGCATCGGCGAATTCATCATTCACTATCGTATCCCCATCCTGATACTCATGGGGCTGCTTACCACCGTGTTTATGTACGGGGTAACACGCAAGC
The DNA here is from genome assembly GCA_028282925.1 of Thermodesulfobacteriota bacterium. Taxonomy (GTDB): domain Bacteria; phylum Desulfobacterota; class WTBG01; order CAIYCZ01; family CAIRTM01; genus JANQGV01. Next base: position 5,508 of record JANQGV010000059.1, read on the forward strand.
TCAGCATGCAGGTTTTATTGGAAGAGCTGGTGCCGCCGCAGCATCCCTTTGTACAGTTGCATACCGAATATGAAGGCGCCTACGGCGGAACGAGCACCGTGATGCTTGCGGTTGTTTTTGAAGACGGTGATATTTTCAAACCCGAACGCCTTGAAAAAATAAAGCGCGTAAACGATGAAATCCTGTTTTACAAAGACGTGCGCCGCTCTTTTGTGTATTCAATAGCCCAGCGCAAGAGCAAAGCCGCCAAGGGGCATGCGGGAGGGATTGTTGATGTATCGGCCCTTATGTGGCCCGAAGTAGATAAGACTCCTGCAGGAATTGCCCGTCTGAAACGAAATATTTTCACCAGCGATCTGTACAATGGGGTGCTGGTATCCGAAGACGGAACCGCGGCTCTTATAATGGCCGATTGCTGGCCGAATATCAACTATACTGAATTTTTCACATTTATTCAGGAATTGAAAGAACGCGAAGAAGACGAGGTAACCAAAATTCATGTTGCCGGACGACCGATGCTGCTGGGATGGATCTTTCACTTCATGCCGAAGCTGGTTTTGATATTCGGCGTTACTATAGCCTTTATTGTTCTTGCCGTTGCCTACATTTTCCGAAACCTTGTCGGCCTTGTCATACCGCTTGTGGCCGGAGTTTTGAGCGCTGTGTGGGGTTTCGGTCTGATAGCCCTGGTAGGAATAAACTTTAACCCCCTTATGGTCGTGCTGGCCGTTCTTGTGGGAGCACGAGCGCTCAGTCACTCAATACAAACAACGCGAAGATATCTTGAAGAACTGTACTTAAGCGACGGTGACCGGCTGGCAGCAGCAAAAACCACCCTCGACGGTATTTTCCTGGCCAGCCTTGCCGCAATTGTCACCGACGCGGCCGGGTTCTGCGTTCTCATCCTGGCCCGGATACCGATGGTGCAGCAAATTGCGATAATGTGTGCTTTCTGGGTCGTTTCCATATTGCTGATTGTGTCGGTCGTGGGTCCTATTCTGTGCATTTATATGCCACGCCCGCGTAATATGAGCAAATACTCATTCTCATGGGAAAAAACCGGACCGGAACATAAAAAAAAGTCTACCTCCGGCTGGATGGATACAATGGCCCGCATGTGCGTCAAACGGTCCAATATCGCCATTGTGATAATCATGGTCGTAATCGGTATAGTGGCTGCGGGGTTTGATTCAAAACTGAAAATCGGAGATACCTTTCCCGGCTCGCCCATCTTGTGGCCTGATTCCCGCTACAACCAGGACTGCGCAACAATCAACAAGAAGTTCAACAATGCCGGGACCGACATGATATGCGTTATAGCAGAAGGCGATCAGGACTGGACCATACAGGACCCCCGTGTCATGAAACGCATTGACCAGTATGCCCGGTATATTAAACACCGGCATCCCGATATTGTCGGCGGCACCCAAAATGTGGCAACCATTGTAAAAACCATGAATAAGGAATTTCATGAAGGAGATGTTCGCTACCAGACTATTCCCGATGACAAGCGCTTGATCTCAAATCTGATGTTTTTTTATCAAATGGCGGGTGATCCCGGCGATTACACAACCCTGTTTGAAGGGCGCTATAAACATACCATTATACGCGTTTTCCTGAAAGACCATACCGGCGATACGCTCCGCAAGGTTGTCGGCTCAACAAAAGAATTTTTCGACGGACAGCCCCCGATCGAGGGCGTCCGGTTCAGGTATGCGGCCGGATACGGAGGGATACTTGCGGCAACCAACGAAGAAATCAAAACATCCCAGGCCGGAACCCTGGTGCTGGTTTTTCTGACGGTGTTTGTGTTCTGCGGTTTGGCCTACCGGTCAATTGTGGCGGCCGTGCTGCTGTGCGTGCCGCTGCTGGTGGCCAACCTGGTGGCATTTATGTACATGGTGCTGAATGACATCGGGCTGGATGTAAATGTGTTGCCGGTATCGGCTGTCGGGATTGGTGTGGGTGTTGATTACGGCATTTACATTTTGAGCAGGATGGAGGAAGAATTCAAGAACACCGGCGGCAACTGGACGGCCATGACTTATACCTCGCTTAACTCGGCCGGTAAAGGGGTTGTGATCACGGCCGTCACCGTCATTATTCCGATTCTGTTATGGCCCATAATGGCGGACCTGAAGTTCCAAGCCGAAATGGGCCTTCTGCTGTCGTTTATCATGTTTTTCGACATGCTCGGTGCCCTTCTGTTTTTACCTGCTGCCGTCAACCTTATAAAACCAAAGTTCATCGAGCGGCATGCACACCTGAAGCGCGCCGGCATACCGGTAGAAGCAGCAGGAATTTCCGGTGAAAACGGAGAGGCTCTTTTTAAGGCCGTAGCACGGGGAGACCTTACAACAATTGAACAACAACTCTCATCGGGTGCGGACATACGGGCCGTATCTTCAAGCGGTTCCACGGTGTTGACCGAAGCGATGAAGATACTAGATTCGGGAACAAGGGCCGCTGTAACAGACGTATTATTGAAAAAAGGCGCTGAAATCGATGCGTGTGACCACCATAATAAAACACCCCTTGATCTTGCATCACTGTGCGGTTTCGCCAAAACGGTTACACAACTGGCTGAAGCCGGTGCACACATAAACCCGGATAAAGGGATTGAAGACACGCCGCTTGGCAGAGCAATTGTTCAGGGTAATCTCGATACCATTGCCGCTCTTGTAGATGCCGGAGCGAAAGTAGACGGCGACGTACTTGTGTATACTGTTGAGCATGGGGGATCACGACAGCCGTACATCATAGAGATGATTTTACGGTTGTTCACTGAAAAAGGTATCGACCTGACGCAAAAGGACAGTGAGGGTGTCCGTCCGCTTGAGCGGCTTCCGCACGGCCCGGAGTACAACCGCATGCAGCACTACCTGGAGCAGACAAAAACCTGATTGCCTGATGCGTGACGGAAAAAGCACAACGTGTTCCGGGCACATGCGTTTTATGAGACGACAGGTAACCATTAAGGAAGGGGGAGATATGAAAACAACGTGGAGCATACCTATCTGTATCATTGCCGTTATAGGGCTGGTGATGCACACAGCGGCACCGGTATCGGGCGCTGAACTCACCATTGCCGGCCGACCGCTCAGCATAAACGGCTTTATTCAGCAGGAAGCGGCCCTGGGGGTGGACAATTCAAAATTTCACGGCCGGAATGTTTCCAACTATTCAACCATACAGCTCGAGTGGGAATATAAAATCACGGACTCTATTTCGCTGTATGGCATCAACCGCCTTTTCGGCGACCTTGCATACAGCATGCATGATGACCGCAACTGGTTTCAGAGGGCAAACCATACCAAGGCCCAGCACACCCACGCCCGGCACAACATGGAATGGGAATGGAACCGCTATGATCGCGAATGGGAAGTTTTCAGGGAGTTGTATTTTGATATATTCACCGAAAGCTTCCACTTCCGTATCGGCAAACAGCAGATAGTATGGGGCGAAAGCGACGGCTTACGGCTGATGGACTGCATCAATCCCCAGGATATGCGCCGCGAATTCAACCTGCGCGATTCCGACGAGGGATATGAGTATACGCGTATTCCCCTGTGGATGATCAAAGCAACCTATTTCCCCAAGTTCGAACCGTTGGGCATCAGGGACCTGCAACTCGAATTTATTATCAATCCGGGCAATCCTAAAATCAACCGCCTCGAACTGTATGAAGCCGAAGGCGGAGTCTGGGCCACCGAAGAACCCAACCTGCCCTGGGGTGTCCGCGTGACCGTTGAAGACAAACCCCATACCAAGACCAGCCTTGACCACTTTGAATATGCCTTCCGCCTGATCGGAAACTGGAACGAGTGGCTTTTCACCCTGAATGCCTACTACGGATACCAGCAGGAAAACACCTATTATCTTGAGCCGACCGGCCCAAGCCTTGTATCTCCTGGCTGGGACCGCTCGTTTCTGTCCCTTAATTTTCACAAACACTATGCCCTGCGGCGGCTGGTTGGTTTTACCCTCAATAAAGAACTGACGGCAATCCGCTTCCGCAAAACCACTTCGCCGGTACTGAGGGTTGAGGCCCTGTATGAGTTCAACAAACCGTTTTGCTATGAAGGCAAACATGTCGGCGACATGGCCTGGACCGGCCTTAACCCCGCCTATAAAGACCACCGCAAGTTCAAGGACCAGATCCGTTTTATGGTCGGTTTCGACTGGCAGATTTATATCAGGCCGCTGAACCAGCGTGAATCGTTCTTTTTCAGCGCCCAGTTCTTCATGTTCTATATACGGGATAAAAACGGTGAGTATGTCAACGCCCCGTTCTATTTTAAAAACAACATAAAACCCCAGATGCTGCCTCCCCTGCCCCCGGCACGCGGCAGCAAATATGTAGATCCCTGGCGAATACACCAGACCCAGAAATATGTCAGTTTCCTGGTCAACACCTACTATGACAACAAGAGGATAATGCCCCAGGTATTGTTTTTGTGCGATCTTAACGAAAGCGCCTACGGGCTTAAGGCCAAGATCAATTTCAACTACGGCAGCCACTGGCGCCCTGAAATAGGATTCATGGGATGGTGGGGTGATCACAATACCGGTAAATCCATGGGGCTCTTCCAGAAAAACAGGCAGGTGTATGCAAAAATAAAATATCAGTTTTAATAAGGGAGGTACAGGCGCATGAAAAAGACATCACTCATCCTCGCAGTATGTATTGCAGTCTTTTGTTTTTGTCAGAACGGTAGTGCGGCGGATCTTCCGCACTGGGCCAAACAGTGGAAGGACTGGGCCCAGTCCACCGGCAACCAGGACTATATTTCCTGGGCCCAAAAGTATTGCAGCCCGGAGTCGATCAAGCTGGGTACGGAATGGGAAGAGCTGCTGGGGTACAATGCCGTTGATATGGTTGCGGCAGACAAAAAAGCACCCAGTATTAAACCGGGGCTGGTCATTACCCCTGAAAACGTAAAACAGTATGAAAAAGAGCTGCGGGAGCTTTTCCCCTTTGGATTCGACTGGGAAGTTGACCGCATGATGGGAACCGGCCCCTATAAAAACTATAATTATTCGCCCCTTGAAATGGTTATCGTCCCAACGCATCATCAATGGAACGACCGGGGGTACCTGGAAGCTACAAAAAAGTATTCAAAAGGCTGTAAAATCGACAAAAACGACACACTGGTCGGCTGGGTGGCGGGGCTGCCCTTTCCAAAGCCGAAAAACGCCCTGGAGATGGTCCACAACTATGACCGCCTGACAATCATGGGCGACAACCTGAACTCGATGCCGCTGCAGTTCGGCCTGTACGGCAAGGACGGCAAACGCGAGCGTGTCGAGAAAATCGAGCTCCACTGGCGCAACTACGTGGGTCGCATCAAGGTGGACCCCAAGCCGGTTATCCCGGGATATAAGGATGTGTATGAAAAAGGCTCAATTGTTGCACTGTACCCTTATGACCTTAAAGGTTTTGCAGCAGTCCGTACACGTTTTGCCGATCCCTACAAGGAGGATTCTTTTGTAACCTATATTCCGTCCATGCGCAGAATTCGCCGCCTGGCCGGAACCAATACCCAGGATCCCCTGGTCGGATCGGATATTACCTGGGAAGACTGGAAAGGATACTGGAGTAAACTGTCGGTACACCCGGCCGATTATGCCGTGTTGGGCGAAACCATTATGCTTTGCCCGTCGATTAACCCCAAGCCCATCAAATACGAAGAAAAATACGGCGGATGGAGCCAGCGGTATCTCTGGGAACGCCGCCCGGTGTGGGTGTTGAAAATCACCTACAGGGAGCCGACCTACATTTACGGAACCCGGGTCTGGGTTGTAGACAAGGAGACATTTGCCATGCAGATGGAGATGTTCTACGACCAGAAAGGCCGCCTCTGGAAGCTGTGGGACTGGGCCTGGCGGTGGAACCCGGAAAACGGAGAGCTGGACTACTGGAACCCGTATGTCGTGGACGTAATAAACCGGCATACCACCATAGCAAATCACCATATTATGCTTAATATGCCGAACTTGAGTGAGAATCTTTTTAACCTGCGGTATCTCTCAAGCAAGGCACATTAGTACATCGGTAATGGTCCTCCACACCGGCACATGTAACATATCCTACTCAGCTTGCCGGTATCCACACAAAAGAGGCTGTCGGAAAATCTGTTCTCCGGCAGCCTCTTTCATCATGCTCGCATGGTAGGAGCACCTTTAGGTGCGATTAATGAACTCTGTAGGCTTTATGGCCATTATCGCGGCCGAAGGCCGCTCCTACCGGCTGTTCTATTGTGTAGAATGCTCTAAGAAGGTTCCGCTACTATATCGGTATCTGCACGTTTTAAAAGCATGACCAGCAATGCAAAACCGTAAACACAGGTAGAGACCAGAATAGTAGCGTTATAACCGAAATTCAACGACATACCCCATGCAATGATGGAGCCCATGACCGAACACGCACCGTTAACCGCCCACATCCACGGTACCATCGAAACACAATCCCGTTCAAGCAGGCGAATGCCCAGTGGAAAGGCCGTGCCCATCAGCAGACCAAGTGGTGCGATCAGCAGAATGGAAATAATGAACCGAACAGCACTGCCGGTGCCCAGGAACATGTCAAAAATACCCGAAAGTGCAAACATATAAATAAGCAGCAGAACACACAGCGTGATCATAATCGAGCGAAGTCTCCCCAGGACATCGGGGGTCGCGAACCTCCCGGACAGCAGGCTGCCGATACCCGAGAAAACAAGGAGCGTTGAAAGAATAACGGCAATGGCATACAGGGGTTGCCCCAGGAAGAGAATAAATTTTTGAATGAGCGGGATTTCCACAAGCATGAATCCAAGCCCCAGGCAACAGAAGTACACTATATACCCGGAACGGAACCGGACCGGGCCGCTTTCAGGCAGGCTGCGTTTAAAGAACACAAGGGGCAAAATAATCGTGACGATTACCATGAATAAAACAATGACAAAAAGTGATTTAAAAATAAAGACCGGGTACTTATTGTGGGTAAATTCCACAGGAAGTTTCCAGAAATAGTGTTTTGGTTTCAGAAAATTAAAAAAGAACGGACAGTCATCGGTGTTGGGGTCTGTTCTAAACGGGAGTGCGGCAAGAAAAGCTTCGCGGTCGGTAGAATAGATATATGAATTCAAAGTATTGTCGATTCGTTCCATGGGATTTACGAGCCAGTCAAGATCCATTTTCTTTCGCAACGAATCGATATCACTGATATCCGACGCGGTAAAAGGCGTTTTTTTCATGAAGAAATACCCCTGACGCCAGAACGGGCGGTACTTTTCTTCAAGCATCACAATGTGATCGGCTGGATTTTTTATTCCTTCACGTTCCAGCATTAAGACCGCACCGGTCAGGATGCGAAGATTTTCAAGAAAATAGGTTTTCTGAGGGGTACGCCAGCGCGATATCCAGAGAACACCGTCGTCTTTCAGCCGGTGGTAATAATCGCGGAAAGCTTCAACCGTGTACAGTGTGTTCTCCACAAAGGTAAAGGCACCGGAAGAACTGGCGACTCCGCTGTCTACGTTGGGTAAATGAATAATGTCATAGGTGTCTTTTGTATGACGCACAAAATTCCGGCCTTCGTCGATTATAATTTCCACCTCGGGCTTACTGAAGAGGTTGCCGTTGAAATCGGCGTAAACATTGGTATTGAGGTATGCAATAGTCGGGTTGATCTCTATACCGGTAATTGATGTGTGGCCGTTCAAATATGCATTCAAAACATCCTGTCCACCGCCGACTCCGATGATGAGTACGTCGGCGTTTTTGCGGACCTGGTAGTAAAATGAATGTGGATATTTATTAAAAAACGAGGCGGCGGACCTGTCTCCATCAAATGAATGGATGGTTGCATAAGCGGTAGAATCGTAACCGATCTCCATGGCCTTGCGGCCGAAGTACTCCCGCGGCTCAACCGTTACCCTGTTGATGGGATTCCACTCTTCAAAAACAATATTGGTCTGGGGCTTGCCCTGAACATATTTAATCTTCAAAAACCGGTACATATGGGCATTACAGACAAACAGCCCCAATAACAGCACAGCACATACCAGCCCGAACTTTTTCAAAAAACCTGAATTGCAGTTTGTGCCGAAAACTATGGAAGAGAGAGCGCTGAGAAAGGCCGTCAGCAACACAAGCGAAATACCGTCGTAAATAAACAGCAGACCTATCACCGCAACGCAGCCGAGTCCCGCCCCGACCAGGTCGTAGCAATACAGGGTCGTAATGTTTTTTGTTTCGTGTCTTAATGCAAGGGTAATCGTCAGGCCTGAAAATAAATACGGTAAAAATATAAAGGAAAATATCATCAAAAGGTCGACAAAAGACCGCAGGGAAGGCGTTATCTCACGGTCGACCTGCAAATAGACCAGAATTGCAGTGACAATGGTAATCGCAAAAACCGAGGAATAGAGCGTAAGCTGGTCTGAACATTTTTCCCTGCTGAAAAACTTTGGAAACAGGAAGACTATGACACCGCTGCAGCCGAATCCAAGCATGGCCAGCGATATAGACATAAAGGCAAAGTGGTAGTACATTGTTGCGGAAAAAATACGCGTAAGCAGGATTTCCCAAATCAATGTCGCAAGTGCGATGAGAAAAACCCCCCAGTAGATACTCCTGTTTTTTCTCATATAAATCGGCCTCTCTGCTGGTTAATAAAATAGTAAGGAATGAAGAGTAATATTATCAATTTTTATAAAAAAAATCAAACTTATGAACAATAAAAATCAAAAAGGTAAAATAAGGAAATCGTTAAGAAAAAATACAGGTTATGGGCGGGGGTGATCCAAGAGTGAGCAAGTACTGCTCATGGAAGGAAAGTATTAAGAGAAAATCTGCTGTCCTTAATAAAATAAAACAAAAAATCATGTCTTTTTTCCGTTTTTATCACTCGACAGCTTTTATTCCTCCCAAATACTTTTAATAGTAAATATTCACCTGCCCTTTGGATACCGAGCTTATTGAAAATAAACGTATACACGACTATATTTATTAATAGAAAACGAATTAATATTCGGCATATCAAAACCCATGTATTATGTTTCCACACGTAACCTTCAGATATTTCATGTGTTTAACACTTATACCCTCATCGAATAATCCCTGACACATAACGAGGAGGTAAAGGAGCAGTGGTCAAAAAAAGTTCAATCCACAGTTTTGGCAGCATACTTATTTTGGGGCTGCTTTTAGGTATAACCGGGTGCAATGAGATAACTGATCCCGGTTCGGAACTGGACTTTGAAAAAATCATTTTCGTTAAGCGGGCTACCTATGTTTCAGACCATTTCTATACGGACTTTATCAATGGCTGCTCGCCCTCGCACCTCAATGCAAACAACGGTATCTACACGGTCAACGTGAACACGGGTGTGGACCTACCCATCATTACCAGTAAGGATATGCCCGGCGGCAAAGGTATATTCGGCCGGTATTCCCTGTCGTTTGATGCCGCCAAACTGGTATTCGATTACAAGGAAAATTTAGACAAGGGGTTTCGCATATGGGAAGTTGGGGTAGACGGTACCGGTTTGCAGCAGCTCACCTTCGAGCCATCCGACGAAGCGGAGCGCATGGTACGGTATAGTATGCAGGCCCTTTTTAATGAAGAGGAGGAAGAAGAAGAAAATGAAGGGCCGACAGGCGCCTGCTGTTTTGCCGATGATTCTTTTTGCGAGCAGCTCATTCAAACTGATTGCGAAGAAGAAGGTGGTGCTTTTCATGCCGATACAACCTGTGCTTCGGCATGCCCTCAATTTGATACTGATGAAAACGATGGAGAGGAAGAAGAAGAAGAAAATGAAGGGCCGACAGGCGCCTGCTGTTTTGCCGATGATTCTTTTTGCGAGCAGCTCATTCAAACTGATTGTGAAGAAGAAGGTGGTGCATTTCATGCCGATACAACCTGTGCTTCGGCATGCCCCCAGTTTGATACTGATGAAAACGATGGAGAGGAAGAGGAAGAGGAGGAGGAGCTTGAGGCGCTGCCGTCGTACTTTGCATACCGGCATCAAACAGACGACATGCACCCCACGTATGCTCCCGACGGCAGCATTCTTTTTACTTCCACCCGAGCTCAATACATTACCCTGTGCAATTCTGAAGGTTCGCTGACTACACCGGTGCTGCACCGCATGGATGCCGACGGATCAAATATCGAACAGCTTACCCGAAGCCCGGTAAGTGAATTCGGGCCCGTCGCTATGCCTGACGGGCGCATTCTCTACACCCGCTGGGAATATATCGACAAGGGTTCGGTCTGTGTCAAGGGGCTGTGGTCCATGAATCCGGACGGGTCGGCAAGCGCGGAGGTTTTCGGCAACAATCACAGCCTGCCCACCACGGTCATCCACGGGCGTACGGTTCCGGGAGACGAACACCTGGTAGTTGCCGTAGGGTGCCCTCATTTCCCACAGGGAGGAAGCATTGGTTCACTGATTCTTATAGACACAAGCAAAGACATTCGTACTTCGGAATCGTTTAAGTATCTGACACCGGATGTAACGATGACGCAGGAGGGCGGCTGGTCTTTTAATGGAACCGACGCAAGTGCGGGAAATAGTGGCCATCTGTATACGGACCCCTACCCGCTTCGCAAGGATCTGTTTCTGGTATCATGTAAAACCGCCAAAAAGGCCTTATGGAACGCCCCCGCTGCATACGATCTCTACTTTCTGGACGATAAGGGCAATCGCCGGCTGATCAAAAATGATGCACTGCTTTCCCTTTGGCAGCCGGTTCCATTAAGAACCCGCACTACACCGACTTCTATCAGCTCGGTTCGACGGCCCGACCTTAAAGAGGACAACCAGGCCCTGCTGATTGTATCCAACGTATATGAAGGCATGGAAGACGTACAACCAGGCACCATAAAATGGCTGCGGATCAATGAGGCGGTACCCCGTTTCTGGTCCTCTCAACGCTGGCAATACGGAAAATTCCTTTGGGATCCTTATTTCACCAGCACTGAATGGGTTGGCGCCCTTTGGGTTCGGGCACAGTGGGGCATTGTACCGGTAGAATCGGACGGGTCCGCCTGTTTTACCGTTCCGGCAGATCGAAATATTTTCCTGCAGGCACTGGATGAAAATTATATGGAAGTACAGCGAGAAAGGACCTATGTAAACTATCGCCCAGGGGAAATCCGCTCCTGCGTTGGGTGCCACGAACAGACCGGCTCATCGGCCCAGCCTATCGATAATGGTACCTTACTGGCGCTAACCCGTGAGCCCAGCACGCCGGGCCCCCAGCCCGGGGAAACCACCGGCATGCGGGTGCTCCATTACGAGTCGGATATTCAGCCGATATTCGATGAGAAATGTGTCTCCTGTCACGGGGAGACCACCCCCCGGGCAGGGCTTAATCTTTCAAAAAACAGCTCCCCAGACGAAGAAGAACTGTACGAACTGCTCAGTCCTGAATACTTTTTCGCCTCGTACAATGCACTGCTTCAGGATACTTTCAGCAAGGAAGATCTTTTGGCGGAAAGCTACCTTGGTCCGATCATCGGTGAAAACTGGCAGGAGATGCAATGGGCGGAGTATTTGCCACCGTACAGCCTGGGATCTCACAAAAGCACGCTCGTAAAAAAACTGAAGGAAGACGCAACCCATAGTGCATTACTTTCGAATGAGGAACTGATTCGTATCATTACGTTTATAGACTCCAATGCCCAGTACTACGGCACATACTATGGGCGCCACCACTCAGCCCACAAAGACCACCCCAACTTCAGAGTTGTACCGACTTTTGATGAAGCTATCAGTTCGGAGGCACCGATATGGCATCAATAATGAGATCATGTATACTCTGTGTCATGCTTATGGCCATGCTGGCTTCATCGTGCGACGAGCTTGAAACTGCATCCCATAATTTTTCAGGTCCGTTTGCACTGGCAGTGGACGAAACAAATCAAAAATTATACATAGCCGAAAAAACAGCTCAAAAAATAGAAGTTCTGCTTTTACAATCGTCCAGAGTTGAAAACACCTTCACCCTATCCGCTGAACCCACCGGCATGGCACTCTCACCGGACGGCTCAAAGCTGTATGTTACCACCGGAAAATCAGACGGCACGTTGCTTACCATATCTGCTGGAACCGGCCTGGTTGAAGATACCATCAGTGTCGGGCACTCACCCCTTAGCCCCGTTGTGGATAGCACTGGTACCGATTTATACCTGGCCAATCGCTTTGCCGGAACCGTCGCAAAAGTTGATTTTCAAACCGGGCTGACCCAAACCCTTACTGTTTCAAGGGAACCTGTAGCCATCGCCCTGACACCCGATGACGAAACCCTTGTTGTTGCCCATCATCTGCCCCAAGGACCGGCCAATGTTGAGCACATAGCTGCAGTTGTCTCTCTTGTCGACACGAACAGCTTTACCCTTTCCGGCGAGATTGGTCTCCCGGACGGTTCGACCGGCGCGAGAGGAATCACACTCTCTCCCGACGGACTATATGCCTATGTCACACATATTCTGGCCCATTATGAAATGCCTACAAACCAGCTTGACCGGGGATGGATCATAACCAATGCCGTCAGCATCATAGATATCAAAGCCGGAACACGCAAGAATACCATTCTTTTGGATGATGTCTATAAAGGTGCGGCCAACCCCTGGGCTATTGGCTGCAGTGCCGATGGCAAATATCTTCTGGCAACCCATAGCGGTACCCATGAGGTAAGCGTTATCTCCCTTGATGAACTGCATATTCGCCTTGATGCTGCCGGTGGTGGCGGTGAATTTTCCACCACTCCCGAAGAAATCCCATATGACCTTGGATTTCTCAGCGGAATTCGAAAACGCATTCCGTTAAACGGCAACGGCCCCCGGGCTCTTGCTATTGTTGGTTCCGACGCGTATATAGCCGAGTATT
>JANQGV010000148.1 GCA_028282925.1 Thermodesulfobacteriota bacterium
TCATAGGCCTTTAACGCCCGTTGTCTTATTTCTTTTGATGATATTCCCATATTCCTTCTTTATCGGATTTTGGCCGCTTCAACTTTATTTTGCTCTAGCCGGGGTCCGGACCTTTCTCCTGCATCTTTTGCATGGCCCTTCGCAATCCACTTTGAGCAGCGGCAAATCCCGGATCAAGATGAAGGGCTTTTTGAAAACAGTCCAGCGCATCCTGGTACCGTTTCAGGCGCATATACACCGTTCCCAACTGGAAATACGCTTTGGAGGACAGGGGCTTGAGTGCAACAGCCGCGGCAAAATGCTTTACTGCTGCGATATAATTCTTCTGCAATGCGTACAGAACGCCGAGATTGCTGTGTGCTTCAAAGTGCTTCGGGTTAATCCTGAGTGCTTCCTTCAAGTGCCGGTCCGCTTCCTGCACCCTGCCTGCATTGGCAAGAGCTACTCCGAGACTGCTGTGCGTTCTATATGAGTCGGGCTTGATCTCCAGGGCTTTTTGGTAGCAGGAAATCGCCGCTTTGTTGTCGCCCTGCTGCACCCGCACCGTACCAAGGTTGGAATATGCCAGCCAGGCCTTCGGATTTTTTTCAATGGTATCGAGCCACAGCGTTTCTTCATTTTTATATATTTTTCCCTGCTGGTAGGTTGCACCTGCTAAAAGGCCGATCACCGGCACCGCTATAATAACGCCTGCCGGGAAGGAAGCTCTTCCCAATAGTTTCAGACCCGCGCAGGCTGCTGCAACAATCAATACAATCATGCCGCCTGCGGCGATATATTGAAAATGATCCGCGACAAATGAAAACTGCATGGGATACACGTTGACAAAGCCGAGAGCGGGCGACAGGGTGAGCATAAAAAACAGCACTGCAGCAACCGGCCCTCTTCCCAGCCTGTATCGCAACAAAAACAGGCTGGCCGCAACAGACACAGCCGCGGCTGGAAATATATACTGCCACCAGATTCGGGTATCAATATCCCAGCGGGGATAGACAAACATCAGATCAAGGGGCAGGCACACTTTTGCAGCATAAAACCAAAGCGCCCTTCCTGCCACAAGGCACCGCTCAAGGAAAGACAGATCCCAAGAAGCGCCATGGGCTCCCACTGCATACATCTCCACCCAGACGGTCACAAGTCCAAGCATAAGGCCCGCTGCAAAAAAGGGAACCGTTCTTTTAATATCTCGCCAAGCAAGCGTACCTCTCTTCCACCAGACAACCAGCAGCGCCGCCACCGGCAGGGCACAGGTTACTGTTTTGCTCAAAAGTGCGCAGACAAACAGCACGAGGGAAACCGCATAGGAACGGAACACAAAGCGCTCTGAATACGCACCTCCTTCCTTTTCAGAACCCAATATCCCCACAGCATATAAATAGAAATACAGTGCTGAAAAATAGAAAAATGCCGACAAAACATTTTTTCGCTCGGTTATCCAGGCCACCGACTCAACATGTACCGGATGCACTGCAAAAACCGCGGCAGCAAGCCAGGCCCCTTTTACATGCAATTTTCTCAGCAAAAACCACAATAAAAGGGCATTCAACAGGTGAAGCACTACATTTGTTACATGGAAACCAAGGGGGTTGAGGCCCCAGGCCTTGTACTCAAGCCAGAAGGTTGTATGGACCAGGGGATAATACTGCGGGGTGGCGCGCAACTCAAACCAGATTCTGCGCAGCCCGTCAAGCGACCTGAGGGTTACATTATTGGTAACATAATTATCGTCATCCCATATGTAGCCGTTATCAAATGTAGAGCTGTATGCCCCAAACGTCAGGGTAACCAGCAACAGCACGCCGCATACGGTTATTTTCTGATTCGTCATTACTTGACCAAATCATTATTCCAGAAATTAAAAAGAGAGGCATCCGCCGGGCTCAATCGTCATCCCGGGAATTTTTTTGAAAAACAAACTCATTATTACCCCAGCCGCGTGTCGTCACAACGGTAATCGGTTGAAAATGCCGCTTGCTGTAAAAAGCGCATATCTCCTCAGTCGTTGCCACCTCAAAGGGATATCCGCCCAGCCAGTCATACACGATAGACATGCCGCGATTTTTCTTGTATTGCCGATATCGTTCAACAGGGTTTTTCAGGCACAAAATATCTTTACAGAAACATGCCGTAACAACCCACGGGAAAAACAGCGCCGAGGTGAATACTGCGCCGACAAAACCCGAACAATACAGTTTCTTAACCTGTTTCCAGAAGGCCGAGCGGACCCCCTGGTCGTTATAGAGTGCGATAAACAGCAACCCGCCCTCTTTAACCGGCCCGGCGGCATGCTCAAGCGCCTGCCACATATTGCCCGTATGATGCAGCACACCCCAGGAATAGACAATATCGAACGAGCCGAGCGAATCCACAAACTCCCGGTCAAGGACCGAGCCCTGCATAACCTCCCACCGGGAATCATCGGGGTAGTACCTGTGTTTCAACTCCTCCGTACATGCAACGGACTGCCGGTCGTAATCAAAAGAGCGGACAGTGGCCCCCAGCCGCCTGGCAGCCAGGCTGAAAAGCCCGCTACCCGAGCCGATATCAAGAAAGCTCCTGCCGTCCAGTCGTTCACAGGAGAGCATTTTCTGGAGAGATTTCTCGGCTTCGCGTATCCGCTCCTCGTTGAGAACCGAAAGAAAACGCGACCAGTTCTTGCCGAAACCGAACCGAAGCTCTTCCCCGGATTTCACCGGATCAGTATCCATCCATACTCCAATCTGCTTGTGATCTACCCTTTTTTCTGTACAAGAACTGAATCAATGGCTTTGTAAAAGGCCTCAACAACATATTTTTGATACTTACCCACCGGCACACCGTTATATATAACACGGGTCTGGCCCTGCTGAAACTCCATGGTAAAGGGAACAGTCCAGTCCGGGTAATCAAAAGGATCATATATTTTGTAATCGTCAAAACCTTCGTAGTTCTTGAGGGCATGATTAAAGAGCGTGTCGGAATTCTCGGCAAAAAACTCAATCGGCAAACCGATTACATAATCGTATCCATCCTTAACCGCCTTCCAGTAGGCCTCATTGGTGGAAAGATACTTATTGTCATGATCCCAGACATGGCTGGCAAATTCATCCTGACAGGAAAGAGCGCTGGTTCTGCCGAACCGGTATTGTGCCAGCAGCTCTTTGACTTCCCGGGTGAGCGGGTCCCGGTATTGCGGGGCGAACTGAAGCCAGGCCTCCCAGGGAAACGTGTCCCAGGGCATGCCGTGCACGGTAACGGCTACAGCGACATCAGACCCGTCAGGCAGGGTGTCGAGCCGGTCTTTAAGCATTTCAAGGTAGGCTTTACGCATAACCGGGAACTGTCCCATAGGGGGGGCCATGATCACCTTGATTTTTTTTCCGGGATGCTCCTGCTCCCATTCATGGATATACTCAAAGCTGTGGTAAAAACCCGAGTTGAATTCTTCAAAGTGAGAATAAATCGACATGGGGGCCGCCAGCACAATGGTATCGCAGCCGGCATCCAGCAATTCATACACCTTTTTCTTCATGCGGTCGTAGTACAGGCTGCTTTCCGCCCGCCACTCTATATCAGGGTAGGTTTCCTTGATGCGGGCAAGGGTTTTGTTGATAATGGCAAATGAGCCTTCCCAGTGGGGCAGTTTTCTCTGCTTTATTCCCTTGTCATAGTACCAGATCCGGGCCTTGTTGATCAGCTTGCCCGTCAGAGTCGGCATGCCGCCCTTGACGCCCTTATAAAGAAAATAGCTGATATCCCGGTGGATCCTTTTTGACGGCGGAACCCATTCAACTTCTCCTCGTTTGTATTTTTCGATATAGGGCTCCCCATCGCTGCAGCGGTCGTTCCCCGAAGGGTCTACCAGCCTGGTCGGGACGAATTCTTCAAATTCAATATACCGGTCCGGGTCGAGGAGTGCCACCCCATTATCCATGTGCGAAAAAATACGAAACGGCCAGGGTATGATATTCTTGGCTATTTTATGGTGAATATTTTTAAAAAAGACCGGGTCCAGGTTCTCGGGCATAATAAGGGCCATTACAAAAACGCCCACCTTGCCCTCGGGCACCGTGTCCTGGGTTGTATATGTTTCATAATAGTCGGGTGAAATCCTCCGATTTTTATACTTTGAGGTGGCATAAAACGCCAGCACAACAACGGCGATGATGAGTAAAACAATTTTTACAGCCTTCAATATTTTCAACAACATACTATCCCTCCCGTTTTTGGTCGGTTTTACAACACAGACATATCGGCTTTTCTTCACGTCGCCCCCGGATGTATTCTGCATACCATATCGCGGTAAAATAATCTAATACTATACCACTGGGGTGTACCTGTTTCAGGCAACAGGCACAGCAGTACCACATCCGGCATAAGCCCGGGTTTTTATAAAGACACGCACAATAAACTGTGGTATTATGCACCCCGTTAACTAATCATAATTGTACACAATGGAGCTCCTTATGCGCACCCGGACACTATGTATGGCATGTGCAGCTGTATTACTGCCTTTTACAGTATATGCCGCATACACCATCCCGATCCAGAAAAAAGCCGCCCCGGCGGATCCCGAACAAGCCTCCCTGGTCATAAAAGCTACGTCACAATCGGGCCTGTTTTCAACATCCCCCAAACAGGGCATGGAAGTGTACCTGTGTAAACCGGACGTTAAAGAGGATATTGAACAGGTTCGTAAGATCGGGAAAATGCTTGCCGGGAAAAAGCATGAACACCAAACCCTTTCCGCCGATCTGGTTTTTATGCGGGGCAAAGCCGGAGAACAATCGGTGAAGCACTGCACAACCGGGAAGGAAGGAACCTGCTCAATGACCGGCATACCACCGGGCTCTTACCTTCTGTATGCCGGATATACTAGCTCCTATTCCGCCGGATACTGGCTGCTGCCGGTATCAGTCACAAAGGGCGAATCC
Organism: Thermodesulfobacteriota bacterium; assembly: GCA_028282925.1. Lineage (GTDB taxonomy): Bacteria > Desulfobacterota > WTBG01 > CAIYCZ01 > CAIRTM01 > JANQGV01. The sequence continues at coordinate 4,914 of JANQGV010000148.1, forward strand.
GTAAACATAACCCTTGACAAAAACAACGCGACCGAGTGTATTAAAAAATAAAGAGGGGGAAGCGCCGGCAATGTATTGCATTCCGAAGCGGATATGCCGAACCGTGGCGGTTTTGCTTATCCTGGCAGGACCGGTTCCAGCCAAAGAAACAACCCTCATGATTGCACCCGACGATCTTGCCGGCATGAAGCGCCTGTCATTGTCTTTTGAAATCGGCGGGGCATCTCTTACCATATCCCGCGACAACAGCACGGATATTGCCGTCAAAGCGCTTGTTACAGGTTCGAATGCACCAGGTGTACCGTCTCTTACCACCGATATATCAGAAGGCACACTGTCGGCAACCTTCTCCTCCGGGTACGACATTCAATTTTCCGACATGCCACAGCAACAACAGTGGGAAGTCATCTTCGGGGCCTATGATGTATCAACTCTTCTTACCATTACATGCGGTGGTGTCACCGGGGCGCTGGATCTGGGGGGGCTGCCTCTCAGGAGTTGCAGTCTTATCCTGGGCAACACGGACCTTGATATCGACTTCAGCACACCGACAACCCGGCCTGTTGAAATCCTGCTTGCAGCCGGCACCGGCATGACGGTATCACTGCACAATATCGGCAATACCGACTTTGAGTCGTTGGGCATTCTCGGCGGCAGCAACACCCTTGATCTTGATTTCGGCGGAACACTGTCCGGCAACCTGCATACCGTTACGCAACTCAGCGCCGGCGGCACTACGAATATTCTCTTACCGGACGCAACCGAAGCCCGGCTGATGTCCCTGATGCTGGGCGGTTCCCTGCAGGTTGCAGGTCCCGCATGGCAGCAGCAGTTAAACCTGCCGCTCAGGAAGTGGTATATAACAGAAAACTACTCATCCAGCGAAGTAAAAATAGATTTCGACATGCGAATGATCGGAACATCCCTTTCTATCGAAAGGTACTAAAACAGGAGGGACACTTATGCGACTCAAAGACAAAACAGCACTCATTACCGGCGCTGCAGGCGATATCGGCCGGGCCACCGCCGTTCGCTTTGCGGAAGAGGGCGCTGTGGTTATCATCAGCGACATCAACGAAGACGGCGCTGCGAAAACCCTGCAGGAAGTTGAAAGCAAAAACGGCACCGGTAAAATCATCATTACCGACGTCACCAGTGAAGATCAAATCGTCGGCATGTTTCAACAAATCAAGGCTGATTTCGGGAGGCTCGATATCCTGGTCAACATTGCCGGCGGCGATTATGAACCCATGGTGGGCTTTGACGACATAAGTGCCGAAGGCATGGAGCGCAACTTCAGCATCAATTTGAAATCGTGTATTTTCTGCTGTCGCGAAGCATCAAAAATAATGATGGAACAAGACTCCGGAAAAATCGTCAACATGTGCTCGCTCCTCCAGCGCGGGGGACCTACCCCCATGCAGCACACCTATGCCGCTGCCAAAGGCGGTATTTATTCCTTTACACGCGGCCTGGCCATGAACCTTGGCATGTACAATGTAAACGTCAACGCTGTTGCACCCTCGCTTATTGAGGCCGAAGCCCTGAAACAGGGCATGGGAGAAATGTGGGAGCCCGTCTCCCAGGACGCCGCCGGACGCTATCCACTTGGTCGCATCGGCAAACCGATAGACGTTGCCAACTGCATCCTTTTCCTGTCCTCCGATGAGGCCTCCTTTATTACCGGGCAGATCATCGAGGTGTCCGGCGGCGCCAGACTATAAGCTGCCGGCTGTTATCGGATTACCGCGTTCATACAGACAGCAAAAAAAGGTCATACAGAAACCGTATGACCTTTTTCTTATATTTCATTCACCACCCTTTGCTCTTGCAACATCTAGGGGATCATGTGCACAGCGGAGGTTAACACCTGCCGCAGTTTCGGAGAGGCTTTCAGCACAGCGTCAATGGTATCGGCTTCCTTATAATACAGGTCGATCAACAGCCTTCCGGTCACGCTCTTTGCCAGCACCTTATCACGCAGTTTTCGCAAAACAGCAACTCCGGGATTATCGTCCCCCATTACCATAACAACCGGGCAGTCATCTTCATAATCATCCTCGCCGTCGTCTCCGGTATCGCTGTCATCTCCCGCATCGGTGCCGTTGTCGCCGGAGTCTTCTCCACCTGATGTTCCGAAATACTTTTCCAGTTCCGTCACAATGGTCCGGGCAAATTTCGGTCCGGCAGCCTGGTTGGCAGCAGAGTTGGGATGCGAATCGTCTGAAAAATGGCTGGCCTCATATTCATACTTCAGGCAGTTGACCTTTCCCAATACGGCTCCGGGATCGTCTTCTGCAACGACTCCCCAGAAGTCAAAAAGAGCGATATTGGGATGTTGCTTCCCGTCCTCAGTCAAAAACTCGGTCGTCACCCAGTCCACAAACTGCCTGGCGCGGACCGCCTCAGCACTGTTGGTCGCCAGTTGATGTAGAGGGGCAAGGGTCCAGACGATAAAAAGGGTGTCGGTATAGGTGTCCATTACATCCCGCAGGGCGCGGTACTGGAGCTTATAGTTTTCAAGGGTTTTGGTGGAAGAGCTTACATCGGCATTGCCGCTGTCTGCTTCGATGGCCGCTCCTGGAAAACAGTGCTTGAAAACAATTACATCATAACTCTGGGTAAGGGTGTTGAGACACTCAATACTCGGATGAGTGGAATCGCAAGCGCCGTTTATCCACAGGTTCCAGTAATCGTACGGATAGTTTTCCCAGTCATAGGGGGTGTCGGGATAATTGCGCTCGTTTATTCGGTAGTTTGTTCCATTCCTGGCATTATAGTCTGAAATCCATGCCGGAACTTCTCCCTCATAGTACACCCCTTCTCCGGTTGAGTGATGCAGGAACATAATGTCCCGGGCAAAGGCCTGCGCCGAAAAACAGCCGCACACCACCAGTAGACATATGAGCAGCTTCTTTGAGTACTTCATGACAGTCTCCTTTCATAGGATGGATGTATATCCCTCTTAAAACAGAGGTATAACAAAATGAAACCTTTTTGTAAAATCTGCGTCTTTGAGAAACAAAAAAGCCGTTGCAGCCCTTAAGCGGGTTGTAACGGCTTGCTGTTTTTTTCAAGCTCTTTCGATAAGAAGGCAGGACGTTTTAGTTGTCCATCATGCTGCCGACCGGCATAATCTCCTGGCCTAAAAAGCGTACGGCCATACCCCCGTCATCGGTCCGCACCACCGTACCGTGAACCTTCAGTTGAAACTCGGTGCCGGTCAGGTTGGTTATGGTTTCGTTGGGAATGATTATCTCGGCGGTTACCTTTACCCCCTGGTCCAACGGCTCGGCTGATTGAAAATAGGCCCCCCCGGCGCTGATATCCTTGGTATGCAGTTGCAGTGTGCGGTTATCCTGCCCGTTTACTTCAAGGGTGGCAGGAGCATTGATCTCAAACCGTTCAAACTTCCGTCTGTTGTCGGCGGCGTGACCCATACTGTTTACCCTTATGCAATTTTGTATTTTTACTAAATAATTATAAGTTATAGTATCACAAAGCAAAAGATGAAAACAATAGGCAAAAAGTATCATTTTTCTTCGTATTTTATAGTATTACATTTTCCGCGCCCCTAATACGAAAGTAGTAATCTTTACATACGAATATTTTACATCCAAACCTTTTCATCAGAGCTGCATCTCAGGCAAACTCAAGGCCGGCGAAAACTTTTGGAATGAGGCGCGATAGTCTCAAATCAAGCGAGGAGTCGTAGCGAGGGTGTCGAAATGCCTGGAGATACAGGCTGCCCACACCGGAAGCCGAAGAGGCGTACTTGTTTGTACGTTGATGAGGCTGGAGGGAGTACAGTTTGCAGGTCCGGGTATTGCGGCAGCCGCAGTAGAATTCTTCGTTTGTTTTGGGACTAACAGTACGCCGCAGTGACAAAGGGTGAGCGCAACGCAGGAGCTGGACGTTCTCCGACAGTCTCCTATTTACGAATGTATATAGGGCTGGTATCATTGGGCAATAAACGTCACAATGAATAATCATTTTACTGTAATGCTCATACCATTCGATACATGAAAATATTTTACACCGATATTTTTGAGCTGCCGCTTCCTGAAGGGCACCGGTTTCCGGTTGAAAAGTACTATCTGTTGAGAAAACGTGTAATGGATGCAGGGCTCGAAAGTTTCGACAATCTGGTAGTGCCTGATGCGTCCTCGGATGAAGACATTACCCGGGTACATTGCCCCGAATACCTTAAAAAGCTGGAAACGGGCTGTCTGACCTCCGCGGAAATCCACCACATAGGCCTGCCCTGGACCCCTGAAATGGTGTTGCGGGCCCGGCGTGCAAGCGGGGCAACCATTGCAGCCGGCCGTGCCGCCCTCCAGGACGGCATTGCAGTACAGTTGGCCGGGGGCACGCATCATGCTTTTCGCGACCGGGGCGAAGGATACTGCGTGTTTAACGACAGTGCCATCGCTGCAAGGGCCCTCCAGGCCCAGGGCCTGGTTGAAAACATTGTTATCATCGACTGCGATGTACATCAGGGCAATGGAACCGCGGCAATCTTTGCTGCGGACCCGTCGGTCTTCACCTTTTCAATACATGGCCGTAAAAACTTCCCGCACACCAAAGAGCAAAGCGATCTGGATATCGCCCTGGAGGATGATACCGGCGACACGGAATACCTGGCGGCCCTGGCCGAGGGGCTTGACAGGGCTCTTACATCTGTCCGGGCGGACCTTGCCATCTATCTGGCCGGGGCCGACCCTTACAGGGACGATCGCATCGGGCGCCTGGCCCTGACAAAGGAGGGGCTCCTGCAACGCGACCGGCTGGTGTTCGATCACTGCCGCCAAACCGGGCTCCCCATTGCCGTTACCATGTCCGGCGGGTATGCACGCACTATAGAAGATACGGTGGATATTCAATTTAGAACGGTGCAAACAGCAAAAGAGTACAGCGACAGGGGCATGGGACGAGGATTACAAAGCTGAACTCAATACATCGGCAGGGGCAGACTCCCTTTTGATCCTTTCTTGGGGGTAGAACCGGCCGCTTTTAAGCGCCGTAATCAGGTCCGCCCGCGACTGGATGGTGTCTTCAAATACAGTAACGATTCTGCCGAGCTCCTGCAGGTTGTGGGCGTCGCTACCCCCGCAAAAGTGCACATCGTATTGCTGCTGCCAGGCATGGGCCCCCCTGTTTTCAGCAGAGGTATTACGGCCGTTGAGACGCTCCACAATGCGGCAGAGCCCCTCCTGCACAACATACTCTTGCAGAGGTCTTCCCTGCCTGAACGGATGAGCTGCCACGGCAACTCCTCCCCGGTCTTCGACCAGGCGCAACAAATCCCGGGCGGGATATCCCGGTTTCAGGTTCTCGAAAGGGCCGAAGAGCAAAAAATCCCCGTCCGGGGTTTCATATTCCAGCCCGAAAACAACACACAGTCCGTCATCCTGCACCCCTTCCGTTATCTGCCCGCTGATGGCCATACTGCCATGGTCGGTTATACACACCCCGTCAAGGCCGAGCGCTCGTGCATAGCCCAGGATTTCCCCGGGCCGCAACACACTGCAGGATGATATTCGTGTATGCACATGTAAATCGAATTGCTTCATACCTTAACTTTCGCGGTATTGGCCGATTAAGTCAAATAAGTAGTCTCAATAGTACGCGACAACTACTATAGATGCCGCCGATAACCAAAAAGATCCTGCAAATGCGGCACAGATCTCGGCATTAATCTTTTAACAAATACATAAATCTATGCTAAACAGGTACCATAAAAATCAACGGAGGATTGCAAATGCCTGCAAAATGTGTACTCATCCTGCTGGACGGCCTCGGGGACCGTTCATTTGCCGAACTTTCTCACCAGACCCCCCTGCAGGCGGCCGACACCCCCACCCTTGACCTTCTGGCAACACAGGGTGCCAACGGACTCTTTCATGCGGCCCTGCTCGGGCAGGCGCTGCCCACCGAAAACGCCCACTTTATAATGTTCGGCTACGACATGCGGGACTTTCCCGGCCGGGGTATTCTGGAAGCCGCCGGGGCAGGTATTTCCATCGGGCAAGAGGATGTGGCCGTGCTGGTGCACATTGCAAGTGTTGCCGAAGAAAACGGCGCAGCCGTACTCAGGCAGGACACCCCGGGAGCTGAAGAAACCGAAATCGAAGCCGTCATCAATGCCGTTGCCGCATTCGAACACAAGGGCATCAGCGTCACGTTCCACAGAACCAAAGGACTGTTCGGCATTCTAAAACTGAGCGGCTTCGTTTCACCCTGCATAACCGACTCGAACTTGATGCTGAAAGGCATCCCTCTTTCCGACATTCAACCACTGGAAAAGCACACAAAAAACCCTGCCGCCGAAGCCACCGCCGAAGCGCTGCGGGAGTATGTCCGCTGGGCATACCGGCAATTGCAAAACCATACCGTCAACAAGACCCGCCTGCAGCAGGGGCTGCCGCCCCTGAACTGTCCCGTTACCCAGCGGGCGGGCAGGCATAAGGACATTATGCCGTTCACGTTGCGTTGGGGCTTAAAAGGGCTCTCCATTTCCTCCGGTCTTGTTCTGGATGGTCTCTGCAAATGCATCGGCATGGACTTTCGGCGGGTTGTCGACTCCGGCAACCCCGGTAAAGACATCGCCGACCGGCTGCACCTTGCCACGGACGCACTAAAGGACTATGATTTTATACATGTGCATACCAAGGCGCCGGATGAAGCGGCCCACGCCGGAGATCCTGTGGCAAAAATGCACTGTATCGAAGGCCTGGACCACGGCATAGGCACAGCTATTGAACCGCTTATAAACGATCCCGAAACGCTTATTGTGGTGACCGCCGACCACTCCACTCCCAGTTCCGGCCCCCTGATCCACTCCGGGGAGCCGGTGCCTCTGACCCTGTGCGGCGAAGGGGTGCGCCGGGACAACATCCGGCACTTTGATGAAGTAAACGTGGCCGGCGGGGCTCTGGGCACCGTGCGCGGCCGGGAACTGATGTACCTGATACTGAACCACCTGAACCGGGCAAAGCTGCAGGGCATTATGAATACCCCCCTTGACCAGCCGTATTTCCCGGGCAACTATAAACCGTTTCTTTTAAAATAAAGCAACAATGAAAAAGATACCGGCAGTCTGTATTCTTCTTGTTATCCTGGGATTGAGCAGCCTCGCGCATGCGGGAGAACCAGCCCGCATTGAAACGGCCGGCCGCATACCCCTTTTTACGGTTGCCCCGGCCATCAGCGAGGTGTCCGCAGCCCTGTTCTTCCCTGACGAAAGGATTGTCTGGACCCTGGGAGACAGCGGAACCGGGCCGCATATCGGCTTTACCCTGGCGACAATCGGCGAAACCACTGCCATAGAGGTTACCGGCGCTGAAAATTACGATTGGGAAGCACTGGTGGCGGACGGAGACGGACGGTTGTGGATCTGCGATGTCGGTGACAACAGTGCCGCCCGTTCCCAGGTGACTTTGTACCAGGTCGACCCCCTGGATCTTACCAGCGACGATACCATTCCCGTTACGCGCTCAATACGTGCAACATACCCGGAGGGTGCCATGGATGTTGAAGCCGCTGTGTATGCAAACAACAGGATTGTGCTTATTGAAAAAACACCTTTACAGAATACCGACTTTGATATCGCCCGCATGGTTGCCATCGACATCGCGGACAACGCCCCCGGGGAGCAGACGGCAGAGCCTGTCGGAACATTGCCCCTTACCGTGCCGGTTACCGATGCCGCCCTGTCGCCGGAAGGTGTTCTGTATCTGCTCACCTATATTGGTATTTATGCCGTTACCGGTTGGGAAGCCCCCGGCCGCACCGTCATGCCGTTAAAATACTTTTTTTACGGGCAGCAGGAAGCCCTGGTGGCCCTGGGCCGCAACAGATTTTTTGTGGCTATTGAAAGTGGACTGTTTTTCCTGACATGGTCCTGGAACGTCCTGCCTCTATTGTAGGTCTAAGGGGTACCCTCTTGCCGAAAGGATTGGAAATGTCGGCTGTACGGACCGGAAGCCGAAGAATCGTACTTGTCAGTACATTGATGAGGCTGAAGGGAGTACAGCCTGTAGATTCGGCCCTTTCGGCGACCGTAGTAGAATTCTTCGCTTGTTTTGGTACCGGTACGTCGCAGTGACGAAGGATGAGCGCAATCCCGATAAGATCGGGAAAGATGGATATTTTTCAGCATTCTCCTAATACCCATCGGACTCTTCTGGAGTAGCCCCTTCGACAAACAGATATAACCCTTCCCCGGGCTTCAGCAGGAGTGCATACCCGGCAAGATGATCCAGGGTATACACCGGCGCCGGATCGGTTGTCTCCGTAACACCCGGTGTATATCGACCGGGCCGATAGCGAAGGCCCGCAATATGTTCTTTAAGGAGCGCAACAAGTTCTGCCCGGGCAAACCCGTTTTCGTATTCGGAAAAACGCACAAAAACCGTTTGCACCTTCGCCCCGGGCTGCTCGCCTTCCAGTTGCAGCAACACTTGTCGACCGTACCAGAACAGTTCTGCAAAATACTCGCCCCCGGAAGGTGATGGTTCATGCTTCAGAGTAAGAGGGCGGCGAATGGTCTTCTCCACAGCTTTCCGGGTTGTTCCGATTACGATTCCGGCCCAGCCCAACTCCTGCTCACCGGTGGTAATGTTTGTTAGCGCATCCGGTTTCGACCAGTCCCAGCCGGACTGCCTGGATCCGAGGACCCCACATCCGCACAACAAACCTGCACAGCAACAGAAAACCAGGAGTATCATTTTCAGACGTGTTTGCACAATGTCAGTCTCCATAGGATCCCGTAAGAAAAGATAAAACGGTACGTATGCATTAGCATCGTGCTGTCCTGATTCTTCATCAGGACAGCACGACTATATCATTTCACCTCATTGATCGCAAGTGTGCGGCAACGGCGTTAGGGTGCAGAACTGCTCTGATTTTTCGTTATTAATGTAAAAAAAAATCTACTACCCAAAATTTCCTGCCGGTTTACTCTAACTAAATGTTTTTCAATCCACCATTATCAGCAATTATATTCACAAAAATATATATAAAACATCTCGATCTGAACATTTTCATATAGCAATATTGTACCAATTTATACAATTCAGCACATCTAAGGAAATAAGAGGTTAAAAATCAGGTTTTACGCAATTGTATATTTTAATATAAATTGATAATAATAACCTATCATTTTTAACCAAGAGACAAAATGAACATCATGACATCGTCCCTCATTGCAAAATATCTGAAAGATGTTCAGGATAGCGATACCCGGGGTATTTCTTTTGTCGATCCACAAGCCCGTTTCGTTGAAACAAACTCCATGTTCGACACCATTCTTGGCTACGGCAAAGGTGAATTGAACGGCAAAAACTTTATCGAAATTCTCCACCCAAACAAAGACCTTCAGGAACTCGCCGCTCCATACGGCCTGTATCATTTCCAGCGCTGCAAAGACCTGCCGGTCGAATTGAAGCTCCTCGGCAAATCCGGCAACGCTGTTCCGGTCAGATTCCGTTCCCAGATTGTAAGAGACAGCAACAGCGCCCTGCTGGGGGCGATCGGTATTTTTGAAGATTTGCGCAGAAGAAAACCCGATATCCTCCAGAGGATTTGGGAGACCGAAGAAAACCTGCGCAATATTTTGGGCAACTCCGGTGACGCCATTGTTGTGGCCGACAGCAACGGCAATATCACCATGGCGAACGAAACCTTGCTTGCCATGCTCGACTATACACGGGAAGAGATCATCGGTATGCACATCATGCAACTTTCACCGTTCAGCGGGACCCATTTCACCACCGATGGGGAGTGCATCAACCTGACTGATGAGTATGTTGCTTTCCAGGTAAAAAAAGCAGCTGAGTTGTATGAAAAAGGGAAAGTGACCTATGACATGTATTACCAGTGTAAATACGGTCATCTCATCCCGGTGGAATCGACCATATCACTCCTCAGGAATCAGAGTGGCGAACTGCGGGGGTCAGTGATCGTTGCGCGGGACACCACCGAACGCCGCAAGGCCGATCGGGAACACCAGCGCCTGGTGGCCGCAATGGAACAGACTGCGGAAGGCGTTTTCATAACAGATGTGAACGGTTTTATTGAATATGCCAATCCATCTTTTGCCGGAATAACGGGATACGACGAAGAGGAGATTATCGGCAAACATATCCGCTTCCTCAACAGCGGCCAGCAGGGCATTTCTTATATAGAAGAAATGCTGACCGAAATTACTGCGGGCCGGATCTGGAAAGGCCAATTTATAATCTGCAGACAGGACGGCAGCCCCTGCACTACGGAAGTGACCATCACCCCCCTGAAAAACAGCCATGGCACTGCTTCCAGTTTTGTAAGCATCATGCGCGACATAACCGAAACCGTCAACCTTGAAAAACAGCTGCATCACTCCCAGAAAATGAAGGCCATCGGCACCCTGGCCGGCGGCATTGCCCATGATTTCAACAATATCCTGACCGCCATTATCGGCTACACTGAAATGACCACAAAAATCATCGCCGATAATCCGTCGGCGCAGGACCATCTGGCCCAGGTGCTGAAAGCCGCCGACCGCGCACGTGAACTGATAAAGCAGATACTGACCTTCAGCCGTCAAAACAAACAGGAGCGTAAACCGGTACAGGTAAAACTAATTGTGAAAGAATCGCTGAAGCTGTTGCGGGCCAGTCTCCCGACCACCATTGAGATGCGCTACAACCTCGACTCGGAAGCGTTGATACTGGCCGACCTTACCCAAATACAGCAGATGCTGATGAACCTGTGCACCAATGCCTCCCACGCCATGCGGGAAACCGGGGGCGGCCTTCTGAAAATCGGCCTTGTTGAGACGCTTATTGAAACAGAGGCAGATACGAAGCTCACGAGCTTGAAGCCGGGACCCTATGTCCGGCTGACGGTGCAGGATTCGGGCTGTGGAATTGACCCTTCAATCGTCGACCATATATTCGACCCCTTCTTCACAACCAAAAACGAAGGGGAAGGAACCGGCATGGGCCTGGCACTTGTACACGGCATTGTGCAGAGCCACGAAGGCTCCATTCGAGTTGAAAGCAGAGTGAATGAAGGCACCACATTTCATGTACTGCTGCCGATCATCAGCGGAACTGCCGAACAAAAAAAGGAAACCGTTCAAGCGTTGCCCACCGGAACCGAAACGGTCCTTTTTGTCGACGATGAGCAGCAACTCATGCAGGTTTTTCCCGAAATGCTCGAATCGCTCGGCTACAGCGTTGTTTCCACCAGCAGCAGCCTCGAAGCCCTCGACCTGTTCCGCAAAGGTCCCGACACGTACGACCTGGTAATAACCGACCACACCATGCCGCGATTAACTGGATACGACCTGGCCGAAAAACTGCTCGATATCCGTCCTGGCCTGCCCATAATACTCTGTACCGGTTTTAACGAGGCCCTCACCCCGGAAAAGCTAAAGCTGTCCGGCATCCGTGAGTTCGTCATGAAACCGCTCCACATCCACGAACTGGCCGAAATGGTCAGACGGGTCCTGGACGCTCCCTCGGCTAAAAAGTAAGGCACCCTAAAACAAGCAAAGAATCTACACTACTCAATCTAACCATGAAGCTTCCGGAAAATGCTCAGATTTAAGGAGCACGATGTCCTGAGGAATGAGGCGCGTGAGTCCCAAAGCAGGCGAACATTCGTAGCGAGGGTGTTGCAATGTCCGGAGATACAGGCTGCCCGGACCGGAAGCCGAAGAAGCGTACTTAACAGTACGTTGATGAGGCTGGAGGGAGAACAGCCTGTAGATTCAGGCATTGCGCCAGCCGTAGCAGAATGCTTCGTTTGTTTTGGGACTCATCAGTACGTCGCAGTGACGAAGGATGCTCGCAACGCAGAAGATGGGTGTTTTCCGGCAGCCTGCCAAGACTAATCTCGTCCGCGCAGTTTCGAAAGCAACCGCAAAATCTCCACATACAGCCATATCAGGGTAACCAGCAAGCCAAATGCTGCATACCATTCCATATAGCGGGGGGCACCCATGGCTGCGCCGTTTTCGATAAAATCAAAATCGAGCACCAGATTCAAAGCCGCGATAACCACAACAAACAAACTGAACCCGATCCCGATAATACCGCTTTCATGGATGAAGGGCATCTGAAAGCCGAAAAACCCCATTATAATACTGATAAAATACACAAGTGCTATGCCGCCGGTTGCAGCAACAACACCGAGCTTGAAATTTTCGGTGGCTCTAATCAGTCCTGACTTGTAAGCCATAAGCAGACAAAAAAGCGTACCAAAGGTAAGGCCCACGGCCTGAATCACAATACCGGGAAACCGCATTTCAAAAATAGCGGAGATACCCCCCAGGAACAGTCCTTCCAGGGCGGCATACACCGGCGCGGTGATCGGGGCCCATGTTTTCTTGAATACCGTAATCATGGCAACTATGAAACCACCGATGGCGCCGACCATCACAAGCGGCATCACTGCGGCGGAATTGCCGCTTTCAAAAAACCGGTTCCATGTCCATGCCGATGTAATGAGGGTCAGGCTGAGCAGCACGGCGGTCTTGTTTACTGTGCCCTGTATGCTCATGACGGCATCGCTCTGAGCCGTATGGGTCAGGTTTGTAAAAGTATTTTTGTTCAGCGCGGGATTGGCTGTTCGCATCATGGCTTTCTCCTTTTCCTTTTGGATAGTGAAACAGTATACACATTAGTATAATATACCGATTTTTCCAAATTGCAACCTGTATAGACAACTGTTTTTTTGTACACCAACGCATTACAAAGCCGCTTGACAAACTATTTTAAATTGTGTTTATTACATTTTTAGCAAACAAATAGTACGTTGCGTTTCCACCGGAAAGCCGTATATGCTGTTTGCGGGGAGGCGATTGAAACATTTTTCGACCGCCTCCAGTGCAGGGGTCATCAGTAACAAATTTATAGGAGGATGCAAGTAATGGCCAAAGGAACAGTAAAATGGTTCAACAACAAAAAGGGCTACGGGTTTATTACCCCCGAAGCAGGCGACGATGTCTTTGTTCACTACTCAGCCATTCAGACCGACGGGTACCGCTCGCTGGATGAAGGACAGGCAGTGGAATTCGAAGTTATTGACGGCCCCAAGGGCAAACAGGCATCTAACGTGGTAAAAGCATAAACTCATCCATCGAAAGGTTCAAAGCCCGATCCGAAAAGGATCGGGCTTTTTTTATAAACGCATTAACCCTCTCCCCCGGCTTTGCCGCGCTTCACCTTTGGTGCAGTAATAACTTCCCTGAAAAGATTCACTGCATGACGGCCTGCAGGAGTTGCAAACGATGCATGGTTTCGGATCGGCTCTGTATTGCCCGCATGAAAAGACGCAACAGATGCATTAATTGCACCGATGATCTCCTCGATCTTGCCGGTAACCACTTTTCGGAACAGCATAAAGTTCATCACGGTTTTAAGCCAGCCCTTTGCCGGAAACACCAGGCAGCGCAGCCGGTAGGTTACGGCATTGCTCCCGTCCGGTTCCATGTCCAGCACCATCAGGGCCACACCGTACAGTTTCCACAGTAGAACCTCCGCCGTTCCATACCCGAAGTACACCCGCCGCATGCGGTCCGTGTCATGCAACACCAGGGAAAACACACCTGTTATCCCGTCATTATTATCACCCCGGAATTTTCTACGCTCCCGGTCGACATAGTGTGCCCGGTACCTTGTACCCGTGTACGCATTGACCAGTTGGGCCGAAAACGGCACATGATCCAGCAGATACCGCAACACATCCGCCGAAAGCGGCAACGTGCCCTGAACCTCATAGACAACCCGGTACCGCTTGGCAAGATAGGAATATATTCTGCGGCCCCAGTAACTGTGCGGGTCAAGCCCCCTGGCCTGCAGCTCGCGGAAGATAGCACAGAAATCATCATCGTAATCGACATGCGGGTCTTTTTTGCATAAATCCTCCGGGCACAGGTCGGGTTTTTCCTGAAGACACTGATACACACCGGAGCAATACGACTGCCGGTCAAGGGCGAATGAATACCGCCACGGAAACAGGCACACCGTCATAAACAACGCTATACACAAAAAGCCGCTGTGAACGTAAGGAATACGCAATGGCATTGTTCTATCAACTCATGTATGCCGCAGCCCCTTTAAGGGACATCGATCACACTGCGGCTTTGGCTTACAGAAACGGTTACCCACATGAACCAGCAGGGCGTGATACTCATTATACAGGCCGACATCCGGGGGAAGGGCTTCCATGAACAGGTGTTGAAAATCATCATAGGTGCGTTCTTCACTGAGCATGCCGTGACGGCTGAAAATCCGCCGGGTATAGGCGTCTATCACAAACACCGGCTTGTCCAGGGCATAGAGCAGGATGCTGTCGGCGGTTTCAGGCCCGATCCGGTACAGGCCCAGAAGCTCATCCCGTAGCGGCTCCATTTCACGGGCTTTCATTTTTTTTATACTGAACCTGTAACGCTTGCCGAAATGGTCGGCAAATTCCTGCAGCGCCCGGGCTTTCTGGTTCAGGAAGCGGGCCGGGCGGATAATTTCGGCAAGCTCCTGCCTGTCCATATCGCGAACTGCCCGAAAGCTCAGCTTGCGTTTCTTTTTCAACGCGGAGAGTGCCTGCTCCACATTTTGCCACGAAGTGTTCTGGGTAAGGATAGCCCCGAAGATGACTTCCTGGGCCGTTTCGGCCGGCCACCAGTTACGCGGCCCGATGGCCTTCAGCAGCCGATTGTATACGGTCATCAAAATTCGTTTATTCCCCGCCATGGTCTTTTACTCTGTACTGCAACGTTACACTATTTTCGGTTTTTTTAATATTCTAAAAATACCTGCCGGTTGCATTCCCCGAAACTCACCGGCCGCAAAATCTCTTCTCAGTCAACAAACTGTCAAGACATAACACAGATCAGCAACGTCTGCAACACCAGTACACATCCCCTGTACCGTGTATTTCTTTATCCTTGAATGCCCGGCAATTTCCCGGTATACTTTTTGGCCCAGGCTCAATACAGAAGGCTGTTCACCCGGAAACAGTCAGTCGGCATATACGACGGCTGGGTAATGTATATACAGAAGGGAATAACGGAAATGACGTCACCTAAGAAAAGATTTACGCCTATTCATGTTGAAGCCACATCCCTTTCCGATGCGTGGTTTCAGGTGGTCTATAGATGCATTGAAAGCGGCCGGGATTTCATCATCGACCGCGGTTCCTTCGAGGGTGAAAAACGGCTGGAATTCGACTACATTACTGCTCATATCAAATACCCCGGCACAAGGCCCCTGCTGCCCCAAATTCCCGGACAGTACGGTCTGCCCAACCCGGTAGCCGACGACTACCTTGACGATTACCTGCCGTATCTTATGACCGGTGCGCTTAAACCCGGCGAATCCTACACCTACGGCCAGCGCATCGCAAAATATCCGCTCTCGCCTGAGTATTGCGACTACAGCGTACCTCACAATACCGAAATTCTCATCCAGGAGAAAGAGGTCTGGGAAAACGAAAGCATTATTGTGCGGGAAAACAACAAGCTGTATCTCAATCAGATAGAGCTGCTCATCTGGACCTATAAGAACAAAGGCTTTCGCAACAACCAGATGGTGCTCCAGATCGCCCACCCCACCGACATGCTCTTGCTGGATCCTCCCTGCCTGCGGTCCATCGACACCCGCATCCAGGACGGCAAACTGCATTTCATTATCTATTTTCGCTCGTGGGATTTATGGGCCGGGTTCCCGGCCAACCTGGCGGGCATCCAGATGATGAAAGAATACATCGCCTCCGAGATCGGAGTTGAAGACGGTGAGATGATCGCCTCGTCCAAGGGGCTGCACCTCTACAACTATGTCTGGGAACTGGCCGAGTGCCTGCGCGGCAAAACCATCGAGGAATTCCGCAACGGCCAATAGCAGGTTACATACCATTTACTCTATTCCCAACTTGTTTCATTAAAAATGCACCCATAGCTCCCCAGTAGCATTCTCCAATTGTCTAACGAGCTAGTGTTATGTCCCAGCAATAGCTTGGCAAAGTCTTTTAAGCTTAGCCAGAATTGAATCAGCTGTGGCAGTCCACATAAAAGGCTTTGAGACTTTATT
>JANQGV010000186.1 GCA_028282925.1 Thermodesulfobacteriota bacterium
TCCTTCATCTTCCTTGGGCAGAACCCTGTTGATCACCTGGCGGGCGCTGATACGGCCCTGCCCGACTGCGGCAAACAGGTCGTCTATACTTCTCACGCCTTCCTTCTTCAAGGAAGCAAGCAGTTTATCGTCCTTGACTACCTTGGACAGATTCAGCTTGCATTTTCTAAATTCCCGCTCGCAAATTTCACGGCCCAGGGTAATGCTTCTTTCGCGCTCCTGCATTTTAACCCAGTGCCGGACTTTGTTTTTCGCACGTGATGTTTTTACGAACTTAAGCCAGTCGCGGCTGGGCTTATGATGAGCCTGGGTCAATATTTCTACAACGTCGCCGCTCTGAAGCTGGTATTTCAGCGGAGCTATGTTGCCGTTGACTTTCGCACCGACGCACTTGTTGCCGATATCGGTATGGATACGGTATGCAAAGTCAACCGGCGTTGATCCTTTCGGCAGCTCGAACACTTCACCCAGCGGTGTAAACACGTACACCTCATCGGGAAACACGTCAACGCGAAAAGCTTCCAGCAACTCACGGGAATCGCTCCCTTCCCCCTGGGTTTCCATAACCTGTTGCAGCCAGGTAAACCGCTGGTCATGCTTCTGCTCGATTTTGCGGCCTTCCTTGTATTTCCAGTGGGCGGCGATACCATGTTTGGCCACGGTATCCATTTCTTCGGTCCGGATCTGAAGCTCAACCCGCTGCCCGTAGGGCCCCACAACCGTGGTGTGCAGCGATTGATACATGTTCGCTTTGGGAAGCGATATGTAGTCTTTAAAGCGCCCGGGTATCGGTTTCCAGATTGAATGCAGAATACCCAGCACTTCATAGCACTCTTTCCGGGAATCAACGATGATGCGCAGGGCGGTCAAATCATATATCTGGTTGAAGTTCAGGTTCTGTTGCAGCATTTTATTATAAATACTGTGAATATGCTTGGGACGCCCCATAATATTGGCATTGATATCGAATTGCTGCAGTTTTTCGTCGATGATGGATATTACTTCCTGCACGTACTTTTCACGCTGCTCGGCCGTAACAACCAGCTTCGATTCGATCTCGGCATATACTTTATCGTGGATATATTTCAAAGACAGATCTTCAAGCTCACGCTTGATCAAAAAAAGCCCCAGGCGGTTGGCAAGGGGGGCATAGATATCGAGGGTCTGCTGTGCAATACGCTTTTGTTTGTCCGTCGGCACGAATTCCAGGGTCCGCATATTATGGACGCGATCGGCAAGTTTGACCAGGATGACCCGAATGTCCTTGGACATGGCAAGCATCATTTTTCGAAAATTTTCAGCCTGCCGGTCAACCCGGTTCTTTATCGAAAGCTTGCTTATTTTGGTAACCCCGTCCACCAGAAAAGCGACTTCGGAGCCGAACGTGTCCTCAATTTCTTCAATGGTTGCATAGGTATCTTCAACAGTGTCGTGCAGCAACCCTGTGGAAATTGCGTATTCATCCAGATTGAGGTCGGCCAGAATTCTTGCAACGGACAGCGGGTGATTCAAATACGGCTCCCCGGACATCCGTGTCTGCCCGTGGTGGACCTTTGCGGAAAACACATAGGCTTTCTGCAGCAATCCCATGTCGGCTTCCGGATAGTACGAAGTGACCTGCTCAATAATGTCGTTAATGCGTACAATAGTCGGCTGTTTCATACCACATGCAGTATAGAACGCACAGTGTCCATTTTCCGTTATGTTATCACACCCGCCGCACACCCATAAAAAGGTACCGGCAGACGATAAAAAACCTGTGTCTGCGCCTTGCTGTCAGGGTCCCGTCTGAGCAGCCTCATAACGAGAGACTGGCGGAGAATGTTCAGATGCAAGGCGTGCGGTGTCGTGAGGAATGAGGCGTACTCAGTTGTACGTCGCAATGACGAACGATACCCACAACACCGCAGATGGGCGTTCTCCGACAGTCTTCTAGCTTACAATAATATCTTTTATGGCGGCGGCTGCATTCTCAACCGGTATCTCCTGCACCTCACCGGTTTTGCGCCGTTTCACATCTATCTTGTTGTCTTTAACTGCGTTTTTACCCACCGTGACCCGGATCGGGATCCCGACCAGGTCGGCATCTTTAAACTTGATACCGGGACGCTCATCCCGGTCGTCCAGAAGAACATCAACACCGTCCTGCATAAGACCGTCATAAATTTCCTCCGCAATCTTTGCCTGTCCCTCATCGGTGGGGTTGACAAGAACGACCAGCACGGAAAAAGGCGCAATGGGCGCGGGAAAAATAATGCCGTTCTCATCATGCGACTGCTCAATAGCCGCCGCAACGGTCCGGCCTACACCGATCCCGTAGCAGCCCATCACCATTTCCCGGGCCTTGCCGTCGGCGTCAAGATAGGTCGCGCCCATGGATTTACTGTATTTGGTACCCAGCTTGAAGATATGGCCGACCTCAATTCCCCTGGTTGTTGTCAGGGGTTTGCCGCAACGCGGGCAGGGATCACCTTCATCGGCAAGGCGGATATCGGCAAAGGTATCCGGGGTAAAATCGCGGTTGAAATTGACATTAATAACATGCACATCCCTTTCATTGCCGCCGGTCACCATATTAGTGCCGCCCTGCAATCCGTAATCGGCGATAATCTTTACCTTCTCCAGTCCGACCGGACCGGCGAACCCCCGCGGCGCACCGGTAATCGATTCGATAACATCTTCTTCCGCAAGTTCCAGCTCGTTACAATTCAGGTAGTTTTTCAGTTTGATCTCATTGATTTCATGGTCACCGCGCACAAGGGCCACCACCGGACCGTCGCTTGTGGTAAACACCAGGGTCTTGATGAGCAGTTCCGATCCCACCTTCAGGAACCCGGTTACTTCCTCGATGGTGCGCATGTCCGGGGTTTCAACCCGTTCGAGTTCCTTAAAGTCACCTTCGTTTACCTCGCTCGTGCCTTCCTGTTTTATTTCAGCTTTTTCGGTGTTGGCGGCATAGTCGCAGGCCGAACAGGTAACGATAACGTCCTCGCCCGTGTCCGCAAGCACCATGAATTCATGGGAAAAGCTTCCGCCGATAGGACCGCTGTCGGCCTCAACCGGTCTGAAGGTCAGTCCCAGGCGCTCAAAAATGCGGCTGTAGGCCTCATACATTTTGCCGTAGCTTATTTCCGCCCCGGCATTGTCCACATCAAAGCTGTAGGCGTCTTTCATGATAAACTCACGGGCCCGCATCACCCCGAAGCGTGGCCGGATTTCATCGCGGAATTTGATATGAATCTGGTACAGGTTGACGGGCAGTTGTTTATATGACGATACAACCCCTTTCACCAGATCGGTAATCACCTCTTCATGGGTCGGACCAAGGCAGAACTCGCGGTTGTGGCGGTCTTTCAAACGCATAAGCTCTTTACCGTATACATTCCAGCGGCCGCTCTCATGCCAGATTTCGGCCGGCTGCACAAACGGCAGGGTCAGCTCCAGCGCACCCGCCCGGTTCATTTCTTCGCGCACGATCTGGGCGGTTTTCTGCAGCACCCGCTCGCCCAGGGGTAACGTGGAATAAACACCGGCGGCAAGTTTCCGTATCATACCGGCTCGGAGCATCAAACGGTGGCTTACCACCTCTGCTTCAGCGGGATCTTCTCTCAGGGTCGGGATCAAAAACTGTGAATAACGCATATAGCCTCCTGTACATAACCATAAACATATTACTTTTCTTTTACATACTTATTGACTTCGCTCAGGAACTCCTGCATCAGTTCGTCCTTGGAGCATTTTTTTACGATAGTACCTTTTTTAAAGAGCACGCCCTGTTCCCTGCTGCCGGCGATGCCGATGTCGGCCTCTTTTGCTTCTCCGGGTCCGTTCACTTCGCAGCCCATAACAGCGACTTTCATAGGCTTTGAGATGGTTGCCAGATGTTTTTCAACCTTTTTGGCGATTCCCACCACGTCTATCCGGCACCTGCCGCAGGTCGGGCACGATATAAGCTCCGGGCCGTGCGAACGCAGGCCCAGCGATTTCAGTATCTCAAACCCGACCCGGACCTCTTCGACCGGGTCGGCCGACAGGGAAACACGCAGCGTATCACCAATGCCGTCGGCGAGCAGCACTCCCAGGCCGACAGAGGACTTTATCGTGCCGGAAAAAAGGGTCCCGGCCTCGGTAACGCCCACGTGCAGCGGATAGCGGGTTTTCTTTGAAAGCAACCGGTACGCTTCGATGGTGGTGCGCACATCGGCCGATTTAATCGACACCTTTATCTGGTTGAATGACATTCCTTCCACAAGGTCAATATTACGCAAGGCGCTTTCCACCAGCGCTTCGGCGGTGGGGTGTCTATATTTTTTCAGAAGGTCCTTTTCAAGTGACCCGGAGTTGACCCCGATCCTGATTGCGATTCCGGTATCAGCCGCTTTATCCACAACAGCCTTAACCCGCTGCTTGCTGCCGATATTGCCCGGGTTGATGCGCAGCCCTTTAATGGGTGCTTCCATACTCATCAGGGCCAGACGGTAATTAAAATGGATATCGGCAATCACCGGGATGTTCGACTTCCCGGCTATCTCTTGCAAAGCCAGGGCCGCCTCTTCGTCGGGAACCGCCACCCTGACAATATCGCATCCGGCCTTCTCAAGCCGACGGATTTGCCGCAGCGTTGCCCGGCTGTCGCGGGTATCGGTGTTCGTCATGGACTGCACGCTGATCGGCGCAGTGCCGCCCACTGCCACCGGCCCGACATTGATCTTCTTGGTTTTCTTGCGTTTTACCATATACCCGAATCTCGTATAGTCAATTTTCGAGCGAACCGATAATATCCTCAAGGGCGCCGATTCCTCTGGACCGCATATAGGCCTCGATGCCTTCAACAACTTTTTGCGGTGCTTCAGGGTCTACAAACAGTCCGGTGCCGATTTGAACTGCCCGTGCACCGGCTATCAGGAACTGCAGGGCATCATCGGCGGTCAGGATGCCGCCGATACCAATGACCGGAATAGACACTCTTTTGACCGTCTCCCATACCATACGCAATGCAATGGGCCGTATTGCCGGACCGGAAAGACCGCCGGTCGTATTTGCCAGTTTCGCCTTACGGGTTTCAATGTCGATAACCATGCCGGTACAGGTATTGATCAGCGAAACAGCATCGGCCCCGGCTTCTTCAACACACCCGGCCATTGCAGCGATATCCGTTACATTGGGGGTCAGCTTGACGATCAACGGGAACTCTGTGACATTGCGCACCTCCCTGACAACGCGGGAAGCCATTTCAGGGTCGGTTCCAAACGAAATACCGCCTGCCTTAATGTTGGGGCAGGATATGTTGGCCTCAAGAGCGGCAATGCCCTCAACGTCGTTTAATTTTCCGGCCAACTCAACATACTCTTCAATTGTAGAGCCGTAAAAATTGACGATAACCGGCACATCCATCTGCCGCAAAAAAGGCATTTTCTCACCGACAAAGCGGTCGAATCCCACGTTCTGCAGCCCGATGGCATTGAGCATGCCGGAAGGCGTTTCAACGATACGGGGCGGGGGGTTGCCGGGCGACGGCACCAGGGATATCCCCTTGGTAACAACCGCGCCAAGAAGGGCCGCATCAATAACATCGCTGTATTCTTCACCATACCCGAAGGTGCCCGATGCCACCATAACCGGATTTTTAAAGGTGATGCCTGCAATACTGGTCGTTATGTCAATTGCAGAATCTGTCATACCATGCCAACCGATTTCTAAAAATTTTACCCGTTGAGTTACTAAAGCCTTAACCTACTGTCTCATTACCCACAGGCTGTTCAAAAATGTCCAGATGCAAGGCATGCGGTGTCGTAAGGAATGAGGCGTACTCAGTTGCACGCCGCAATGACGAACACATCGCATAACGCCGCAGATGGGCGTTTTTCAACAGCCTGCCCTCAAGAATGAGGCGTACTCAGTTGCGCGTCGCAGTGACGAACACATCGCATAACGCTGCAGATGGGCGTTTTTCAACAGCCTGCCCTCAAGAATGAGGCGTATTCAGTTGCACGCCGCAATGACGAACACAGCGCATAACGCCGCAGATGGGCGTTTTTCAACAGCCTGGACAAACCCTACGGTTCGGTTACGTTACTCCAGTCTACATCCCCGGCCTTAAACACCGGTCCGTCGACACAGACC
>JANQGV010000193.1 GCA_028282925.1 Thermodesulfobacteriota bacterium
TTAGCAACCGCACCAGGCCGGAAACATTCTCTGAAAGAATCGGATTCTTTTTATGCGGCATGGCGGAAGACCCCTTCTGCCCGGCCGAAAAATATTCCGATGCTTCCGAGACCTCGGTGCGCTGCAGATGTCGGATCTCAACCGCAAATTTTTCGATGGAGCTACCGATCACGGCCAGGGTGGTGAAAAACTCCGCGTACACATCCCGCTGGATGATCTGGGTTGAAACTGGGGCCGGCTTCAGCCCGCACTGTTCGCACACGTATTCTTCCACAAACGGCGGATTGTGGGCGAATGTACCCACGGCGCCTGAAATCTTACCGACACTGATGGCCTCTTTGGCCTGCACGAGCCTCCGGCGCTGCCGCTGCATTTCATCATACCAGAGCGCCATTTTCAGCCCGAACGTAATCGGCTCGGCATGAATGCCGTGGCTGCGCCCGATCATGACCGTGTCCTTGTACTCAAAGGCCTTTTCCTTGATAACCTCCAGCAACGCATCAACGTCATCCATGAGCACCTCTGCCGACTCTTTCAGCAGCATGCTGAAACTGGTATCCAGTACATCCGAGGAGGTGAGGCCCCAATGGATATAACGGGCATCTTCACCCACATATTCACCCATGCAGGTTGTAAAGGCGATCACATCGTGCTTGGTCACCTGCTCAATCTCGTCTATCCGCTGCACATCAAACGAGGCCTTTTCCTGTATATTTTTCAGGGCCGCATCGGGAACCAGCCCCAGTGTATTCAAGGCTTCACACGCCCGCACTTCTATCTCCAGCCACGTTTTAAAACGGTTTTCGGGCGACCAGATTTGCTTCATTATGTCCCGTGAATATCTATCGATCATGGTTCTTCCTCCCTACAAACAATAAGAGCCCCTGGCGGGGCTTTTCAGTTTACAATAGCAATACCGGCGCTGGTCTTTAGTTACACAGGCACCTTGCCCGATCAAGCTGAAATCATACAAAAACCGTGGTGTTATAGCAAGGTAATTTTCCGGAACAGTGCAGCCACCCTATTTCGGCTTACAGAGTCTCATAAACGATTTACAGAGCCTGCCGGCCTTGTACGTCAGGCCGAATACCCCTTCCGGGACAGGCTTGGGCAATTTCAGATACCGCGCCCTGTTCCGGGCCAGGGCGTGACGATCCAGCTTCATAAAGAAACGGCCGCAAGGTCCGGCGCGGCCCGACCTTCCCGGCAGGACCGCATGTGCAAAATCGATCATATACACATCTTCAGTCTCGGTAATCAGGATATTCGAGCGATGCAGATCGACAATTGCAACCCCCCGCTCATGTATCCGGGAAAGCAGGCCTGCCGCTTTATCAAAAACAGCCTCGCCCACCTGTCCGGGCTTGAAACTGCTGAGGGGGCGACTCTGAATATACTCGAGCAGTAACGTGTAAGCACCGTCATAACCGTAGCAGCGCGGGATTCCCGACACGCCCTCCAGCAACCGGTACACCTGAAATTCACGGCGCAGGGTAAAACGGCCGTAGAAAAACCTGACCAGCCGGCTGCGACCGCTGTAGTCTTTGACGACCACTTTTTTACCGTCGCGTTCTTCTATGCGAACATCGGCTTTGGTGATGTTGCGTGCCTGGTCAAATCGAGACATGGTTTCCTCTGCACGGCAAACGGCACAAATCGTTTAACACGATTACTTTTTTTTCGCAGGGGTGTCAAAAAGTGGATTACAGCGCCAGCCCTGTGAATACCCCTTCTGCAACGCTTCATTACGGGTCCTGAAGGTAATGCGATCATCAAAAGCTACATTTTTTGCATGGAAACATCCCGGCCGGTGAAACTCCCTTTTCTGCTTCGACCCGACATAGTACGGCTCATCCCCCATGTTTTCAAACCCCCACAGTCCCCGCTCTCCCTTGCGGGCTTCCGTCTGCAGTTCAAGAAACTGCTGTCCATACCGAACATTGGGGGGAACAAAATGGGCCAGACCGTATCCCTGCCTGATGATCTCCGCATTAATGAACACTTCCCCGACATACACGTAGGCAAACAGTTTGCCGTCGGGGGTATGCCGCAGCAAATCCGTTGTATAGGTTATGTTCTTTTTGTCCACCAGGGCTTTGTTGGCCTGTTTACAATACTCATAATAGTTTTTATTTTTACCGGGAACATCAACACCGATATAATACAGTTTTGTGCCGTCCGACAGCTCTACGGTGTTACCGCTCAACACCTTCCGCACCCGGCTCTCTTTTGCCGAAACAGAAGCACACGCGCACAATACCACCCAGAGGCACAGCACAAACACAGGCAACATTCTACCGCGGATTATTCTTTTATAGTGGTGTGATATTTTCATGCGTTTCGGCTCCCGCTTGTCGGGTTATCCAGGAAACCCCACCTCTCCAGACAAAAAGAACCCTGCGAGACTGGGCGTAACCATCTCATTTAGCTTCATAATAAATGCTATTAGCGTTCATGACAAGCTGTTTATCGTGAAAACGTCGGGCTCACATGCAACCGGGACAGGCCATCAATGCATACTCGGCCGTGCTGGCAGGAGGGTTCGCCCTGAAGCTGTCAGGGTGTATCCGTATCGGTGGTTGATGTTTCTTTGTCCCGCAAAACCCGCCGCAGTTTTTTACCGACCAGGGTTGTTGGAATCGCTTCGGTAAAGATAAACTTCTTGGGCACTTTGTATTTTACCAGGTTCTCTTTACAATAGCGCATAAGTTCATCAGGCGTAGCGGTCATGCCTTTTTTAACAACCACATGGGCCAGCACACGCTCGCCACGCAGCTTGTCCGGGGTGCCCACAACCGCGGCATCGGCAACGGCTGGGTGCTCAAGCAGGAACTCTTCGATTTCCCGCGGGTAGATATTAAAACCCTCCGAGATGATCATATCTTTTTTGCGCTCGGCAATATAGAAATACCCGTCTTCATCCATGCGGGCAATATCACCGGTGTAGAGCCAGCCGTCCCGCAGGGTTTCGCGGGTTTCCTCTTCATTGTTCCAGTACCCTTTCATGACCTGGGGCCCCTTAATGCAGAACTCGCCAGCCTCACCGGTCGGCACTTCTTCACCGGTCTGCAGGTTTACAATTTTGCAGTCGGTATCAGGAAGCGGCAGGCCGATACTGCCGACCTTGCGCTTGCCCCGCAATGGGTTGCAGTGCGTGACCGGGGATGCCTCGGTCAGACCGTATCCTTCAACAATGATACCACCGGTTATCCGTTCAAAATTTTCAAGCACGGTGATGGGCAGCGGTGCCGCCCCGGAAAGACAGTAATTGATTGAGGAAATATCATACTTTTTTACATCCTTATAACTGCTCAGCACACTGTAAATACTGGGAATACCCGGCAAAACAGAGGCACCGTTTTGCTTTATCGCCTTTAAGATATCCTTGGCCGCAAATTTGGGAAACAGGACCATCGTGGCCCCGATTGACACCGGCAGGCTCATAGCGGCCGCCATGCCGTAGGAATGAAAGTACGGCAGGACCGAAATAAATGTTTCCCGGCCTTCCTGGATATCCTGGTACCAGCCGCGCATCTGCTGATTATTGGAAACAATATTGCGGTGCGTAAGCATTGCGCCCTTGGCAACACCGGTGGTGCCCCCGGTATACTGAAGCATGGCAACGTCATCGGCGGAAATCGGGGCGGAGGGCGGTTCCGCGCATTTCCGCTTCATGAGACGGGCGAAAAGATAGACCCCGTCCTTTTCTTCAATCGTTATGGTATCGCTCCCCTTTTGGGCCAGAACAGGGTACATAAGCTTTTTCAACGGCGGTAGGTAGTCCTGAATCCGGCCGACGATGACCCGTTGCAGGCCGGTTTGGGGCCGGACCTTCTGCACCTGGGCATACAACATATCAAGGGTCACCAAGGTTTCGGCACCGGAATTCTGAATCTGAAAGGTCAACTCTTTGTCGCTGTAGAGCGGGTTTGTGGGTACAACAATGGCACCGGCCTTCAAAGCGCCGTAGTACGCTATAATAAAATGAGGGGTGTTGGGCAAAAGCAGCAGCACCCGATCCGACGGCGCGACACCCACATCCGCCAGGGCCTTGGCAAACTGTTGCACTGCCTTCCACAGCCGGGCATAGGTCATGGTATAACCGAAGAAATTAACAGCATCGCGCTGTGAATACTTTTCTACGGCTTTTTCCAGAATCGACTGTATCAAGCCGTCGTCAGGGGGGAGGGTTTTCGGCACATCGGCATCATATGCTGCAAGCCAGGGTTTGTTCTCCACAGAATACTCCTCACGTGCATTAAAAAAGATTTACAAAACCGGATAATTTGGTAACTTTATACAACTCTAGGTCTAAATACAAGTAATTTATTGTTTTTTAGGCCATATCCATAAACAACACAGTGAAAAAGCATGAAAAAAAAAGAGTCTGTTCTGGCGCTTCTCAGCGGTATTTGCCTCGTGCTTGTTTTCCCGCTGCCGAGCCTTGAATTCCTGGCCTGGTTCTGCCTTTTGCCCCTGCTGGCGGCCATGCAAAACAGCACCCCCGGAAACGGTTTCAAACTGGGCTGGCTTGCCGGTTCGGTTTATCACTGCGGGCTGATCTATTGGGTAACGGTGTCCATGAGCCTGTATGGCGGGCTGCCCGGGTATGTCTCCATGGTGCTGATGGTGCTGTTTGCCGTTTTCCTCGGCCTTTTTATTGCGCTGCCGGTCTACTGCAGCTGCCGGACCGCCCAAAAATCGGGCGTGGATCCCCTGGTGACCCTTCCCTTTTTCTGGACCGCAACAGAACACCTGAAATCATGGCTGCTGACCGGTTTCCCCTGGGAACTGCTGGGATACAGCCAGTACCGCACCCTGCCGGTCATTCAGTTTGCCGACATTACCGGCGTGTATGGTATCAGCTTCCTGATCGTGCTGGTCAACTGCACGGTCATGGCGGTCCTGGGTCGGCTTATGAGAAAACGCCGTTTTCCCCTGTTGCAGACCGCAAGTACCGTTGCACTCCTGGCAGCGGTCCTGATATACGGCTTCAATCGCCTCGACCGCTTCGAAAAACCCGAAGGCCCCGTGCTGAAGCTGACCATTGTCCAGCCCAACATACCCCAGGACCTTAAATGGGACCCCTCATTTCTGGCACCCACCATGGAAATATTCACCCGGCTTACCCGGGCCGCAACGCCGCAGCAGCCCGACCTGATCGTGTGGCCCGAATCGGCGACACCCTTCTTTTTTGAAATGGAGGAGAGCTTTCGGCAAACGGTGGCGGCCCTGGTTGGGGAAACAGGAACTCCGCTGTTGCTGGGCAGCCCGTCCTACAGCGTTCAGCAGGGAGTCGCGCACTATTACAACAGCGCCTATCTCATTTCCCCTGAAAATGAAATCCTGGGCAAATACGACAAACTGCACCTGGTGCCCTATGGTGAATACGTTCCCCTGCAGCAGTTTTTTCCCTACATCAATAAAATGGTTGCCGGAATCGGCGATTTTCGCCCCGGCGACAGGGTAAAAACCCTGGCGTTGCCGGACTGCCCTTTCGGTACGGTCATCTGTTACGAAATAATTTTTCCGAACCTGGTTCGCAGGTTTGCCGCACAGGGGGCCCGTTTCCTGGTAAACATCACCAACGATGCCTGGTTCGGCCCCACCAGCGCCCCCTACCAGCATCTTTCCATGGCAGTGCTGCGGGCGGTTGAAAACCGAAGGTATATCGCCCGGTCGGCTAATACCGGCATCAGCGCCTGCATTGCCCCCACCGGTGTCATAACCGCCCAAACCAAACTCTTTACTCAAACAACACTACCTGCTATGATATATTGTTATGATTTAAAAACAGTGTATACCCGGTATGGCGATGTATTTGCCTGGATATGCTACGCAGCAAGCCTTGTGTTTCTCTTTTGTGCACGCACGAGGAAGAACCGCTCCCGCATGCCGGAATCCTGAAATCCGGTTCAGGGATAAAACAGTCTATTTTTCTACGACGGAGGGATATCAATAATGGTACATCAGTGGGAAGAACAGATCGGCGCCCTGGAAAAACGGATGGAAACAATTCGAGGGTATCTTTGATATCCCTGACAAAAAGAAACGCATGGAAGAGCTTGAGAAAACAATCTCAAGCCCCGAATTCTGGAACAACGCCGACGAGGCCAAAAAGGTAACCAAAGAGCGCAAAACCATTGAAAGCGTTCTCAGTGTCTGGAACAGCCTGGAAAAAGGCATTGAGGATTGCCATGTGCTCATCGAACTGGGCGACGAAGCCGGAGAAGAAGCCGATGACCTCGAAGCAGAACTCCAGGCAACCACCCAACAGCTTGAAAAAGAGGTTGCTGAACTTGAATTCAAAAAAATGCTGGGTGGTGCAAACGACTTCAACAATGCCTTTGTGAGCATAAACGCCGGTGCCGGTGGAACCGAGGCCCAGGACTGGGCCAATATGCTGTTGCGCATGTACCTGCGCTGGACGGAAAGAAAAGGGTTCAAGTCGGAAATAATCGACATCCTGGCTGGTGAGGAGGCTGGCATTAAAAGCGCCACCTTTACCGCCAACGGCGACTATGCATTCGGGTACCTCAAGGCCGAGGTCGGCATCCACCGGCTGGTACGCATATCCCCTTTTGACGCGGGCGCCCGCCGCCACACCTCCTTTGCTTCAGTGTTTGTTTTCCCGGATATTGAGGACGATATTGAAATCGACGTTGAGGAAAAAGACCTGCGGGTCGATACCTATCGCGCCAGCGGCGCCGGCGGTCAGCACGTCAACAAAACCGACTCTGCCGTTCGCATAACCCACATACCGACCAACATCGTCGTGCAATGCCAGAACGAACGCTCTCAGCACATGAACCGTGCCATGGCCATGAAAATGCTGAAAGCACGGCTGTATGAAGTCGAAATGAAGGAGCGCGAAAAAGAGGTCGAAAAGCTGCATGCTGAGAAAAAACAGATTGCCTGGGGCAACCAGATCCGTTCCTATGTGATGCAGCCCTACCGCCTGGTAAAGGACCACCGTACCGAGACCGAAATGGGCAACGTCGACGCCGTACTCGACGGCGATATCGATAGATTTATTGAAGCATTTTTGATGATGTAGCTTGTTCACGCGCGCGACAGGCCGCGCATTGAACAACAGGAAAATATTTCACAAAGCCATCATTGTACAGAGGGCACCATGAAAAACATCGCCAATTTCCTCTTCGAAGTGGGCATGCTCAAGCGCACCCCCCGCACCGGCATGCAATTCCTGGGAACCGGAAGCGAATCGGTTGCCGAACATGCTTTCCGGGTTGTCTGTATCGGCTATGTGCTGGCGCAAATGGAAGGTGACGTTGACGAAGCGCTGGTTATCAAGATGTGCCTGATGCACGACCTGCACGAGGCCCGCACCGGCGACCTGAACTATATGAACAAAAAATACGTTACCGTCGACGAACAGAAAGCCGTTGACCATCTCACCGAAAACCTGCCCTTCGGCGAAGACATTAAGGAAACGGTCGAGAAGTTCAACGACGGGGACTCCCGGGAATCGCTGCTGGCAAACGATGCCGACCAGATCGACCTGATCCTGATGCTGAAAGAAAACAAAGACCTGGGCAACAAGTATGCCGACGAGTGGATATCCTTTGCCCTGAAACGCTTGAGGACCGAAACCGGTAAAAAGCTCGCCGAACAAATCATCGAAACCGACTCAACCCACTGGTGGTTCCATGACAAAAGCGACTGGTGGGTCAACGGCGGTAACCCGCGGTTGAAGTAGCCCATGCCTGGTTCTTCTTGAAATAACAATAACGAACAGGTCACATCTTCAGATATCTTCCGCTCCGATCTTACAGAGTATACTCCGCAAGGCCCGACCGGCCTTGTTTCCGACTGCAATTAAAGATTCATCCGTAAATTTCCGAAAAAAAGAATAACAACTCAAAAAGCAAAAACTCACCTCTCACTGTGAGCAGACGGGCATATCCGTTAAAGAAAGGAGACGAGCATGCATCAAGCATTAACCAGGAATGTGTACCTTGTTAAAGAGCACGTCGGCATGTTTAAGGCGGCCAACAACTACGATATTTACGACCCTGAAACAGGCAGTATCCTTATGGAGTGCCGCGAAGAAAACCTTGGGATTTTGACAAAACTGTTCCGGTTCACCGACTACAAACGCATGACCCCGTTTGACATACAGGTACGCACCCCGGACGGCAACCGGGTTGTGCGTATCACACGGGGGATATCCCTGTTTTTGTCCAACGTCACGGTCCTTGACCGGCAAAATCAAAACATCGGTGGCTTTAAACAGAAGTTTTTTTCAATCGGCGGGGCCTTTACGGTGCTGGACGCAACCGAAAATCCGGTGTGCCGTTTGCAGGGTAAATGGACCGGGTGGGACTTCAGGTTTATGGACGGAGAGACCGAGCTTGCCCACGTTACCAAAAAGTGGTCCGGCATCGGCAAGGAACTGTTTACCAGCGCGGACAACTATGTGCTGGAAATATCGGATTCTACCCCAAAAGAAGGCCCGATTCGAGAACTGATTCTTGCTGCGGTCATGTGTATAGACATGGTTCTCAAAGAATGAACCGAAAATAACGGCAACAGGCAAGACCACACTGCAAGTTTAAGCAGTTCATATCGGCATCCGGCAAAGCTTTCATCTCTCTATATCCCCTGCGTACATCTGTAGCTGATACGGTAAGGCGGCCACAGTGGTGCGAACTGAGGGTTACATACTGGGTCTGCCTGTTCTACGCCTTCCCTATATACCCCCCGCAATGCTTGTTAACTCCGAAATCATTACACAAACTCCGCTGGTTACCGCGGGTGCGCCGATACTCTTGTAATTAAGTCGACTTCTGATCCGGTACAGATCGACTGACCGGCATGGCATCAATCGGTCGGCACCGATTTAGGTTGTAAGCAGGTTGATGTATTTTCGCTCATGCCCGAATGCGAAGCTTTGGAGGCCTGGGGTGTGATTCAATCGCACACTGTCGCATTCCAAATGTTCTTTCTGCTATTCATACCAGTCTGCTCCGGGAAAACACTCCTCCTTAATTACAAAAATGTAATGATCCTGCAATCATTCTGTAAGGTTTTCTCAATATACTTAAAGCAGAATCAATAATGTACCGAGGCTGACGTTGGACACCAGGATTTCGAAGAACACTAAAAACCTTGGGTATAAGGTTTTTAATGCAAAAGCAGTAAAACACAACCGGTAACCAATAAGGGATTAAGGGCGATGTCAAGATACCTCCCCCCCCCGTGTCCTCTGGCAGAGCCCCCCTTTTTTACAATTACGTATAGTGCAATAAGTTAAAGAGGGAGGCACTATGTCAATTGTAATAAACGGATTAAAGTTTTTTTTCAGCGTTGCTGTTGCCGGTAAATGTATATACACACTGAATATCTTTGCTAAATATAACAAGATCATGCTGCTTGAAGCTGAGCATTACTTCGGAGCGTTCTCTATTGCCGTAACAGGATCCGCCCTGCAATTTTAACAAGCCACGCTGCCATACAACAATTGAGCACCAAAACATGAATGAAACACAAATGAATGAGAAAAAAGCGAATATGGATCAATTCATTGAGCTTGATGTTAAAAAACTCAAGCACATAGAAGCAGAACGCAAAAGGCTTTTAAAATTCGCTTTACAATCGGTACCGGATATTCATTTCATGCGCTGTCCGCGCTGTAGCTGCCGTCTCGAAGAGAAGACTATCGACCAAATATCCATTGTGATATGTGCACAGTGCAAGGGGCTCTGGATACACTCAGAAAGCCTTAAAAAGGTGCTTGGGCTTTCCGGCGACAAGGCGGATAATTTTCTAAAACATGCAACAAAATGATTACGCTTTTTCCAAAAACCCGTTTTTCATTGACCTGTGAGAAGAGCAGGCCGGAGAGGTCACAAAATGCCAGCTAAGAATAACCGTGCAATACATATTACAGAATCAGATTATGAAAAGGCAAAGCAGCAACTCAGTTTTTTTTATTGCTTTATGCCCGTCGAAAACAAGGCTTTTAAAAACCTCATAATCTTCGACAAAGCTCTCGATCGTGCGACTATTGTTCCAAATAAAGCCATCCCCGCCGGTATCGTTATGATCAACTCGCAGGTTACGCTGGAGGAAATGAAAACAGGCCTCGAAACAACCTTCATGGTAGCGTTACCAACGCCTGGCGAGTGCATGGGAAAAAAAATATCGATATTTTCACCACTCGGCTGTGCGATTATCGGGCGCCGGATCGGCGATGTCATTGAGTGCGAAACGCCGCATGGATTCAATACATTTGTTATCACTAAAATTGATAATCGTGCAGATAAAATTGCAGCGGGGCACGTAACCGGATAAAAATCACCAGGAGATAATCGTGCCTATCAAACCAACAGAAAAGGAAGAAGCCTACGTTATCAGGCGTGAGTTTAAAAAAGCCAAAGAGAATGCAAACCGGCAGCAAAAGCTGCTCGAAGCAAAAATCGGATCAGACTGAAGGAGCAGCACTACATGCGCTGCCCCAAATGCGGCATGCAGCCCGTTGAAATCGATGACAGAGGATGAGGACTGATAAATGCATGGTATGTGAAGGGGTATGGCTTGATTCGGGAGAACTTGAAATGGTTGCAAAACTTGATAAATCAGTACGTAACAAATTTTTCGATGCCTTTCGTTAGTAATCAGGGGCTTTAAAATACGAACAGATGCGATCTCGTTCAACGGTTTGTGGTTTGCAAAAGAGATAGTCACAGCCCAAGCATCAACAACCATACAAAAACAATGTCGGGAAATACATCAACAGCAGGCCCGGCCGGCAAATGAGTGGTAAAAATTTACCCTTGGCAAAACAGGCGTTGTTGAGTATAACGGATGAGTCTCCGACAGGCGCGGCCGGACAGGCTGATGCCCCACGGAGAGGGTTGTTGTCGAGCCGGGTCTATACGTCTACACCGGTAAGGCTTGTGTTTGGAACCACAGGTGTAATCTACGTCAAAGTCAAATACTAATTATTGAACAGATGCGCATTTTAATAGTCGAAGATGAGAAAAAAACAGCCGGCTTTCTAAGAAAAGGCCTCTCCGAAAACGGTTTTGTCGTTGATGTGGCTCACACCGCGGAAGACGGGCTGTTTCAGGCCCATGCCTCAGACTACGACCTCGTTATTCTTGATGTTATGCTGCCGGATAAAAGTGGTTGGGTTGTGTTTGAAGAAATGAGGCGGGAAGGCAACAAGACCCCTGTACTTTTTTTAACCGCCCGCGACAGCGTGGAGGACCGGGTCAAGGGACTTGAACTGGGTGCGGATGACTATTTGGTGAAACCTTTTGCTTTCTCTGAGCTGCTTGCCCGGGTCCGTGTTGTGCTGCGCAGGCCCCAGGTTCAAAAAGACCAAACAATTGAGATTGCAGACCTTCAGATCGATCTTTTGAAACGCAAGGTCAAACGGACAGGAAAGCAGATAGATCTAACCCAAAAAGAATTTGTTCTACTGTCTCTGCTGGCAAAACGCTCAGGTGATGCCCTTTCCAGAACCATGATTGCTGAACAGGTCTGGGACATGAATTTTGACAGCGATACGAATGTAGTCGATGTTGCTATCCGCCGTCTCCGCTCAAAAGTTGATGACCCTTTCGAAAGAAAACTCATACACACCGTGCGTGGAGTCGGCTATGTCCTCGAAGAGAGATAAAAGCGCACACCTTCCACAGTCCTACTCAATTGTTACACGCCTGACCCTTGCATTTGCTCTCACGGCATTTGGAATGCTGACACTCACAACCGGATTTTTGTATTATGCCCTTGTTTCAACCCTTCACACTAAAGATGAGCGCTTCCTGGCGGACAAAATAGTACACTTTCGGGACATTATACGGTCATCCAACTATGATGTTCGTGAGCTTGAACAGGAAGTGCAGGCGGGGAGCAGCTACCAATTCAACAAGTATGTGGTTAAAATCGTAAACGCCCGGGGCCGGGAAATCATGACGGCGGGAACAAACGCTGTGACGGATACGCTTCCATTCCCCCAGCCGCATGAAGTCGATGAGGAGCCATTGCAGACCGTTAGATTCAAATCGGCCTCGGGCGAAGTTTTTATCATGATGTCGGCCTGGGCGAAGTGCCGCGACTGTGACGGCCACAGGGTTCTTATTAATACGGCTCTTAATGTTACCGTTGAAGAGGCCATCCTGAAGCAATACCGTAAACAAATATTCCTGGTTTTGATCATCGGCATCTTTCTGGCAGGCCTTACCGGAATGGCCATTGCCCGCCGTGGTTTAAGCCCTTTACGACGCATTACCGCCGTTATCCAACGCATCAGGGCTTCACAGCTTAACGAAAGGCTTGCTCCGGCCACGTGGCCCCAGGAGCTTAAGATGCTTGCAACATCATTTGACGAGATGCTTGACCGGCTTGAGGATTCCTTTGTCAGGCTTTCTCGCTTTTCAACAGATATTGCACATGAGCTGAGAACCCCCATCAACAATCTCATGGGTGAAACTGAAGTGTCGCTTTCTAAAACACGAACGATTGAGGACTATCAACAGATACTCGAATCAAGCATGGAGGAATATACACGCCTCTCGCACATGATTGAGGGCCTGCTTTTCTTGGCACGAGCCGAAAATACAGACATCAAACTTGAACGCACCCAGGTAGACCCCATAAAAGAAATACAGGATGTACTGGAATATTACCATGCGCTGACTGAAGAAAAAAAGCTACACGTTCAGTGCCGCGGAAGTGGATCGGTTTATGCCGATCCTCTCCTCCTTCGCAGAGCCGTGACCAATCTTTTTTCAAATGCATTCAGGTATTCACCCTCCGGCAGCAGCATCCACATTGATGTTCAGGAGAATGACGATCAGTTTTCATCTATTTTAATCAAAGATAATGGTATCGGCATTGAAACTGAAGAGTTGCAGAACATCTTTGAACGCTTTTATCGTACACCGGGGGCAAAATCCCACGATACATGTGGAAGCGGTTTAGGGCTTGCGATCGTTAAATCCATTATGGATCTCCACGGCGGCACAATCGAAGTCTTGAGTGTGCCGAAACAAGGTACGACGGTTCACCTCCGATTTCCTGCTCAATAGCCCATGCGGCAACTATCTTTCATTACAAAATTGTAATAGTCCTGCAATCCTTCTGTAAGATTTAAAGGATACAATAAGAATAAAACAGTGGCTTGGCGTATGCAACGGTTGCGTTGGGCGGCAGAGAATATGTCGCAGGGCGACTTACTGCGGTAACTGATATAGTTTTTGACGACGGCTGTTTGTCGATAGAATCCTTCCAGGGTTTGGAATTGTCTGCAGTGAGGTGCCTCAGCCTGAGATGGCGGCAAGGGAAGTGCTGAGAATTTTTTCAGATAACATTAATGGAGAACCCGGAGGTCATTAATGAAATGCCAGAGATGTGGTACTGATTTAACAAAGGAGGGAGGCTTCTACATAACTGCCGAAGGCAATGTGTGCAGGAGATGCAACAGAATGAGAAAAACAAAAATATCGATGCGAAAAAGAAGTCAAAAGAAAAAGCAGACGGGCAACAGCAATGGTTCCTTAAAAAGTCACAGAGCAGGGAATAAATCACCATATCTGCCTGAAAGTATGTAATGGCGGTTTTAAAGGTCATAAAAAGTGATGAGTTGTAATGTCGGCCCTTGATAATACCTTGTTTTAACGAGGATTTTAACTGAACACCATCGGAACGTGAGACGGCTGAAGAATACCGGAGACGGGCGCACCCAGGCAGTCTCGGAGAGGAGAAACACAATGCTTGGAAACACATTCGGAAGAATATTCAGAATTACTGCTGTCGGCGAGAGCTACGGCATTGGTAAAGGCAGTGGGTTGGCGGTTATTATAGACGGGGTTCCTCCCGGGCTGGCATTGACCGATGCTCTTATTCAGGAAGAGCTTGATAAGAGAAGGCCTGGAGTGGGAAAACTGAACTCACCTCGGCTGGAAACCGACCAGTGCAGTATTTTTGCCGGGATAGGTCAGGACAATGTTACCACCGGCGCACCGGTGGGCATTATTATCTACAACGTCGACACCCAGGATCTGCATGTCGATCAGTATCGGCAGTACAAAGACCTCTGCCGTCCGGGCCATGCGACCTATTGTTTTTATAAAAAATACGGCCGACATCAGGATTGGTGTGGTGCAGGCCGTGCATCGGGCCGGGAGACGGCTGCCCGGGTTGCGGGCGGTGCTGTTGCAAAACATATTCTGGCCAAAGAGGGCATAGACCTTATATCGTATACGATTCAGTGTATGGACATCAAAGCGAAAGAAATGACCTTTGCAGAAGCAAAAAAGAATTACCGGAAAAACGAGATCAATTGTCCGGACCTTGAAGCGGCGGAAAAAATGGAAAAGCGGGTTTTGGAAATAAAGGATCAGGGTGAAACAGCCGGAGGAGTTCTCGAACTCAGGATTAACGGAGTGCCGGCAGGCCTCGGCGAGCCGGTTTTTGATAAGCTGAGTTCTCTGCTCGGACATGCACTGCTTTCCATTGGGGCGATTAAAGGCATTGAATTCGGCGCCGGATTTAACGTCGGCAATATGCTGGGGTCGGAATGCAACGATGAATTCTGCGAAAAAGACGGTTCCATCGGCTTCAAAACCAACAATGCCGGAGGGCTGCTGGGAGGTATCAGCAACGGAGATGAAATCGTAGTCCGCCTTGCGGTTAAGCCCACACCAACGATAAGCGTTACCCAGGACAGTGTTAATATGCCGAAAATGCAGATTGAAAAACTTGAACCGATTACACGGCGTGATCCCACCCTGCTCGGCAGGATTTATTCCGTGGTTGAGGCCATGACTGCAATTACCCTCGTGGATGCCTTAATGATGGCCCGTGGGTATGATAATGTCTGCAGGATTGAAAACACATGGAGGGAGATTTGATTCACAATAAATGGTCATTCTCCTCCTGAAGCCCGGCCGGATATGAATTTCATTGAGTACCGCAAATCGCTGAATGCTGATCGGCCGCAGATCCCGCATGTATCGGGGCTCTCATACACACAGGCTGTGGTTTTAGAAAGACCGTAACCGTGCTTTTTGCTTTGCAGATATTACCCGCCGCCGGGGATCTACTATCTGCTGCGCAGTTCCGCATGTACTGCAAAGCGGAACCGGTTGTTTTTTTGGGAAGGTGCGGAGTGTATTGGTATTTTCATCTATTCAGGTAGTGGAATAAAAATGAATCAGTTTCTTCTCAGTCTTTTTGCCTGACGGGTTTGCCGACTGGTTAGTGAATGGATTTTTTTCTATGCCGTCAAAAGAAGGAAACCACGATGATGAAACCGTCAAAAATCCCGAATCGAAGAGAACTGGAAAAAGAATACAGGGCGAACGCCCCTGTTTTTGACAGGATTCTCAACAAGTTTCAAGAAACCCTCAAGTGCGAACTGGCACAATTGGGACTGAAAACAACGATAAAATCAAGGCTTAAAACCTTCGATAGTTATTATAATAAAATTCTGCGATTACTCTCAAAGCAGATGAATCTAAAGGAGCCTTTTGATATTTATGATATGATCGGCGTGCGAATCGTATGTCCTTTCCTTGACGACATGCAAATAGCCGCAAACCATGTGATGCAAAAATATGATGTTGTTCAGGTCGAACAGAAAGGAAGTGAACACTCTTACAACGAATTCGGCTACAAGTCGACCCATTTTTTAATATCGGTGCCGAGGAAGATGCTGAGCCAATGCAAGGCTGAAGGGCCGCTGTTCTGTGAAATACAGCTTCGCACTATCCTGCAGGACGCATGGTCCGAGGTTGAGCATGAGTTGATTTACAAAGCAGACTTCAGCCCTTTTGATGAACCGATGAAACGCAAACTTGCTGCACTCAACGCCAACCTCACCCTTTCCGACACGCTTTTTCAGGAAATACGTGATTACCAGCGAAAACTCCAAACAGAGTTGAACAAACGCCGGGAAAGTTTTATGCATACTGTACAAAAGCCGCCGGCAGATAACGGGGCAACCATGCAGCAGGACGCAAATCTTACGTCAGCCGCCGCTGAGAAAGAACGGATATCCGAAAGTGTTGATCGAACGAGCAAGAGCGTTGACGACCTTTTGGTTGATGCGCTTGTTGCACATAATGCAGGACAATTCAAGCAGGCGATTGCAATTTATTCCTCCATTCTGGCGCGTGATTTTTCAAAACACATTAAATCTATTATCCATATCCACAGGGGCATGGCTTATTTTGCTGAGGGACGTTACACAAAGGCTTTGGAAGATTTCACTGCATCTGCAGAGCTTACCCCTGATAACTACAGAGCATTTTACTACCGCGGGCTGACCCATGAAGCTGAACAAAACTACCAGGACGCCCTGGTGGATTTCAACACATGCCTGAAAATAAACCCCTATCAACTCGAACCGCTTTACAGCCGTGCACAGCTATACACCCTGCTGGGAGACTACAAAAAAGCAATGGCTGACTGCAAACAGGCATTAACAATCGAGCCGGCGTCACCCAAAGTGCAGCAATTAAAAAAACCTCTTAAAACGCACATGTTTTCTTCCAAAAGAGAAACTGCCGATAATACAGCGGCCGGGAAGGCTCGCTAAAAGCGGATGGGCTAAGTAATTTTTTTTAATTCTTCAAAACAAATTACGTGAAGATCTGCTGCACGGATAAAATGGTCGTTAGCGGCTTCCTTGAAGCTGCCGGAAAATGTTCGGATTCAAGGCGCGCGAAACCTGAGAAATGAGGCGCATTAGTCTCAAATCAAACAAGGATTTGCAACACTGTCAGGCAGGGGCGTAACAGATTCCTTGAGAATGTCGGGAAATGTTCGGATTCAAGGCGTGCGAAATTCTGAGGAGTGAGGCGCATTGGTCCCAAATTAAGCGAGGATTCGTTGCGAGGGTGTTGCAAGGCCCGGAGATACGGGTTGCACGGACCGGAAGCCGAAGAATCGTACTTAAAAGTACGTTGATGAGGCTGGAGGGAGTACAGCCGTTAGATTCGGGCCTTGCGGCAGCCACAGCAGAATTCTTCGTTTGGTTTGGGACCAACAAGTACGCCGCAATGACGAAGATGAGCACAACGCCGAAGACGGGCGTTTCCCGGCATTCTCAGTCTCATCTAAACTTCTTGCCAATTGAACTTCTTGGCATCCGGCCATCTTTCCCTCCTGGCCTTGCGGCTGAACGGATCGTTCAGGCAGGATGCCGGGTCGACTTCGGGAAAGTACGTTTCTCCTACCCCTTTTTTCATAAAAAAGGCATTAAAACCGAACCGGTGAGTACCGATCAGCCGGTATCCCTTTTCTTTCCCGAGCTTACACATTGCCGCCAGTGATGCCCCGCGATAATTCTCCGATTCGAAAACAAACTCCGGATCATAGGGAACCGTCAGCGCCCTGTCTGCAGGTATCGGATTGTGTGTTTCACACACGACAACCCGGGGATCAATTGCGGATATGGCTTTCCACACCCAGTAGTCCATGCCGTCAATATCCAGACTCAACAGGTCAACCGCCCCACTTAAACCGGATGTTTCCAGCAGGTCATTTACATTTTCGGCCGTTATCCAGGCCTGCGTAAACCTCGGAGGGTAAAGAAAGGTATCTTTGTGCTTGCTGAAAAAGCGTACCCCTTCCTGCACATTTGCCCGGTCGCCGTCAAACAGGTGCGCCCACCAGCCATGGTTTATAATCAGGTTGGCCGTATTACATTCATAACCGTTTCCGGCACATATCTCTACACAGGTCCGGTTGAGCGGAGGAACAAGGGAAAAAATGTAGAGCAGAATCCCGTCTTCTTCGAATTGAGAATACTTGCGGAACCCTACATCGCGAAACGCCGGCAGGAACTCCGGCCCTTTGGCTGCCAACAGACGATATCCATTCATAAGCGCCTTTTGGGAGACGGGTTCGTTATTAAAAAAATTTAGAGTCAGTTCATCAAGTATCGGCTGCACAAGACGTTTGATCATTCTCTTTGCAATACGCATCATAAAGAAACCCTTTCCTTACACATGTCAAGGATAACGTCAGGTGCGAGCACGTCCGGCACAAAGCTGCACCCTGTGGACTCATTATATATAGCAATTGCACAGAATGTCAAAGCATGCAAAACAGACCCCCATAGATGAATGTCTCAGCGCACACACGTAAAAAAAGGCGGGAGGTTTTTCAGCCCTTCCACCTTTTTTGCTGAACAATGTTCACGAAACGGCGTTTACTGTTTTTCAAGCTTTTCCAGTTCTTCCAGCACTTCGGGGGGAATCTGGTCCTTCATCTCCGGCGGCACAACATCTTTGAAGAGCTTCAACACTTCTGCCGGATCCGGCTCTTCGCCGTCTTCAAGCTGGGATTTCAGCACTTCATCCATGACCCGCAAAAAGTTCTCCTGGATTTTGGCGTCCATTTCATCTTCGGGCTTCTTTTCCAGCTTCTTTTTCCGTTTCTTTTTTATTCTCTTGCGCGGCGATTTCTCAACGGGCTCCGGCCTGCGCACAGGGGTAGAGGCAGAGCCGCTGGTCAAGTGCTTTTCCCCTCCTTTTTTGCCGATCAGGTCCAGGCCGGCAAGAGTAGAGGTTCCATTGTCGGAATCCTTGAAATGCAGGATATAATTTGAAATATTGGTTACCCTGAGCACCCGTTCGATGCCTTTTTTCATGGGCATTTTATTGAACTTCAGACTTACCGGCACCTCTGAAAAAACTTCTCCATGCACAACAACTTTTATCCCGCACTTGTCGCCCAACTCTTTTACCAGTTCTTCGGGACGAACTTCGCGGGCGTCGACATTCATACGTCCGCCGACGCAGGAAACCATGCCTCCCTGGTCTTCATCCTCGGCCCCGGCAGGGGGGGTTCCCCACATACTCAGGACAATCATCAACATGCTGAATACTGTAACAAAACCGTTGCGCGAGTATAGGGCAGGCATACGGACCGAATCTCCCTCTATGTCAGGTCAATAACATTCTGGCGCTGGTTTTCCCTGACTCGCGAGGAGTCCACAACTTCCAGCACTCTGTTTTTCATGGCCGGCTTCTCCAGCGCATCAACACACGCCCGGGCAACATCCTTGCGGCTGACCAGCCCCGAAATCTTACCGCCTTCACCAAAGGCAAGCTCACCCGAAAGGTCCTTGTCGGAGAGGCCGCCGGGTCTGAGAATAGTATAATCAACACCGTGGCTGCGGATAAAGGCTTCAGACTTCTCCTTCATCTTAAGCACCGGACCCATGAGCAGGCGATAGAGAAACGGAATGGCTTTTTTGCTGTCACCCGTACCGATCGAAGAAATGACGACTACCTGCCTGAGTCCTTTTGTTTTAGCGGCCTTGACCATATTCTGAATACCAAGGTTGTCCACAATATTATTTTCAGCACCGCTCATGGGTTTCTTCGACCCCAGGGCGCTGACGGCATACGCTGCTCCGTCAAGGGCCGCTTCGAGAGATGCACTTGATGATATGTCCGCTTCCAGCACATCGGCACCTGCGTCCTTCAAAGCAGAAGCGCGCTGTGCCGAGCGGGTAAGCGCCCGCACCCGGTAGCCCCGCTGAAGCAACTCTTTTACAATCAAACTGCCGGTCCTTCCCGTGGAGCCTGCTACAGCAACGATTGCTTTTTCATCAGTCACGGCTCTTCTCCCTTACGCGGGTTAATACTCTTTTTGGTTTTTCAGTTTTTCCGGCTGCCGTCCCGGTTATATTCGTAGAATCCGCGGCCGGTCTTGCGGCCCAGGTGCCCGACTTCTACCAGACTCATCAACAGAGGACAGGGGCGGTATTTCGGTTCCTGAAAACCGTTGTACAGCGCCTGCTGCATGGCAAGCACAACATCCAGGCCGA
Source organism: Thermodesulfobacteriota bacterium (assembly GCA_028282925.1). Classification (GTDB taxonomy): domain Bacteria; phylum Desulfobacterota; class WTBG01; order CAIYCZ01; family CAIRTM01; genus JANQGV01. Next base: position 19,817 of record JANQGV010000193.1, read on the forward strand.
TAAAATCGGCCAGTTCCAGAGGCCCCATGGGGTGGTTCATGCCGAGCTTCATGGCCGTATCGATCTCCTCCTTGGAGGACACCCCCTGATACAGGCAAAAAATGGCCTCATTAATCAGGGTCTGAATAAGGCGGCTGGTAATGAAACAGGGGCTGTCGGTAACGGTGATAGGGGTCTTCCCCATTTTGAGCGACAGATCTTTAACCACCTGATAGCAGACCTCTGAAGACGCCGGGGTTTTTATAATTTCCAGCAGTTTCATCTTCTGGGCCGGATACATAAAATGCATTCCCATCACTTTTTCAGGCCGCTTTGTTGCACTGGCAAGCTTTCCAAGGCGAACCGAACTGGTATTGGTGGTGAGGATTACATGGGGGGCGCAAATTTTATCCAGCCGTGAAAAAAGATCTATTTTCACGGCGCTGTTTTCAACCGCGGCCTCGACAACGTAATCGACATCGGCCAGACATTCGAGGTCTTTTTCGTAGCGGATTCTGTCTATCGTGGCGTCTTTATCTTTTTTCTTTATTTTACCGAGCTCATGGGCCCGAACGAGGTTTTTCTCGATATCGTTACTCGATTTTTTCAACATCTCTTCATACGGCTCAACAACAATTGCTTCATACCCTGTCTGGGCTACAACCTGGGCAATGCCGGTGCCCATCTGGCCGGCGCCGATAACGCCGATGGTTTTTATGTTTTTCAAACTCGGTTTTTTAGCTGCCATAATACAATTCACCTTTCTGCTGGATCGAATTCAGCCGCCCGGCACCCCTCGGCAGGGCGGCTATTCAGAAAAAACACCTCTCCATATTGAGATATTCCTCGGCTGCTTTGCCGGAAATAGAAAAAATTTAACACTAAATATCAAATACTTATATGCGGTGCAAAAGGGTATAAGAATAATAATTCTCTTGTTTTTTGTCAAACAAAATTTCTTGCAGAATACACATCACCCGATCTTGCGGTAAAAGTCAAAGACGGTCCGCCCGTATTTCCTGGTCCTCTCAAAAGAGAGCCGGCCGGACACTTCGATAAATGGTTCCCGGTCCTCACGTTGAACAATAACCAGCCCTTCGGAACGCAAAACAGAACCCTCTTCCAAAAGATCCAGGGCCTTCTGCTGAAGCGCCATATTGTACGGTGGGGCAACAATGACGATGTCAAATGTGCTCCCCTCCCCTGCAAGCTGTTGCAGCACCGCCAGACCGTCGCCCGGCCTGCAGGCAACAGCATCGTCAATGCCCAGCGCACGGGCGTTTTCCTGTATAAGCCCGGCGGTCTGGACATGCAGCTCGGCAATAACCGCTTCCGCCGCCCCATTGGATACCAGCTCAAAAGCAATGGCCCCTGAGCCGCCGAACAGGTCAAGTATCCGGGCACCCGGCAGTTGGGGCCGCAGAATGTCCGCCAGGCTTTTCCTGAGCCGTGTCAGCAGGGGGCGTGTCCGATCCCCGTCCGGAGTATTGATTTTTCGTCCCTTGAAGATTCCCGATGTAATAGTTATGTGACCCATACATACCTATATCAAAATGAAAGCCGCCTGGTCGGGCGGCAATGCAGCTATATTTTTTTTCCCAGCCTGAGCGCCGCCCGGTTGATGCTGAACCCGTGCCTGCACTGAACCAGTTCGTGCATCCCGACCCTGAACGGCAGGTACACAATCATATGTTCCTGCACATGTATCTGAATCTGCTCAAGCAGGGGCAGCACCCGTTTTTTGTCGATAGCCACCTCCGCCAGTGTTATTTTTATTGTCTCCGCCGCTTCCTTCGCAGGCAGCATGACCGGAAACAAGTGCGGACGCTTAAGCGTCTCATCAATACGCTCATCCGGTTGCATGGCAGTGACCTGTTGCAGTAAACGCAGAAAAAGCTTGGGCTGAATCTTAAATGCCGGAGCCCAGAACGACAGGCGCTTTTGTTCCCAGCCTTCCTGCACCACTTTCGGCAAATGTGCGAACCGCACCAGGTCGGCATACGATTCAAGCTGAACCCCTTCCACAACCGCCGTCATTTTCCAAAAAGGAATATGCAGCACATCGGCCTCTTCCGCGTCGACAACGCCATGGGAAACCTTCTTGAATCCATCAGGCGCGGCTTCCCAGGCCGTATCGCAGTTTTGGCAAAACATGACACAACTCTCTTTCTCCCCCGTCAGGTCCCAGCCGCAACGGGGACACAGGGTGGGGAGAAACCGGATGTTCCAGGAATCGTTGCGTTCCCGGGGCACATGCGGCGGGGGGCTGTCCGGAGGCAGTCGCTGCACAAGCCTGTCCAGGACCGCATCAAAATACGCCTCCTGCCGGTAGACGAAGGGTGCATAAATCAGGCTGATCGTTTCCCCGATGAACTCCCGGTGAAAAAGGGGGCTGTTCATCAGGGGTCGCGCTATTTTCTGCCAGTTTTCAACCCGGTCCAGCAACTGCCGGAAGGGAATGTGCTGCGGCACAAAACCGCCTGCAACATCGGGGGAAACCGTTTTCAGCTTCATCGCCTGGGGACGGAGCCCCAGGGTCGGCGGTGAAAAAGGCTGTTGGGTTGCCGGCATACTGGCATCGACCACGCGGTAATGGATAGAAGGTTGTCCGCATGAAAAGGCGATGCCCCGAAACCGCCAGTAGGGAACGTAAATGATTTCTTCTCCGGTTTCAGCACGGGGCGGCAGAAAATACCTAAAATAGTCAGGCGCAACCAAGTACAGGCGTACCCGGCAAAAATCACACGTTAGAATATGGTCTGTCTCCTCAAGGGCAACCGGCCCCCCGCACTGGGGGCACTGATACTCAACAACCCACCCGCTACTTTGCAAGTTTCTCTCCGCACTGATTGCAGAAAACCGACTCGGCCAGGTTTTCGGTACCACACTGCCGGCAGGTGCGCGCCTTCGGCTTCTGTTCTACCGCTTGGCCGCACTGCGAACAGAACCGTGCTCCTGCGGCAAGGTTCTTTCCGCAGGAGTTGCACTTATTGATTACCAGGAGCTGGTGTCCGCAACTGGGGCAAAAACGGGCGTCCTGCTGTACCGGGTGCCGACAATCCGGGCAGGTATACTCTTGCTGCGGAGGCGCCTGCTGCCCCTGGGGCTGAAACATAGTGCTGAACATGGCAGGCATCATAAATCCTGCACCCATGCCCAGTCCGGCCCCGGCCGTACCGTCGGACTCGGACGCTTTTTCAAAAGCCATGGCGGCTTTCATTTTCATCAGTTTGTTAAGGTCGTCAAAAACATTCACCCGGCTCTTGTCGTCAATGGCCTGCTGTACTTCCGGCGGGGGCGTAATCGAGTTGATATACAAATTCTGCAGTCCGAGGCCGAAAAGGGCGAAGTCCTGCTGGAGCCGCTTCATGAGTCCGTCGGCTATTTCATCATAGCGGCCCGGCAGATTCAGGATGGAATCAAGGTGTTCACCCAGATAGTCGTTAAAGCGTGAAACAATAACCCGGCTGAGGTACTCCTCTATTTCTTGTGTGTCGTATATTCCCTGAGTCCCGACCAGGGAGTTGATGAACAGAACAGGCTGTATCACCTGTATATTAAAAACCCCGAATGCCCTGAGGCGAATCAGTCCCAACTGGGCGTCCCTGAACGCAACCGGATCACGCGTGCCCCATTTCAGGTTCGGGAACACTTTCATATTGACGCAATATACCTCGGCCCGCAACGGACTGGTAATGCCCCAGGGAAGGCTCAGCGTTTTGGTCAGTATGGGAATATTTGCCGTCTTTAATGTATGACGGCCGGGAGGGAAGGCATCATAGGCTTTTCCGTTGTAGAAAAAGACCGCTGATTGGCTCTCACGCACAATCAACTGGGCCCCGTATTTAATGTCGCCGGAGCCTGTCTCCGGTATACGGTGTACAATCTCTTTGCCGGTGTCGTCGAACCACTCAATGATTTCCAGAAAAATCACATTGTTTGTTCCCATGGGATCTCCCTTTATTAGGGTTTGCCTGACGGTACCGTCTATACCCTGCCCTGCCTGTCAGTCCAGACGGCCGATCGCCTCCTTTGCCTTTTGGTTCAACTCCCGGGCGGGATGCAGGACCGTACACTTTTCAAACGCCGCTCTTGCTTCAGCGCTGTTTCCCTGCCGGGCATACACACATCCCAGAACATAGTGCGCCTGGGCATAGCGGGAGTTCAGCTCTATGGCTTTCCTGGCATGGCGCAGGGCCTCGTCGTCTTCCCCGAGACCCAGGCTCACTTCCGCCATGGTAGAGTAGACATCCGGGTAGGGAACATTTTGTGCGATTATATATTCGCCGTGCTCCCGGGCCCGGCCATAGCTTCTGCATTCATTCAGCGCTTTAAAAAGGTTGATTCGCGCATCCAGGTAGTCCGGGTTGATCCTGACGGCCTCGTTGAGCGATGTAACCGCTTCATCGATACGCTTCAATTTAATAAAGAGGGTTCCAAGGGTATTATGGAGGTCGGGATAATTGGGAAACTGCTTGATATAGTCCTGAACAAAAGGCACAAGCATTTCGCACAGTGAATTGTCGTCCTCCGAGAAATGCTTTATGATCGGCAGAATGGCGGACACATCCGGGCTTATTTCAATATGACGGTTGAACTCCTGAATAGTCTGGGCAAGAGGTGTACTGCCGCCGAATATCCTGCCCAGAATCGTTTCCACCTCTTCATGGTCCTTTTCCGGCGCTTCAATATTGTTTTTGATAGCCGTAATGGCCAGCTCAAAACTGCTGTCATCCGGTTCAAGGTCAGCGGCCCTCTGCAGCACCTCAAGGCCCTGAGCATAGTCCCTCTGTCGGCAGAGCAGAATTCCCTTTTTAATACACGCATCGCGGTAGTTCGGATTTATAGCGAGCGCCTGGTCAAAGGTCGCAAGCGCTTTTTCAATGTCTCCCTGCCCGGCATACACGATCCCCAGATAATAATGGATATCTGCATAGTCGGGATTTTTTTCCAGTATGGCGGCCAGGTTCCCCCGGGCATCGTCAAATTGCCCAAGGTAGGCCTGGGTAACGCCGAGCTTTTTCTTGGCCTCGATATAATTCGGATTTATAGCAACCGCCTTTTGATATTCGTCGACTGCGGCCTGGGTTTGCCCCTGGCCGGTAAGCGCCAGCCCCAGACGGTAATGCACATCGGCGTACCTGGGATTTTTCTCGAGAATGCAACTGTATATATTGACGGCCTTGTCCCACATCTTCAAGTTATGCAGGGCAATGCCCAGTTTGAGCTTTGTCGGTACATGCGACGGGTCGATTTTCAAAACCGTACTGAAGGTGTCGACTGCGTCCTCAAAGTGCCCCAGGTTATTCTGGCAGATACCGATAAAATGGTGCACGTCTACATGTTGCTCGTTAAACCGCCGCGACCTCTGAAATTCGTCCAGGGCCGCAGAAAAGTTGCCTGTCGCAAACAGCATAATACCAAGATTACGGTGGGCTTGCCCGCAATAAAACTGTGCAAGATTATGATACAGGCTTTGCGACGATCGTTTTCTGCTGAGAATTTTCTCAAAAAGCGTCACCGCTTCATGATAGCGGTGACTGTTATAAAACGACATGGCCGTATCATACTCTTCATCTCTACCCAGAGTAAACAGGCGTTTAAAAAAACCCATGACACTGCTCCGGCAATATGGTTATTGTGCTCCCTTGCGTGACAGCACGGCATGCACTGTTCGCAATAATATTTTAAAGTCAAGCATTAAGGACCAGTTTTCAATATATTTGAGATCGAGATGCATCCACTCATCAAATCGAATCGTACTTCTTCCGGTCACCTGCCACAGGCAGGTAATACCCGGTATAACAGCCAGCCTTTTTTTAAACCAGGGCGAGTAATGCACAACTTCCTTGAAAAGCGGCGGCCGGGGACCGACCAGGCTCATATCTCCTTTCAGCACATTAAAGAGCTGGGGCAGTTCGTCGATGCTCGTCCGGCGCAGCAGGCTGCCGATGCTGGTAAACCGGGGATCATCCTGAATTTTAAACACCGGCCCCTGCATTTCGTTGAGATGCACCAGATTCTTTTGCATCTCTTCAGCGCCGACAATCATGGAGCGAAACTTGTACATAACAAATCGCCGTCCGTGTTTGCCGACCCGCTCCTGCTTGAATAACACCGGCCCGGGAGACGATCTTTTTATCAGTATAGGAACCACAATCCACAGCGGTATACAGAGCACGATCAAAATGCTTGAGGCCACAACGTCCAGGCAGCGTTTAACAAACAGCTTCATCGGATTATGGGCCACGGTCCGGCAGACGACGACCGGTATATCTTCAAACTGCTCCACTTCCACCTCTTTAAAACGGCTGTCCAGCAGCGAATTGGTATAGGCAAAATCGATTCCGCGCACCTCACAGCTTCGGACAATCTGGTTGAGCTGTTCGGGGTCCTCTATCCCGCCCGTATACAAAACGCAATCGACAATTCTGTGGTCCAGAACCTCGTCCAGTCCCTTGATGGTTCCCAGAACGGAAATTCCACCGTAATGACGTTTCAGCGCATTATGCGCATCCGACACGAACCCCACCAGGCGGATACCCAAATCAGGATTCTTATCTATCACATCGGCTGCATTGAGCGCGGTCGGGCTGGTGCCGATTACCAGAAGATATTTAACAAAATTGCTCTGCTGCTGGGCGCTGGAAACAATCCGGGTCATAAAAACACGGTTGGCCATTAAAAGCAGCCATAAAAACGGCAGGAAGAGAATCGTGATGCCCGCATAAAACATCAGGGGGTGATACAGGGTAAGGAACGCGAAAAAAGACATCCCTTCAAACAAGCAGGCCAGGCCCGTTTGGCGGACAACAGAACGGTATCTTTTGAAACCCAACTGGCGGTAGCAGCGAAAAGCATTTAAAAAAATAAACGTCAGCAGGAAAAAAACCGGCAGGATATTGATATAGGTGTCCCAGTAAAAAGGCAATGCGACCCCGGGGAAAGGCGCCTCCGGGGGTGCCGGCAGAAGGCCGTCACTTGCCGCAATAAAACAGAGTGAAAGTGGTGCGCTGAGACAATACGCGATAGCGATGGAAAGGCAATCAAAGAGCAGCTGACAGGGAAAAAAGTATCGTTGTTGTTCTTTCAGCATAACGTTTATGCGTACTATATTGATAGTTGTTTTTACTCTTACCGCGTTACCCTTCGCGCACCAGCCTGAATCCGATAAGGTCGCTCCGCGAATCGGGTGACCAGTGAAACCGTGAAGCGGATCTGCAGTTCCGGGCATTTGCAAACCATGACCCGCCCCGGACCACTCTGCCCTGGCCGCTGTATGCGCCGCCGGGGTCTGATTGCGGTTCCGGAGAATACTCGCCATACCAGTCAAGACACCATTCCATCACACCGCCGTGCATATCATGAAGGCCCCAGTCGTTGGAACGTTTCCGGGCAACCGGATGCATACGACGATTCGAATTTCCTGCATACCATCCCAGTTCGTCCAGCACCTTGTCATGCCCCTGGAAGCACTCCGAAATCTCTCCGCCGCAAAATGCCGGCATGGAACCGGCCCGGCAGGCGTACTCCCATTCCGCCTCCGAGGGCAGGCGGTACCTGCGGGTATCAAGTCGGTTCAACCGTCTGATAAAACTCTGGCACTCGTTCCACGATACCAGCACCACGGGAAAATCGTCGGCGAAACCGTCGGCTTTGACGCCGCTGGGGATCGAGCCCATCACTTTTTTCCACTGCCCCAGCGTCACCGGCGTTGTCTGCATATGAAACACCCCGGTTATTTTCACCTCGTGAGGGATCTCATCATCATTGCGCCCGGCCTCATACTCCGGACTTCCCATTATAAAGGCCCCGGGTTTGATTTTCACAAAGGTAAACGGTATTTCTTTAATGTGCGTCGCCGGTTCAATATGTACAACCGGCTCCACATACTCAACCGGTTCGTCGACATCTTTACCGGGATCCTGCTCAACGCTTTTTTTCAGAACGGAATCTTCGAAAATCTCCCCCAGGTTGGAAAAAATAGGATTCTGTTTACGCTTTTTCTTTTTCAACGGCATAACCACACACTTTCGGCGGCTTCACATGAGCCCTGAGGCGTTGTCCACATTACCGGATTGCCGCACCGGCATGCTCGCGGCCTCCGGGTTGCGAATATCGGAAGTCGCAGATGGTCCGATAGGTATTTTCGATTTAACGATAAGATACTCATTCCTTTCGGCTTTATAGAAAAGCTCTGCCGCCTGTTTTGCTCCGGAAACCGAAGCATACCGGCCGATACGTATTTTATAGACTATTTTGTCTTTTCTGGTGTACAGCGGCATAACATAGGCCGGATACCCCTTCTGTTGCAGTCCCTGGGAATACGTTTTGGCTTCTTCATTATCGGACTTCGATAAAGCGCAGATCTGAATGGTGTAATAATAGTCCTGTGCGGATACCGCCGGCACCTCATCTGCAGTCCCTGCAGACGCCGTACCACGGGCAACCAGCATCTCCGATGCATCAATGGCGGTTGTTGTGTTGTCTGGACCGGCTACGGGTGGTGGTTGTTCCTGTTTCGCCACCGTGCGTATCCCACCCTTTGCAACAGAGGAGGGTACAACAGGGGCGGCCTGCTGCGGGGCAGCAGCCTGGCTCCCCTCTCTCCCGGCAACAGCATCCACTGCCGTACCGGCAACAATCTCCTGCCCCGGCCCAACGGATCTTACGATACCGGACAGGATATTTCCATCCCTGAAAAAATCGGAAACAAAATTAACAAGGCCGAACAAAGCAAGAATAAATACGCAAAGGCCGCCCAGCGTGGCAATCCTGCTCTGCGCCCACATCGCGCCGATGTTCTTAAGGAGAAATGTAACGGACTTCGGGGTAAACAATCGATCGCTGCGCAACGCTTCTTCGGCCTTTTTGATGGCCCTCTTTGAAACCCTGGACCGGCCTTCAGACTTGGCGATCAGCAAGGCATTATCACACACCTGGTTGATCAGGCGGGGGCTTCCTTTCGTCAGAGAGAACAGCAGCTTCCCACAGTTTTTTTCAAAACACGCATCATACCCGGAACCGACAACCTGCAACCGGTGGTCGATATAGTGGATGACCTCCTGCATGTCCAGCGTCGACAGGAACCGGTTAATGCTGATACGCTGCCTGAGTTGGCGCATATCATGTTTATCCAGCTTGTAGCTGAGCTCATATTGTCCGACGAGCAGAATCTGTAACAGTTTCTGCTCGGCTATTTCGATATTGGAAAGCAGACGTATCTGTTCAAGGTTATTGGCTGAGAGAAGGTGGGCTTCATCAATAATCAGGACATACTGCCTGCCTGCCTCGTTGTCCTTGATCAAACCCTCTTTCACATCATCAACAAGCTCAAGAACCTGCTTTTTTTGAGCGTCGATACCCAGCTTGTGGGCAACAAACTGGAGTAGTTCTTCATATTCTACGTTGGGATTAAAAATAATAACCGGCGTAACCGTTTCGGGCAGGTGCGTCAGCAGGCAGTTTACGAGCATTGTCTTACCGGTGCCCACATCACCGCACAGCAGAGCAAAGCCCTTTTTTTCTTTGATAAAGTAGAGCAGGGCCGCCAGCACCTCCCGGTGATCCTCGCTCAGATAGAGAAACCGCTGGTCCAGGTTGTTTTCAAAAGGTGAAGCGGAAAAGCCGTAATGCTCATTATACATAATGCTGCCGCCTCCCGCTCACTGTCGAATGGTAGTTCATACAAATATCACAATCCTTGCAAGACGTATGGTTCCTTATAATAAAAAAACACAAAAATAACAATGCATTTCATGAAAGTATAGCAGCCGCGGTCGCACTTTTCAGTCGGTAAGGTGTAAAAATTCTTTAAAGAACCGGCGTCCTGCCGTCCTCATTTCAAGTGCCGCGCATTTGGTTCCTCACCGGGCTTTTTTACCCTTTGTAATGAGGAAGATCCGACCGTCTGCGGCAGTGGTTCCGAGGCCGAAATGGGCAGGTGCCAACCATTTTGGGAGCACAGGAAGCAACAAACAATACATTAAAACTGCTGCAGTTTCCTAAAAAAAACCAGCGACGTATAATATTTCATTAAAATTAACATAAATAGTGTACAAATGTATGCCAAGATTATTCTATATATTTATTCATTTTTAAATTTTTTATGGTAATATATTTCCGAACATAATCAATAATAACAAATTACATAAAGCTGGACGTAATTTTTTTGGTATAAATTGATGCAAGATTTCCTGAGTAAAAACATCTATTAAAAGCATAAAAAAGAACTAATACTTTTTTCGTATAAAAACGTGTTTTCGAGGGCAAAAAATACGAAGCAAAACCATACTATTGGCTAATTGGTTTTCAACAAAAAACATAGTATACTCAGTATAACAATTTAGAGAAGGTACTATACTGAAAAACAAGAAAGCGTAAAGGTTATGATGAAAAAAAACAATGCAAAAGCTTTTACCGTGACTATCGCCGTACTGTTGGCTGTTCTTTTTCCGCTGTGTTCGGCCTTTGCCGGGGAGGAATGCAGCGATCCCCAAACCCGTCATACCACATGTATGGGCTCGCTGTATCTGGAGGGGTTTGATATAAGAGCTTCCGACAGCCCCACCATGGAAGTAACAGTATACGGTTTTGCCCACGGCCCTCCCGCCAGCAATCTCGTAGTTTCTGAAACTTTTACCATAACAGACTCCTTCCAGGAATACCGGCGCGACAGTTACTTCACCAACTTCAACGACCTGGCCTGCATAATTTTAGTCTCCAGCCCTTCAAACCCCACCGACCGGTTTTGCCTGCGGGAAACCCTTTTCTACGACCCGACGGCCATTACCCTTGCTTCATTCACAGCGCATCCGGGAAACGGCAGCATACGCCTTACCTGGGTAACGGGTGATGAAACCGACAACCTTGGATTCAATATTTACCGGGCCGAAATGCCGGATGGCGAGTACCGAAAGATTAACGACACCCTTATTTATTCAAAAGTAGGCACAGGCCTGGGTACATCATATACTCTTGTCGATAACGATGTAACCAACACCAGAACCTACCGCTACAAACTTGAAGATGTTGATATTTTCGGAGTACGGACTCAGCATGAGCCGGTCCAGGCAACCCCCCGGTTGATATATGGAATTTTTGCTACGCTTCAAGCTCTCTATGCGCAGGAAAATTCCAGTATCGATCTTCCGGTTTTCATTGATTATTGACGACACAACTCGACTAACTAACAAAAAAAAGGATACTCACATGATGAAAAAAAATATCTACATCTATTGTCTCGCCCTGGCAGTGGCCCTTGTTGCAGGCATGCAGTCAACCGTTTTCGCACAGAACTGTCTTCCGTTGAATACCAGCGTCTATGTAGACCGGTATGACCCCTTCACCGGAACCTACGCCGAATTCGCAGTCAAAGGAATCTCAATCAGGGCCGCATATAACGACATGAAAATAACCGCCATTGGATATGTCAACGGCGAGTATCCCGATACAACAAATGCTATTATTGAGCATATAAACATAACGGCTGCTCAATACACCCTGTACGAACGGGACACCTTTTTTACGGCTTTCGAAAACCTGACCAATTTTGAAATAATTTCCCATGCCGACAATCCAACCGATGAGTTCTGCTTGCAATCTATACAATATACGGGATGCGAGGTGCTTGTAACGCTCTCCTATTTTGCAGCAGACCCTGCCGATGCCCAGGTTGTCTTACGTTGGGAAACGGAATCTGAAGTGGAAAATGCCGGTTTTAATATTTACCGCTCCGAATCAATCGACGGGCCGTTTACACAGATAAATGAATCATTGATACCGGCCCAGGGCACACCCACCGAAGGCGCATTCTATGAATTCACCGATACGGATGTTCAGAACCGTAAAACGTATTATTATAAACTTGAGGATATCGACTTCAGCGGTGAATCCGCCGTGCATGGCCCTGAAAAAGCCACGCCCCTGCTGATTTATCGCTTGTTCAAATAGCAGCTTCACCAACCAGCGCATGCCTCTGAAAAAGGCGGGACACCCGATTCCTGCCTTTTTTTATTGGCTGGCACCTTCAGGGGCGGGCGGCATCTCGAAACACGAAGTCTTGTGTTATCGGGTGACTGCCTATACATTCTCCACGAATTTTATGGTTTTTATGGTTTTTGGCGGGTATAAATATCAAAATTGTGGTATAAGCGATTAATAACTAATGTAAATTATATATTGAGCGATAAAACAACTAGTTCGGGTTTAACGATATCCCCGCATTTAATACTCATGCCAATAGAGGGAGGAAGGAGAGAGCATGTTGAGAAAATATACATTCATCATACCGATACTGCTGCTTTGTTTTTTCGTGGCGAGTTGCGCCGGCACCCCGCCGAAACGAAAACCCCTGAAAACGGATTATGGTTCATTTAAACCGGTGGATCTCAATCCGCTGTTGAAAGATTGCCGGTATGTTGCCAAAGTGGATAATTTCGTAGTGATCATGGATGCATCTTTTTCCATGGCCTTTCCGCCTGAAGAGCAGGTGAAGTTCAACTATGCCAAAGAGATTATCCGGCGCATGAACCTGACCATTCCCGGCATTTCCGTACAGGGCGGCATCCGGATTTTCGGGCCCGGTAGAATATCCAGGCAGTCCGACCAGGAGAGCACGCTTATTTACGGAATGACCAAGTATGAAACGGCATCATTTGAAGAAGCCCTGATGGCATTTACCTGTTCCGGCGGAGATGAATCTCACCTTTCGACCGCCCTGGATGAAACCCGGCTGGATCTTAAAAAACTGAAGGGAACCACGGCCGTCATCATAATCGGCGACGGCGAAGATACCGGCACGCCGGTCTATGCGGTCAAACAGATGAAAAAAGCCTACGGCGACCGGGTATGCATTTATACCATCTCCCTTGCCGACCACCCCAGGGGCCAAAAAACTCTGGACGAAGTCGCTGTTAACGGTACGTGCGGCTTCTCTGTTGATGCCGCCTCCATAGCATCGCCGGATGCAATGGCCGAATACGTTACGAAAGTATTCCTCGAAAAGAGCGTTGATTCCGACGGTGACGGTGTATACGATCCCTGCGACAAGTGCCCGAAAGATCCAAACAAGACCGAACCCGGTGTGTGCGGCTGCGGCACTCCGGACATCGACTCCGACGGCGACGGCGTATACGACTGCCATGATAAGTGTCCCGGCACGCCTCCGGGCGCCAAGGTAGACGAAAAGGGCTGCTGGATCCTCGGCACTGTTCAGTTCGATCTGGACAAGTGGTTCATCAAACCGCAATACTTTGAAATGCTCGACGACATTGCCGGTGTGCTGATCATGAACAGGGATGTGAAACTTGAACTGCACGGACACACCTGCATCATCTGGACCGAGCAGTACAACGTTAAACTGTCTCTGCTGCGGGCCGACTCCGTCAAGAAATACCTGGTGGACAAAGGCGTATCACCCGACCAGCTTATTATTAAAGGGTTCGGCTTGACCAAGCCAAAACATTCCAATGAAAAGGAATCCAGCCGCAGCCTCAACCGGCGGACCGAAATCCTCCGGGCCCCGACCCAGTAAAACCACAAAGCGCCTCGTGCAATGCACGGGGCGCTTTTTTCTTTCCCGGAGCAATGGTGATTATGGTCCTTTTTCCTCGTAGCGGACGGCGGGCATTTTTTTGATGGCATCGCTCCTTTTTTTCTATTGCATCGCTTTCGGTCATACCCCCTGGCACATACGCTTGACAACCAACGCCCGTTTGCGCCCCATGCAGAAAAGTCCGTGATGACAAAGGCTACTGGAAACTGATCGAAACGTACATCCGCGAACACGCAGAGGAGGAATTCTGTCACGCCTCTGCCCGGCAGGAAATAAAGTGCATACAGTCCCAGCCGCAAAATTATCTTGACATTTAAGCACAAATAGCCTAGATTAATTAACTGACCAGTCAGTATACTAAAAAAGAATGAAACACAATGCCCTCTGCCAAAAAAGATCGCAAAGAAGACATTTTTGAAGCCGCTCTGCAATGTTTTATCGAAAACGGTTATTACCGGACGTCTCTCGACACCATCGCCGACAAAGCCCGTATCAGCAAAGGCGGTATTTATTATCATTTTAAATCAAAAGATGAACTTTTCATAAAGCTTTTTACCTATCGATGTGAAAAATATTTTGAGCACATTCGCAAGGAAATTCAGGAAATTGACGATCCGGAAAAACGCCTGGAGCAGTTTGTGTCGAAAGCAAGTAGCGTAGTTATACAAAACGAAGATTTTTTGCGCTTTTTCCTTGAATTTATGGCCATAGGAGCACGCGACCCTGAAATCAACAAAGTAATGACCGAATACTACCGGGACTCGGTCGCCAACTTCAAACATTTGATTGAAGCAGGCATTGCAACCGGTAAATATAAAAAAATGAACGCTGCCCAGATAGCCCGTGGTGTCTATTTTTTATCAATGGGAATATTTTTCACTTATTTTACAGTAAAACCCGATTTCAATATGGTTGATGAGCATATTTTCCATATAGACAATACCCTGGAAACAATAAAAAAGAAGGGGTAATTCACAACACGTATAGTTTCCGTGGTTTTGATACACTCATCTACTTTACCGACCAGTCGGTTTATTTAATTACGACCATCGGCTTTACTGACCAGTCGGTTTACTTTTTAAGTGCAAGGATTTTTTGAGGAGGATGACATGAGCTTACCAGACGGTGCGTACCAAGCACTGGAAGATGCCCTCGGTCGGGAACATGTGTGTGATGACCCGTCGGTAACAGCCGGGTACAGCTATATGTGGCTTGCCTATGCCACCCATGCCCAGTCCGGCCGCTATCGGCCTGCCGCAGTGTGCCTGCCCGGCAGCACCGAGGACGTGCAGACCATCATCAAAATCGCCGACCGGTATGGTTTCAACTATATTCCGGTGGGGACCAACCTGTTTCCACCAAGCATGCCTACCCGGCCGGACACCATTGTTATCGATCCCAAACGGATGAACCGCATCCTGGAAATCGATACGGACAGCATGTATGCCGTTGTAGAGCCCTATGTTACCTATGCACAGTTGCAGGCGGAAACGATGAAAAAAGGCCTTACGATTACCGTCTGTGAAGGCGGTGCCCAGTGTTCGGTGGTCGCCAACAACATGTTTCAGGGCATGGGCGGTACCGGTCACAAGTTCGGGTATAATCGCGGCATATTGGGCTGCGATTGGGTGCTGCCCAACGGTGAACTGCTGAAAATCGGCTCCCGGGGCAATGCCTGCGGCGACTGGTTCTGGGGTGACTGCGCCGGCATGAATCTGAAGGGGCTGCTCAGGGGCGACACCGGTCACTGCGGCGGTTTGGGCATGGTAACCACTATGGCGGTCAAACTGTTTCCCTATCCGGGACCCAAGACCTTTCCGGTCAAGGGAACCAATCCCGACTTCCACGTTGATTTCCCGGAGGACCGCTTCAAAGTCAACCTGATCAAATACCCCACCCGGGAACAACTCATCGATGCCATGTACGAAATCGGCCATGAAGAGATCGCCGTTGCCGTGCATGAGGAGCCGGCCAGCATGGTTTTGGCCGGGGAATCGCCCTCGGTTGAATTTTTCTGGGAAAAGTGGCCTGAATTCAAAAAAAAATGGGTCAATGTTTTGTCGGTTACCCTGTTCGGCTTTTCATCCGCCAGGCAGGTGCAGTATGAACAGCAGGTGCTCGACGCCATAGTATCCGATACCGGCGGTGAGTATATTTCCGAAGAATCGGAGTTGTGGAGCTATGCCAATTGCAACCTTGGAGAGCAATTCCGGACCGGCGGATCAAACCGGCTCTTCCGGATCGCCGGCGACTTTTTTGTGATGGGCGGGTTCGGGTTCGACTCTCTGGATCAGAGCCTGAAAATGAGCAAGGAGTATATGTGGCCCCTGATTCTTGATGGGATTGAAAAAGGCCACCTGGCCCCCGATGACGTGGGTAACGACTGGCTCAACTCCTATCAACTGGGGCACTTCTCGGAAACCGAGCCGCTCATCTATTTTGAGCATGACCTTGAGGCGGGCGGTACATTCATGAACGGCTACGTAACAACGGTCATGGAGGCGGTCAAGCGAAAAATGACCAGTTCATGGCCTTTAGGTCCCATGACCTATATTACCGGACCGGCCATGTGCAACTATCATGAACTGGTCAAGAAAATAAAGCAGGCGGTTGATCCGGGGCTGAGGTCGAATCCGGGCTATCCGGTTCCTCCCGAGCCTCCCCCGGGTTGACCAAAACAAACAAAAACGTTGTGATTTCCATGCGATGCTATGGAGGGTGTACTATATGACCGAACAGACTCTTGCCAAAACCGACTACCAGAAGCCGCTTGCAGACAGTGCTTATACAGAAGTCACGGCAGCCAAAGAGCGCTACCGGACGGGCGTCAAAAAAAAGCTGTCGGAAATCGTCGGTACCGAAAATATTGCGGACGAACCGGAAGTGCTGAATACCTATGCGCGCGACAAAAGCCTGGAACGATCGGGCCGGCCGTCCTTTGTTGTTTTTCCTGAAACGACCGAGCAGGTACGTTCGCTCGCATGCTATGCAAATGAAATCAGACTGCCCCTGGTGCCCGCCAGCTCCGGTACGCACAATTACGGTGCTGCATTACCGCGAATGGGCGGCGTTGTCGTCGACCTGTCCGGCTGGAAGGATATTTACGCAATTGATCATCGCAACCGGGCCGTTCGTATTGCACCGGGTGTCACGTACAATCAGTTGCAGGACGCTCTCAGGGAGAAAGGCCTGCGGGCCCTGTGCCCTCTGCTGCCCCGTAGCGACCAATCGGTTCTAACCGCCCATCTCGAGGCACATCCGATGCTGGTACCCGAGTTCAACTACAGCGAACCGCTCTATACCGCCGAAATCGTCATGCCCACCGGTGAAATGTTCAGAACCGGTTCCGCAGCCGTTGCACCACCGGAGCTGACGCAGTCCGACATGGTCGGGCCATGGGGGCCCGGCTTCGACTGGAACCGCCTGTATACACGCAGCCAAGGAACCCTTGGCATCATTACCTGGGCCAACATCATGGCCGAACCCCTGCCGGTAAAACAAAAACTGTACTTTACCTGCAGCAGCAAACTGGAAGAGCTTGCACACTTTACCGGCCGGGTACAGAAAAAGTGGCTCGGCTATGAATGTTTCATCCTCAACCGCGCAAATCTTGCCTGCATATTGTCCGACAGCACCGAAGACATACACCGTTTACAACACAGGCTGCCGCCGTTTGTACAGGTTTTCTGCATCGGGGGCCTCAAGCGCTTTCCGGACGAACGCATTGCCTTTCAGGAAGCCGATTTTCTGGAAACCTCTCAGGAATGCGGAGTAACCCCGTTGCAGACGATTCCGAACGCATCCTGGGCGGCTGATTTTTTTGAATCCCACCTGGGACGCTGCTGGGACGGTGACGTATACTGGAAAGACCGGCGCAAGGGGGGCTCGGCCGATATCTTCTTCATGACGACCATGAAAAAAGCCGGGGCCTTTAT
>JANQGV010000245.1 GCA_028282925.1 Thermodesulfobacteriota bacterium
CGTTCCCGGCCAGGATGCGGTAGTCGTCCGTGTCCATCGGATAGACCTCAATGGAGATGCCGGCAAATTTCTGCGCCAGGGTATCGGCAATGTCGGCCAGGAAGGATACCGGTACTTTCCCGGGATGCTCGCCGGACACCAGCAGGATATGACGCATGCCCTGTCGGTGCAGAACATCGGCCTCGCGCAGAATGTCCTCTTTTGTCAACGTGACGCGCTCCAGCTTGTTGGTTGTGTTGAAGCCGCAGTAGGCACAGGCATTGACGCACTCATTGGAAACATAGAGCGGGGCATAAAGCTTCATGGTTTTCCCGAAGCGCAGCAGCGTTATCCTCCGGGCGGCCTCGGCCAGTTGCTCCAGGAACGGTTCGGCCGCAGGGGATATCAGGACCGGAAAATCGTCGACACTGAGCTGTGTTTTTTTCAGCACCGGCAATACCTCTGCGGCGGTTGCCGAGAGGATGGTCTGCCTGACTGCGTCGATATCCGTGTTTTCGAAAACTTCTAAAAACGACATACGTGTGTTAATCCAAAAAACCGGTTAAGGGGCTTGAGGCCGACGCCTGCTGCTGCTCTTCGATGGGGCCGGCCTCCAGTGCTTCAACAGCACATTCAACTGCGCCTTTAAAAGCCCGGGACATTTTTACGGGATCCTTTGCAATGGCGATGGCCGTGTTGACCAGCACCGCGTCGGCCCCCATTTCGATTGCCTGGGCCGCATGGGACGGGAGCCCCAGCCCGGCGTCCACAACAACCGGAACGTTTGCCTGCTCTATGATGATGGAAATGAACTCGGCGGTCTTGATGCCGCGGGCCGAACCGATGGGGGAGCCCAGGGGCATTACCGCAGCGCACCCGACATCTTCCAGGCGTTTGGCAAGGGTCGGATCGGCGTGGATATAGGGTAGCACCGTAAAACCCTCCTTGACCAGGATTTCAGCCGCTTGCAGGGTCTCGAAAGGATCGGGTAACAGGTACACCGGATCGGGGGTAACTTCAAGTTTCAGCCATGTAAGGCCCGAAGCCGATCGAGCCAGGCGAGCCAGGCGCAGGGCTTCCTCGGCGTTTTTGGCCCCGGACGTGTTGGGTACCACCAGATATTTGTCGAAATCTATTGCGTCGATTGTCGGGTCGGGCTCGGTCAGGCTTACCCGGCGCAACGCCACGGTAACGACTTCCGTGCCGGATACATCAAGGGACTCCGCAAGAATTTCGGGTGAGGGGTATTTTCCGGTCCCGATAAACAAGCGGGAAGTAAATGTTTTATCAGCGATTTTCAGTGGTTTCATAGTTAGCCTCCGCCCACGAACGATACAATTTCAATAGTATCTCCATTGTGCAGCTTTGTTGCTGCGAAACTGTTGTGTTCAATAACGGCGCCGTTCACTTCAACGGCGGTCTGCCGGGCCTGAATGTTCAGGAATTCAAGCAGCGCGGTAATGGTATCGGTTGTATCCGGAACCGTCTCTTCACGGCCGTTAATGCGTATCAGCATGGTTCAACTCCTGTCAGCAACTGTATAATCACATGGGCCTGCATCGAAGCGGCGATACCGACCCGGGATGCAAAGAGCCCCAGGCCCTGGTCCGCGTCGCTGGTCATATCGCCTACGATGTACAGCCGTGCTGTTGCTTTTACGGTTTTTATCGACGAGCCGTTTCCCAGTCCCGCCAGACCGGATGCGGCAACAATAAAGCTTTCAGGGTGGTGATTGCGTAACGCTGTTACAATGGCGGCCTTTTCAGAAGCACTGTCCAAGCATTCGGCAATAATACCACAACCGGAAAATATTTGCCGACAGTTTTCAGCCGTTATTCGCTCATGTACCGCATCAACGGCTGTAAACGGGTTGAAACTCCGTATGTTTTCGGCCAGGGCGTCGACTTTCGGCGTGCCGAGCTGCGCCACGGTAAACCGCTGGCGGTTGAGGTTCGACGGCTCGATAAGGTCGAAATCGGCTATCACCAGTTTGCCGACCCCTGCTCTGGCCAGATTTTCGGCCACGACCGATCCCAGGCCGCCTGCCCCGACAATGCCGACACGGGCAGATTTGAGCCGACCGGTAAGGGCATCGGGCTGCCGGGCGTACAGCAATTTTTCGAGGTTGTCCGCATCGGGCGCAACACCCTTGCGGATGAAATACAGCGCATCTCCTTCGGCAACCCTGGTGTGGCCGGGCGGTGATATGATACAGTTGCGGATGGTAATATCGGCTTCCGGGCAGTACTGCATGCGGACTTCGTCAATCGTCTGGTCCGGTTCAACAGTACCGGCTTTGCCGTTGATATGTACTTTCATTGCTGTATCCGTTTATCCATGAAAAACATGCTGATTCCGGCCACGGAAAAATCATGTTTCAATTCCTGCTTCAGCGCGGCAATCCGTTCCTCCGTCATGCCGCCCAGCAGCACTATGCGTTCCCCGTATTTCGCTGTAAGGGCATGCAGGCTCTCCCGGGGAAAGAGCCTGCCGTTGAAGTTTTTTGACAACGGCCTGAAAACCGGCGACACAAACACGTAGTCGGCAAAAGATTGCAGCATCTGCTCCGCTTCGGCCGGGTTATGGCACGCGGCCGTATATACCGCTGCGGGACGACGCTCTTGTGCTGCGGCAGCTTCCAGGTCCCGGCCTTGTACATGTATGCCGAAGTGTGTTCCTTTCATACGGGAACAAAGCCGAAACGGCACCAGGGGCAGAATGCCCAGGGCCGATACTTCCGCGGTCAAGGGCTGTAAATCGTCTTGCAACAACGGTGACCGTAAATAGAGGAACCGTGCTCCCCCGGCTTTCAGTTTAGCTGATTGAGACAGAACGTCAATACTTGAATATGAGTCCGGCGTGATTGCGAAAAAAATCATAAGTAATTGATATTGCTTTTTAAATTATCTTCCGCGATCATGGTCTGTTCTGTAGCACCGAATGCACCCGCCGTCTTGAGCACACGGGGGCTTTTTTCAAAAGAATAAGTATATCACATATATAGCATTATTGAAAATACCTTCATAGCGATAAAAATCTATAGACCGTGAAGACTGTAATTGAGCCCATTCCATTGACATTGCCAGATTAGTTCATTATACCTTAGTATACCCTAGAAAGCAGTAACCTGTATAGATACCAATAAAAATTGGAGATCGTGCCGGTGGATCTGAGTGCCGAATTTTATAAAACCTTGCTGGATAATCTTTCCGACGGAGTCTATTTTTTAGACCGGAGCCGGAAGATTACCTACTGGAACAAGGGGGCGGAGCGGATTACCGGGTACAGCAGTCAGGAAGTGCTGGGGTTCTGTTGCGGCGACAATATCCTGATGCATGTCAACGACCAGGGAGAAAGCATGTGCCGGAACCATTGTCCGGCTGCCGCAGCAATGGCGGAACGGAAACCCCGGTATTCCGAGGTGTATCTGCGGCATAAGGACGGTCATCGGGTGCCGGTGGCCACACGGATAAACCCCATTATCGACGGCGAAGGAAACACTATCGGGGTGGTTGAAATATTCAGCGGGAATTTTTCCAAGGTCAAGCTGGTTGAAACGATTGAAGAGCTGAAGCAACTGGCGCTGAACGACAGCCTGACCGAGCTTGGGAATCGCCGCTTCGGTGAAATGAAATTGTATGCCATGCTCAATGAATATCGTCGCTATGGCTGGCAATTCGGCGTGCTCTTCATAGACATCGATCATTTCAAGTCCATAAACGATGCCCTGGGCCACGATGTGGGAGACCGGGTGTTGCAAATGGTGGCGCGGACCCTGGCCAACAATGTTCGTTCGTTCGACCTGGTGTGCCGCTGGGGAGGAGAAGAGTTTGTGGTGCTGATCACCAGCATCACCCTGGACCGGTTGGTGTCCATTGCAGAGAAGCTGCGTGCTCTTGTCGCCGAATCCAGTTTCATGGTCAATGGAGAGCCTGTGCGGGCCACGGTGTCCATCGGTGCCACACTTGTCCATTCCGAAGATACCGAAGAGAGCCTGGTGAAACGGGCTGATGAGTTGATGTATCAGAGCAAGCAACAAGGCAGAAACCGTGTAACGAGTTCCTAGGAGACAGCCGGAGAACGCCCATCTACTGTGTTGCGCTTACCCTTCGTCATTGCGGCGTACAAACAAGTACGCCTCATTCCAAAGGATATCGCGCGCCTTGTATCTGAACATTCTCCGACAGTCTCCAGGTGCAAGGTTGCCGCGGCTGAAAATTCTTTTTGGAACCGAATTTGTTGCAGATATTAGAAAGCTGGTTTTATGAAGCCGGGATGTGATACGGAAAACGTTGTTACGAGGATACGGGAGTTGATTGCCGGAGCCGACAGGATGCTGATTGTGGTTTCCGACCCCATCGACCCTGATTGCCTGGGAACCGGTCTGGCCCTGGCATGGTGGCTGGAGCATCAGGGGAAACAGGCCACACTTGTCAGTTTCAGGGGTATTCCGCCTGCAATGCGGTCGTTTCCGGACGCAGAACGGATACAGGAGGCCGATGCCGCCACTTTTGAGTTTGATCCCTACCAGCTCGTTTTTTTAGTGGACGGCAGTTCCTGGGGCCAGTTTTTCGGGAGCGGGTGGCCGGATGTGCTGCAGCGGATCGACACCGCCCGGATCATAAGCCTCGATCATCACCAGCCGGAAGAGATTTATGCCGCGGTGCAGGACCGATGCCTTACTGTGCAGACATCGTGCACGGCACAGGTGCTGTATGAGTATTTTATCGAGCCCGACGGGATCAGGCCTCCGGCACATGTGGCCGATTACATGTACCAGGCACTGCTGTATGATGCCCGGATGTTTAAAAACGAGATGCATCCCGGTGAGTACGCCTTTGCCGAGACCCTGATCGCCCTGGGAGCCGACCACGACAGGGCCGTTGATACGAATTATGATAAGCGGGAAATGGATTTCTTTGTATGGGCGGCGCAGCATACCGAGTATGTAGATGATATCGGGGTGACCCTGCTTACCATAGATTCTCAGCGGGCCGATGAGCTGACCCGGATTTTTGGAAGGGAGTATGCGGACTGGATGCGCCTGTACAAGGAGACCTTCCAGCGTCAGATTAAGGGCTACCATTACGGCATTATTCTCAAGGACAACCTGGACGGTACGGTGCGTCTGAACTGGCGTACCAGGAATTTCGGCCGACATCTCAGTATTGCAGAGGTCGCCCGCACGGTGGGCTTTAAAGCCGGTGGCCACCGTAATGCGGGGGGTGGTGTATACTCGGGAACCATAGCCGAGGCCCGAAAGCAGCTTATAGGCGCAATGCGCCGAGCATTGCATGCCTAAGAGGCTGTCGGAGAACGCCCATCTCCTGCGTTGCGCTCACCCTTTGTCACTGCGGCGTACAAACAAGTACGCCTCAT
>JANQGV010000250.1 GCA_028282925.1 Thermodesulfobacteriota bacterium
GCGGGTCAACAAACTCGCCCCTGAAGAACGGGGCTCAAACATGTCGACCCTTGTTTCCTCCTGAAATCGCTGCACTCGGCTGCGTTGCAATGGGATTAAGAAAGCCCGTAATGAACCAAAGGCAAACGCGTTTAATATTCAATGCTGCATTAAATAAGTATGGTAATTGTCAGGCACCCCTTTTGGGGCACTGCCTAATGCCTCGCCCTATGGGCGAGGATAGTTACTCCGGATGCGTGTGAAGGGAGCTGTTTCTCAATGGCCAAAGCACTCATGTTCCTGGGAACATCGTCGGATAGCGGAAAAAGCATTATGGCCGCTGCTTTTTGCCGTATCTTCCGGCGCAACAGCGTTTCCGTTGCGCCCTTTAAGGCCCAAAACATGGCCCTGAATTCCGGCGTGACCCCTGACGGTCGGGAAATGGGACGGGCTCAGATCGTACAGGCCGAAGCTGCCGGTATTGAGCCCCATGTGGATATGAATCCCATTTTGCTGAAGCCCACCTCTGAAAAGGGGAGCCAGGTTGTGGTGCATGGCCGTGTGGAGGGTGATCTCGAGGCTGCCGCCTATTATGCGCGAAAAAAAAGCCTGTGGCCTGCGGTGACCAAAAGCTATGACCGACTGGCGGCCGGGTATGGTGTTATTGTGCTGGAAGGCGCAGGCAGCCCGGTTGAGATGAACCTGAAGGACAATGATATTGTAAATCTGGCCATGGCCCAATATGCCGATGCGGGATGCGTGCTGGTGGCCGATATTGACCGGGGCGGGGTATTTGCCTCGATTATCGGTACCATGGAACTGCTGACCCCGGGCGAGCAAGACCGTATGATCGGCTTTATCATCAACAAGTTCAGGGGAGATCCGGGCCTGATGCGTGACGGCTGTGAATTTATCCGGGAAAAGACCGGCAAGCCGGTACTGGGCATCGTGCCCATGGTGCGCGATCTGTATATACCCGGCGAAGATTCGGTGGCCCTCGACAATAAAAAGCCGCTTTCAGGCCGCAACAGTCAACGTTGTACCGTGGGCATTATCAGGCTCCCGCACATCGCGAACTATACCGACTTTGATCCCCTGGAGTGCGATCCGCGCTTTGCCGTTGCCTATATCGAAAGCAGCGACGATATTGCGGGGTGTGATGTCATTATCATTCCCGGCAGTAAAAACGTTTTTTTTGATTACGGGTTCCTCCGGGAGCGGGGCATTGCTGATCAACTGCACGCATATTACAACTCCGGAGGATGTATAGCAGGTATTTGCGGTGGATATCAGATGCTGGGTGAAGCGATACTCGATCCGCATGGCGTGGAAGGAAGCGGCGGGAGCATGGACTGCCTTGGGTTGCTGGCAATCAGGTCTGAAATGGAGATCGATAAAGTAACCGAGCGTGTGCAACGCGCCTGTGTGCTGCCGGAGCAGGAAAAAACCGTTGACGCTTCGGGGTATGAAATCCACATGGGAAGAACTTCTTTTGCCGATGAAGCAAGGCTTCAGTTTTTAACACCCGGAGCCGGTCTTGAGAATCAGTTCGGAGTGGCTTCCCCGGACGGGCGGGTATGGGGGACGTATCTCCACGGTCTTTTCGACAATGATTTGCTGCGGGACGCCTTTTTGCAGTGGGTAACGGGAAAAAGCGTTACACAGGAGCCGTTTTCCTACGTAGCCTTCAAGGAGCACAATTATAACCGGCTTGCCGATATAGTTGAAAAAAATGTGGATGTTGGATATATATGTAAGCATATCGGCTTGTGACATGCTCTTTAGATTTTTAGAGAGGGGGATGTGTTATGCGTATTATTTGCTGGGGATCTCGAGGGTCGATACCGGTATCAGGACGCGAATATTTGAAATACGGCGGTAACACCACATGCCTGGAAGTGCGTACCAAAAACGATGAGGTTATCATTATCGACGCCGGTTCAGGCATCAGAAAACTGGGGAGGAAGCTGCTCGAAGAAAACCGGACCCGCTTCAGCCTTATCCTGACCCATGCCCACTGGGACCACATTATCGGGTGCCCCTACTTTCGGCCTCTGTACAGCGAAGAAACCCATGTGTCCGTCTACGGCTGTCCGTTTGCCCAGAATTCCATCAAGGCCATGCTGGCAAAGTCCATGGGGCCGCCCAGCTTTCCGGTAAACTTTGAAGACCTTAAGGCTACCATGGAGTACAACTGTTCCTGCTCGGACGCATTTACCATAGATTCCGTAACCATTACCCCCATCCATCTCAGTCACCCCAACCAGGGGATCGGCTACAAGCTGACTGAAGACGATAAGACCTTTGTTTTCCTGACCGACAACGAGCTTGCCTACAAACATCCCGGCGGCCTGGATTTACAGGACTATCTGGAATTCTCCCGGGATGCCGACCTGCTTATCCACGATGCCGAATATACCCGCGAAGAGTACGCCATGACCCGCACCTGGGGCCATTCGGTATACAACGATGTGCTCCAGATGGCCCTTGATGCCGGGGTGAAACAACTGGGCCTGTTTCATCACAACCAGGACCGCGACGATGATGCCGTAGACGCCATTGTGGAAGACTGCCGGAGGATCATCCGGGAGAGCGGGGCTGCCCTTGAGTGTTTTGCCGTCCATGAAGAACACCACATTATTATTTAGGAGACAGGTGGAAAACGCTCATCTACGGCGTTGCGCTTACCCTTCGTCACTGCGGCGTACAGGCACGTACGCCTCATTTCTCAGGGGTTCGCGCGCCTTGTATCTGAACATTTTCCATCTGTCTCTATGAATGTGGTCGATTAATACCCCCCTATTCCGATCATATCGGGATTTTTCGAAGAGTCTTTTTTATTGTAAGGTGTATGGGAGTGTTCCGTATATTGTCAATCAATACCATACAATAAGTGAATGGTTGCATTTTACGGCATAAACGGGTATAACAACCGGCAACAGGTGCTTAACGGTACCGGGATACTTTTCAGGGGCATATTATGACGGAGGGGACATAGCGGTGAAAGTCACTATCTGGGGCAGCACAGGTTCGTTGCCTGTCGCCCTGCATGCCCAGGACATACGTTCAAAAGTCGTGCAGGCGGTCAAAGCCGCCCAGGGACGCACATTTGCATCCGATAAGGAGATTGAAGCATTCATCGCTGAGCTGCCGTTTGCCGTGGGCAGTACCTATGGCGGCAACACCTCCTGTGTGCAGGTGCAAAACGGCGAGGAGTATGTGCTGTTTGATGCCGGCACCGGGCTGCGCGATTTCGGGCTGCATGTCATGCAGACCAACAAGAGCCCCTGTACAATGCACATCTTCATGTCTCATCTGCACTGGGACCACATCCAGGGTTTTCCCTTTTTTATACCGGCCTTCATAAAGGGCAACCGGATCAATTTTTACGGGTGCCATGAAGAAATCGAGCATGCTCTGCGCTCCCAGCAGCAGGCCCCTTTCTTTCCTGTGGACCTGGACTATATGCAGGCCGAGCGCACCTTCAAGCGGCTCGAAGCCGGCAAAGAATATGAAATTGCCGGTTTTAGGGTTACAATCATCGAGCAATTTCATCCAGGGGTTTCTTACGGGTATCGGCTGGAGAAGGACGGTAAAACAATGGTGTACTCAACCGACTCGGAACACAAGGATATTGAAGACGGGTTTCTCGATTTCTTCCGAGATGCCGACCTCCTGATTTTCGATGCCCAGTACTCCCTGATGGATTCCCTGCACACCAAAGAAAACTGGGGCCATTCCAGCAATATGCTGGGTGTGGAGCTTGCCATAGAGGCCGGGGTAAAGCATTTGTGCCTGTTTCACAATGAGCCGACCCACGGCGATGAAACTCTGGATACCGTGCTTGACAATACCCGCAAGTATGCCGCCCTGCACGATGATACCTATCCCCTTACCGTTAGTCTTGCCTACGACGGGATGGTGATAGATCTATAGCGCAGGACGCGCTACCTTGTTGCCACCTGCCCACAACGTGTGCATGTTTTAAACATTCCGGCGGTATTTTAATTTTACGGAAGGAAAAAGGGTGAACGGCTGCTGTAACATTCAGCATAGCGCAAAACGACCATTCCGTGCTCAGCCCCAATAAAGTCCGCTGTTATCATGCAATCATGGAGTTGCCGGGCGGGCGTTTTGAAAACACCCGTGAAGACGGCATGGAGCACTTCTTTTTTTACTGTCCGATACATATGCCATGACAAAAAAACGGGGCGTTTCAGATCAGGGAAAAGCATAAAGAAAAGGTTGCTATTATTTATTTACATGTTATTATTAATCATTACCTAAAGAGCAGTGCCTGATTGTAGTCAAACTTATTACAGAAAAGTAAGACCGTACAGTCCTCAAATGGGTGTACGGTTTTTTTGTTCAGAGGACGCAAAGCAATTAGACTGCCCGTCCGGATCACCTGGTACTGACCGGACACAATTTTTCAGTGGTTCCCTAAAGGGAACGTAGATAAAGGAGACACACGTAATGAATGAAGGAACTGTAAAGTGGTTTAACGAGTCAAAGGGTTTTGGTTTTATCGAGCAGGACGGGGGCAAAGATGTATTCGTGCATTATTCCGCTATCCAGAATGAGGGTTTCAAGACCCTGGCCGAAGGCGCCCGGGTTAAGTTCGACGTTGTTGACGGAGCCAAAGGTCCTGCAGCTGCAAACGTTGTTCAGCTGTAACCACCCGTTACCTTTTGGAATTGCAAAAAGCCCCGCACACTATGCGGGGCTTTTTTTCCGTCAGTGGGCTGCCGGAGCAACGGCCATGTCCGGCAACCGTCATTTGCGGAGAAATGCCGACAGACCTTTAAGTTGTTTTCAGAGCTTCAAGCTCTCCGAGAATTTTATCGAGCTTGGATTCAGGGGTCGTAGATTTGAGTGCGTCGAAAAAGACCGCTTCGGTTACAACAGCAGAATCGCCGGCCTTTTCAGCGAGGGCGTTTAAAAGCCTTTTTTTCAGTATGGGCCGTACGAAAGCGGGAGCCGCTTTTACGGTTGTTTCATACATTGCGCTGCTGTTTTCTTCCCAGGTGAAATCGTCCTGTTTCATGGTGTTTCCCTCCTGTTATGGTTATTCAGACGTAAACATATAGAATAAGTCATATAGACTAGTAAAGATTATATAAGTATAAAGATATTATGGGGATATGTCAATATTCTTCAGAAACATCCCCGGTGCATAAAAAACAGGGCTGGACGCAGGGAGCCCCTGGTAAAAGATACTGTTGACAGGGGAGACTGATAGATTTATCACTAATAGAATATCGTTAATCTCAGATGTAAGGATCAATTATGAGCAATGTAGAGGTGACCTGTTTTGTAGTGTATATTTCCCCGGCCGGTACTACCCGCCATGTAGCAGGTGTTATTGAAAACCGGCTCGATGCTGCCGGTTGCAGTGTAGTTGCCTGCGATCTTGGGCAACACCATGATTGCAGCGATATACTCGACCGCATTGCTGCAACCAATGGGAAATGCTGTCTGTTTATCGGAACGCCTGTGTATGCTTTTCATGCGGTCCCGCCGGTGATGAAGTTTATTGAGAAACTCCCCGCGAGCGGAGGCTATGCCGTACCCTTTGCCGTGTGGGGAGGGGTTACCAGCGGAATAGCCCTGCATGAAATGGGGGAACGGTTGACCTCTGGGGGCTGCAAGGTTCCTGGTGCCGGGCTGGTTCTGGCCGAACACTCTCTTACCTGGCAGTTTGAATCTCCGTTATGCAGCGGACATCCCGGGCCCGAAGATGATGCTGCCGTTGCACGTCTTGTCGATTCGGTTGTATCATCCCTGGCTTCGGACGCACCGCGGGAACTGCCCCTTTCTGATTTGCTGAATCAGCCGGAGGAAATGCTGCCGGTGATGCAGCAGATGACGGTTGCCGTGGCCGGAACAAAACTGCCCCCGCGCACAATAAACCAGGACGTGTGTACGCAGTGCGGGGTGTGTATGGAACAATGTCCGACAGGGGCCATGCGTCTTGATACCTGGCCGGTTTATGATGATAACTGTATCTACTGCTATAAGTGCCTGCGGGTATGCCCCGAACAGGCAATTGAAGCCGACTTTTCCATGATGGAGGCCTTTTTCAAAGAGAAGCTGGCCGGTGCAAAGGAAACGGCGGAAACCCGGATTTTTATACCGACAGGAGCCGACTCATGACTGCCAAGAAAGTACCCGGTAAAGCTGCCGTAAAAAAGAAGATTCTGGATTTTCTGGACCGCTCCGCGGCAACGCCTGATACCAAAAAGGGCGCGCACCGCTGCGGCATGGTGCACCGTAATGCCCTGGTGCTGGCAACTTCGCATAAAGATATTCCCCGGGCAACGGCCCTGGAGTTTTTCCATGAGGGGCTTGATCTCTATATCCTGGGGGTGCCCGGCGGGAAAATAGCCAATATAAAACGCAACCCCAACATATCGGCCTTTATTTACGAACAGCCCATGGACCATTCCGTTCTGCAGAAAAGCCTGCAACTGTTCGGCACGGCTGAACTGATCACCATACGCAACCGGCCCCGTCTTTTCCGCGCGAGGCTCAAGAAGTGGAATATGGACGCGGTTATGACCAGGCTCCTGCTGCCCATTGCTCAAGAGAAGGGGCTCGAAGGCGAGGCGGTCCGGGATTTTATCATCCGGTTTATCGAGTCCTGTAGCTTTATCAAGCTCACCCCGCACCACATCATTCTGAAAGAGTACAATCCGGATTTTTCCATGAACAGGTTTGAATGGAAACGGTAAACGCTCAAAGCCGACTACCATAAAATAATCGTTTGATCCTGCTATGGCTGCCTGTCCATTGCATTCAATTACTTGCCCATAAAAAAAATTTGCGGGCTTTTTTTGTTCAAACATAAGGAGCCGGCTTTGTGTTACGGCTCTTTCACGTGAGCCCTTTCCGGGATATCCTGTAGCATTGCAATTAAAATCGTACATTTTTTTGATCTCTGGTAACTCTTAAAGCAGAGAAATAGTTAATAAGCGCTAATGGTTTAATCTCATTGATGGTTTGCACGCGTTTTGTTTGATTTCCTTGACATCTACCTGTCGTTTCCTTAGCATGAAGAGAAAGGGCGGCAACAGGGCTGTTGTCGCAAAAAAACATCTGCATTGTCACCCGCCGGAGGGGAGAAAGCGTGTGGCTGTTTGCATAGGCATGCAGAATTATCACGAAAGGAGCAGGTATGAAAAAAGTAAGTCAGAAAGTCTTCATCATCACGGCACTCTGCCTGGCGGTTGTTATGGCAGCCGGTACCGGCATCTGTGCCGCAGAAAAGAAAGCCGCCGAAGCGAAAAAAATCGAGATAGATGCAACGCTGGAAAAGGACCATCCGGCCATCGAGGAGGGTTTGTCGTGTAACGATTGCCATGAAATTGCATATGATGCCGATACCTCCGCAACCCAGATCTGGATCAGCGGCGACTACCTTAAATGGAAAGCAGGAGAAGGTGTCATGCCTCAGGAAAAGGTATGGCAGCGGGTTGTGGATATTTTTAAAGGCAAGGGCATGAAGCGGACCTTCGCCCTTGCTACCTCGTTCAATAACCGCCCCTACACCATAACCGGTGACTTTGCCCTGGACCCCGAGAAAAAAGTAATTTACGGCTTCCATGAAAAAGGCACGGAGAAGCTGCTGCACATCCGGCATAACCCCTACGTAAGCATGAACTGGCACGAGGAGTTCGACGATAACTTTGCCAATGTCATCTGCCTGCAGGTGCTGGGCAAGGCCGAGCTGTACGACGGCACCGCAAAAGAGTTCGACGAAGGCCTGCGGGTGTACCCTTACGAGTATGCCGCTCAAGCACGCAAAATTACCATTGAGCAGTGGCGGGCAATCGTCAAAAAAGACATGATTATGAGCAAGATCCCCATCGACCGGGTGCGCCTGACCGAAGGTGCCCTGGCCCGCAGCAATTACCGCACGAGCCAGGAGTGGAAGCGGAAGAAGTAACGTGTCTGTGTAAAAACAAAGGGGGCATTATGAATGCCCCCTTTTGTATTCCTGCCTTCTATTGTACTTTAAAAGCCATGGCTTTGAGACGTGTGACCCGTAGCGATTCGGGGTGGGTATGTATATAAGACGCTACGCGTCTTCTACCCCCTTTCTTTGTTCGCCTCAAAGAAAGGGGGGAAAGAAAGGGCAAACCCTGCAACTTGTCCCGCCCTAGGCCCAAATCAAGCGAAGAATTCTACTGCGGTTGCCGTAATGCCCAAATCTAAAGTCTGTACTCCCTGCAACCTGTATCTCCGAGCATTTCAGCCCCCTCGCTACGAATCCTCGCTTGTTTTGGGCCTAAACGGGATACCCTCGTGGCACGATTTCAGTCGGCGGGTCAACAAACTCGCCCCTGAAGAACAGGGCTCAAACATGTCGACCCTTGTTTCCTCCTGAATGAGTTTATCCTTGGCGAAGCCGAAGGGCTGCACTCGGCTGCGCTGCAATGGGATTAAGAAAGCCCGTAACTCATCAACGGTAAATACTTTTAGCAATCAATGCTGCATTTAATAGTATGGTGATTGTCAGGCACCCCTTTGGGGTGCTTCCTAATGCCTCGTTCTACGGACGATGATCATTACTTTATTCCCTGTAATGCAGTATCATGCCGTGGCTTCCGGCAATCCAGATGTTTTGCGGTGTTATAAAAAACAGATCAAAGAGGCTGCTGTCCCCGCCCTTATTCTGTTGTATCCAGGTGGCGCCGCCGTCGGTGGTCTTTAAGATTTTGCCGGGATCCTGTATCGCCCATCCATTGCTGGTATCGAGAAAATACAGATCATTCAGGATGCCGCCATATATATCGGTTTCAATGTGAGTCCAGGTGGCGCCGCCATCGGTGGTGTGCAGCATCTTACCGCCTGAGCCCGATGCCCAGCCGGTGCTGCCGTCCAGGAAAAAAAGCCGGGTCAGCCGGTAGGAGTCCGACCAGTGGTTGGCAACGTTCTCGAATTGCACCTCCCAGGTGGTGCCGCCATCGGATGTATGCATGATTTTCGTTATGGAGCCGTCTCCGATTTTCTTAAAATCCGACCCCACAAGCCAGCCTGTTGCATTGTCGGTAAAGAAGAGGTGCCTGGGTTCAATGGTTTCATATTCCACGAACGGGTCATACGGTTCGGATGAATCAATACCGATGGGGTCTTCCAGTACTTTGGTCCAGGTGGTGCCGCCATCGATGGTTTTGAGTACGGCATTTTCCTTTGTTGCCATCCATCCGTTTTGAGCATCGACAAAAGTCATTGACCTGATGTAATGTTCCTGGTTGTACTGCTCTTCCCATGTCACCCCGCCGTCTGTGGTATGCAGTACGGAATCGGGAGCTCCTACCATCCAGCCGGAATTATCATCGATAAAAGTGAGGTGCCTGAAGTTGTCATAGTCTCCCTCAACCTCAAGGTTTTCCCAGGAACAGCCGCCGTCGGTGGTGTGGAGCAGCGTTTTTTCGCCGCCGATAAAGCCGGTGTTTTCATTGATAAACCATGTTGAATAAAAATGTTTTGATGATAGGGTGGTGTATAACGACTGCCAGTTTTTTCCGCCGTCGGTGGTACGCAGGTTGGCGGCACTGCTGCTGCCGGCGGTCCAGCCGTGCTGCGGGTCGATGAAGAACACATCATGCAGAAATTGTTTGTACAGGTCCGATGTGCCGTCAAGCCAGGTATTACCCCCGTCGGTGGTGTACAGCAGGGTGCCCCAGTTCCCAACAGCGCAGCCGGTTTGTGTATCGGCAAAGAACACTTTTTCAAGAACCGACTGCTTGCCGTCGTCCTGTTTTTCCCAGGTGGTGCCGCCGTCCGAGGTGTGGAGGATAAATCCCCTGAAGCCGTATGACGGGTGGATGGTCTTGCCGACAGCCCAGCCGTTTGAACTGTCGACAAAATGTATGCTGTTGATGTTGTCGTCCAGATCGCCGATATACAGCAGGTTCCAGGTGTTTCCGCCGTCGGTGGTCTGGAATACACCCTGTCCGTCGCCGGCGGCCCAGCCGGTCTGGGTGTCGATAAAAGAGATACAGTTTATATCGGTATCAAAATCGGTGATGTTCTGCTCGGTCCAGGTGCTGCCGCCGTCGGTTGTATGAAAAAGCTGATTGTACGAAACCAGCAGCCAGCCGTTGTTCTGGTCGGGAAAAGCCATCTGGAGCACGGTGTTGTATACGCCGAAGGACTGTTCTTCCCAGGTGGTGCCGCCGTCGGTGGTATGATAAATGAATCCGCTGGGGCCGCCGATCCAGCCATGCAGCGCATCGGCAAAGTAAACGCTGTTCAGCGAAAGATGTGTATCCATTTGGATGAGCTCCCAGGTAGTGCCCCCATCGGTGGTGTGGGACACAACCCCGGACGTGCCGACTTTCCAGCCGTTGAGGGTGTCGGTAAAGAATATGCTGTTATATGTATACCCATCGGGATACGGGTTATGCCAGTGTAAGCCGGTTTTGGTTTCATCCGGACAGGGTATACTGGTTGTGGTTGATGGGGATTCAGAAGTGGTTGTTGTTGTTTCGGGCGGCGCTGTGGTTGTGGTGGATGCCGGTTGGGTAGTAGTGGTAGTGGATTCGGCACTCGTTGTAGACGTGGTTGCCTCTGCAGTGGTTGTAGACGTAGTTTCGGCCGGAACCGTGGTTGGGGTGGTCTGGTTGTCTCCGGTTGTTGCCGTAAGGGTTACGGTAAAACCGATATCCTGATGGCCGGGCTCGGCGGCCAGCTTGAATGATGTTACCAGCTCGGCTATGGTATTGATTTTTGACGGATGCAAGGTGAATGCCACGCCGCTTGTCATGTCAAAATCAATAACAAACTGCCATGAATTACCCAGTATGGCACTTTCAGTCAGTTGCACAGGGTCATGGCCCTGTGCCAACTCGGCCGAAAACGATGGGATTACCTGGTTGCCGAGGCCGTCGGGGGTGCCTGTGTAATCGGCTATGTCGTCATTCTGGATCGGGTCTGCCGGGCGGCTGGTATGGATGCATCCTTCGGTCTCGGTACACCATTTGAAATCTTCGTCAAGAGAGCGCCGGTACAAAACATCACCCTTTTGCAGCTCGGTGTCGTCCACATCGCCGTATACGGTCCGTATAACATGGGTTCCGGCAATATCGGCATGGACCGCCGCCTCTTCAAGGGTAAAGGTGGTGTCTACATAGCCGAACAGTATCTCAACCGCCCGCACATAGGCATTATCGTCGGACGGATAGGGAGATCCTTCGCAGCACTGGATAGATCCTTCAATATCCAGCTGTGTATATAAATCAAAATCAAGCAGTTCACTCTGTTTAAAGGATGTGGTGGGAGAGGGGTCAATTACATCCCCGATAATGGGTCCCAGGCTGTAGCCTGTGTCCATGCCGACCATAATTCCTGCATAATATACTTTGCCGAACACTGTGTCCGGGGTCATGCAGGCATCGTATTCGGCACAGTCCGCCGACAGTTCAGATGCAGCCAGCCTGAACTCGTACCCTTCGGGCATTTCGGCCAGGGTTGAGCTGACGAGTTTGGTTGAAACCGGAATTTTTTTGCCCCCGAACAGGTCGCATGATGCACATATACATGATACAACAAGCAGAATCGATAGAAGCACTGCACGATAGGTGTTATTGCCCATAGTTCCTCCTCTTTGATGGTATACAGGCCGGATTGAAGTATCTTCATTAATATTTTATATGTATAAATATAAAATTGTATATTTCAAGGTGTTTATGTAAAATAATCCGGTAACAGCATAAGGAACCTTTTTATGAAAAGATGGATAATCGGTATTTGTGTCGCTGTTGCTCTGGTTATGCTGTCGGCGTGTGTTCCACGTGTAACCATAGAATCCCCGGAAGACGGTGCATCATTTGAAGAGGCTGCTGAAATTACCTTCAGCGGCAGAGCCGCCGATTTCCAGGGCGGAGACATTGCCGGGCAGGCCCTGGTATGGACATCAAGCCTTGACGGGACCATCGGAGGCGGCAAAACGATTATAAGTGATTCTTTGAGTGTTGGTACGCATACCATCACGCTGACCGCAACGGATGCGGTTGGTGCATCGTCATCAGATACCATCACTATAAATATTATTGCCGGGTCTGGTGATGACGGCAGCAACGATAACGAAACAGGCGGTGATACCGACAATGAAACGGGCGATGATAACGATACCGCCGTCTGGCAGCCCGCGCCCGGAACAAGCTGGCAGTGGCAACTGACCGGTACGATTGATACATCTTTTGATGTTGATATGTATGATATCGATCTTTTTGATACGCCCCAGAGCGTTATCGACCGGTTACATGCCGATGGTAGAATCGTGATCTGCTCTTTTTCGGCCGGAAGCTGGGAAGACTGGCGGGATGATGCCGACCGGTTTCCCGATTCTGTCCTGGGAGATACTCTCGACGACTGGCCGG
Organism: Thermodesulfobacteriota bacterium; assembly: GCA_028282925.1. Lineage (GTDB taxonomy): Bacteria > Desulfobacterota > WTBG01 > CAIYCZ01 > CAIRTM01 > JANQGV01. The sequence continues at coordinate 12,369 of JANQGV010000250.1, forward strand.
ACGAAAAATGGCTGGATATCCGGCAGCTCGATATCCTGGGCCCGTTGATGCAGGCACGGCTTGACGTGGCGGTTGCGAAGAAATGTGACGGGGTTGAACCCGATAATGTTGACGGCTACACCAATTCAAGCGGATTTCCCCTTTCTGCAGCAGATCAGCTCGTTTTCAACAGATGGCTGGCAGATCAGGCCCATGCCCGGGGGTTGTCGGTGGGGTTGAAGAACGACCTCGACCAGGTAGAGGAGCTTGTTTCCTCTTTTGACTGGGCCCTTAATGAGCAGTGCTTTCAATACAACGAGTGTGACCTGCTTTTGCCTTTTATCGAGGACGGAAAGGCCGTGTTCGGGGTGGAGTATGAGCTTGATACCGATGCGTTTTGTTCTGAGGCAAAGGCCATGGATTTTGACTGGCTTAAAAAAAAGTATGATCTGGATGCAACACGGGAATCGTGCCGGTGATTAGGTAGCGCACATGCCGGACAGCAATGCGGGCCCGGGGTAAGGCATCTGACGGGAATCAAAAAGGCGGTGCAGATAATTCCGCACTGCCTTTTTGAGTTTCAGGGCCGGTTGTTTACCGAAAGGTGTCCCACTGCACTATCGGGGGACACAATGCTGAAATCAATAATAATTGCCGGGATGCCCGCCCTGCAGGCGGAGAGTATCACTTCCCGGGGTTGAAGCCGTCATGGTACTTTTGGTGCTCTTCCATTTTTTCCTTAATAATGGTCCGCTGTTCCGGCGTGAGCAACAAGGCCGCTTCAATCTGGGCATTCAGTTTTATTTCCATAATTTGTTCCTTGGGTTCGATCATCCGGTCGATTATGCCGGCTGCCGCAACGGTGTCGACTGTTTCAGCCAGAAGCGCTTCTTTAAGTTGATCTCCCAAGGGCTCCAATTCCGCTGAGATGGGCTCTATGCTTTCGCGGGTTGCTTTCATTAATGCCAGCAAGGCATCTTTTTGCTCTTCGGAAAGGTTTAAAAATTCCAGTTTCCTGTCCATCATAGCTCGGATAAGGCGATCACCGTATTTTGCTTTCAGCTCGTCCAGCCTGGGATAGGCCATGACATAGTCAATAAAATCGGAAACATCGTTGAGAACTTCCTGGATGTCGGCCCGCTGCTCAGAGGTGAGAACCTGGGCGGACTCAACCCTGGCATTGAGCTTTATTACCGTCATGGCGGATTTGGGCGGGATCATCAGCTCAATCAGATCTGCGGCTGCAGCCGTGTCGATGGATTCGGTCAGGAGCGTCTCGGCCATCTGATCCCCCAGCTCTTTCATATCTTCAATATAGGGTGTCATTTCATCGCGGGTTGCGTCCTTAATTTGCTGTAATTCCTGCTGCTGTTCTTCGGTAATATTAAAAAATGTGTAAAAGAACTGTTTAACGGGGCAGATGCGAACGTTGCCGCCCGGTTGTATGTCCGAGGCTGCAAGGCTGAAGACCGGCAAGCAGAGGGCACCGACAAAAAATAAAGCAATTATAGTTGTTTTTATGTTTCTGGTGCTCATGGTGTTTCCTCCTTCTGTAAGGGATGCCTGGGTTGTTTTGCTATAACAGCGAAACCCGGTTCCTGGGTGGGCGGTGTACAGCTACGAATATGCAGGTCGGGCTTTGCATTATATTCGACCGGCAATGGTACGAAATTATAGCGTGTCATTTTCGTTTTGCAAGGTGGCTTCGTTCGTATTTAAGAGGGTATCAATCTGCTCCGGGGGACCATGGAAAAACCATGGTGCCCCAGAGGCGGCTGCCGACCGGTACGGCTACGTGTTTTTCCATATTTTGTTGGAAATGTAACGGTAGTATGGTGTAATACTGCTTAAACAGTACATACAGATACGCAGACCTATGGGGGAATGCCATGCTCTTTTTATCCGAACAAGAGAAACAGCTTTGGAGCAGCCTGGGGAACGAAATCCTTGATAAAAGACTGCCGCCCAGGGACATGCAGGACGAGGTGCGGGGCAACCTGGTATCCTTTTTTCATTACTATGCCGGTATCCTGCTGGCGGCACACGGCCAGGAACTGCTGGGCAAACAGTGGTTTGCCGAGGGAGCCCAGATTGAAGACGACGGGCTGTTTTCCAATGCCTTTACGGCGGCGTTCCTGGAACGACAGCAGAACCGGTTCATTATGCCGGACACGGCCTTTGCCGACCCCCGCCCTTTTGTGCACTTTGCCGGTGTGCCGGAAGTGAAGGGGGCCCGCGAGCGGTTTATCAAACAGTGCGGCCATTCCATGCCCCGGTTCAACCGGCCCCTGAGGATTATGGACATCGGCTGCGGCAACGGGGCCCTGGCGGCTACCCTGCTGAAGCATTTACAGGAAGCGGGTAAGGTTGGCGATATTGATGAAATACTGCTCATAGACGCCTCACCCGCCATGGTTGTTCTGGCTAAAGAGACGGTCCAAAAGGATTTTCCGAATGTCACGATACGAACCATCAACAGCAGAATAGAGAATATATCCGACAGTATCGATGCCTCATATGATGTAGCCCTGAGCTCGCTTGCCTATCACCATATGCCCATGGAACTGAAGCGGGTGCATCTTGAAAAGCTGAAATCCCGGATCGATCACTTTGTGATTTTTGAGTTGGACGCCAATAACGACACCCCGGAACTGCACTCCCCGGACCTGGCGCTTTCCGTGTACCAGTCCTACGGAAGGATTATCGATTTTGTCTTCGCCCATGACGCCCCGGTGGATGTGGTGCAGGCCTGCGTGGACTGCTTTCTGATGACCGAGGCCGTTTCAATTTTAACCCAGCCCAGGGGCGTGCGGACCGATTACCATATGCTGCGCAGTCAGTGGCGGGAGCTTTTTGATTCTGTTCTGGGGCCTGAGTTTACCTGCCGGTGTGACTCGACCAGTTATGGGGATGAGTATTTGGATCTCTTTACTATGCACTATGGCCGATAGATGCGATAGCAGTGGAAAGGATTTGTGTTTTTCAGTGAGTGAATGTATTCCTGCTTGGGAGGCAGTTGAATCAGATAGTATTCTGGAATTCTAAAAAAATCAATAAGACGCAAGCGCCTCCTCCTTTTCTTTGCGCGCCAAAGAAAAGGAGGCAAAAGAAAGGCGCCCTGCAACTTGCCCCGCCCAAGGCGGGATACCCTCGGGGCACGATTTCAGTCGGCGGGTCAACAAACTCGCCCCAGAAAAGCGGGGCTCAAACATGTCGACCCTTGTCTCCTCCTGAAATCGCTGCACTCGGCTGCGTTGCAAAGGGATCGCAACACATAGGTAGTATGCAAGAACTAAAAACCTGAGCCAATCGTAGAGGATTACCTTTTAGGAAATATTTCAAAATGTTGTGTGCATGCGTCGGTCAGTTGCCGGTCGAGGGTATAGTAGAGTTTGATTACGGTCCGGCCGGTCGGGGTTGCCGCAAGCACTGTGTCGCGGTAGTGCCTGAAAAAGGCGGCTTCCGGTGACTGCGGGCCGTAGATTTCCTCAATAAAGCAGGACGATGGTTTCTCGGGGTCACCAGGATCAACGGGATCGGCTGGAAGAGGCTCCATTGCTATGTTGATTGTGCTGGTTTCTCCTGCTTCAACGGTGACCTGGGTTGAAAAAGAGAGATAGCCGTTGGCGGTGGCGGAAAGGATGAAATTTCCTGCCGAGTGTACCATCTGATAGACACCCCTGTCGGGCAGGGCCGCTGTGCCGATATCGGTCCTGATCAGGCCGTTGTTCAAGGGTGCCTCGCTTTGGGCATCGGTAAATGTGCCGGTGATGGTTCCAGTGCCGATAGGTTTGCCCGACGATGTGCCCGGTTGCACCATCAGGCGATAGTCGGTGTCGTCGCCGTAAACGGCCGGGTCGCTGTTTCGCAGCCGGATATAGTAAATACCTTCCCGGGTAATGGTAAACGTTACGGTTGTTTCTTCTCCGGCAACGGCATCATCAAAGGGGTCGGTAAGCAGGGTTTTGCCGTCGTCTGTATACACCTCGATAACAATGGAGCATCGGGAGCCGACATCCGAGATGTAGACAATGTACTCATGGTCATCCTTGTCGTCATCGATATAGCCGAAAAACTTTACCCAGTCTTCATCCCCTTCATCATGAAACGTGTGCAGGGCCGGGGCGGCACTGCTGCCGGTGTCGACCACATGGGCAGTTAAATAGGTATCGTCGTCCTCAAAGGCATCGGGATCAGACGCCCACAGGCATGAGGCCGCAAGCAGCAGGATCAGAATAACCGGACTGCAAAGGGCGGTTGTCCGGTAATGCCTGTATCTGGATGATCCTTTTTTCATAGTCATCTCCTGTTGTATGTAACGTGGGGTTCTTGTTCGTGCCGAAATGATAATATGTTGCGGCGGTGGCGTCAAACAATAAAAAGGGTGCCGGAATTTTTGTAAAAAACAGGTTGGAAAGGGCGTGCTTTTATGTTTAAATAGTTGGAGTTTGCGGGGATAGAGAGGCTATGAGGCTGTCGTAGAACGACCATCTCCGGCGGTGTGCTCACCCTTTGGCACTGCGGCGTACAAGCAAATACGCCTCATGCCAAATGTCAGCGCGCGCTATGTGTTTGAACATTCTCCAACAGCCTTCCGTTATGAATAAAAACCTGATCAGTATTTTTGCTACGGTATTTCTGCTGGCGTTCGGGATGAGCTTTGTAACCCCGCTGGTTCCACTTCTGCTGAAACATATCGGCGCCTCATCTGCTTCAATCGGACAGATTCAAACAACTTATTTTCTGTCATTTACCATTGCCACGGCCATGCTGGGCCGTTTTATCGACAGGGCCGGTTCTAAAAGACTTATCATAATCGGTCTTGTGGTCTTCGGGTCGGCAATCCTGGCCATGCCTGCCGTGGGACGGCAGGAATATTTTTACCTCATCCGTGCCGTACAGGGCATCGGATCGGCACTGCTTTTCGCGCCCACCGAAGCTGCAATCAACATCCTTTCCCCGCCGGAAAAACGTGCATCCAATATGGGGTTGTACGGTGTCGTGTTTGCCGTGGGCTTTGCAATCGGGCCGGCAATCGGTGCATCCCTGTATGCCGTCAGTGTACCGGCTCCTTTTATTGTGGGCGGGGTCAGCAGTTTTATCGCTGCGGTTGTTCTAGTGGTGAGTTTTGATGAAACCCCGGTACCGGTAAAAAAGGTGCAATGGGGGTTTGGGCACCTGCTGGCGCTTATCAGCATTCCCATTGCGGCGGCTGCCTGTTATTCCGTAGTTGAGGTTTCCATTGCTTCGTTTCTGCCGCTTTATCTTGATGAGCTTGCTATCAGCGGCCCCTCACTGGGTGTTGTTTTTACTGTTTTCGCAATCGGCGGGGCGGTTTCTCCCTATCCGGCCGGGGCCATTGCCGACAAGTGGGGCAAGCTCCAGGTACTTATTATCTGCGGCATCATGCTTTTTCTGCTCACGTGTGCTTTTATTCTCTTTAAAGGATATTATGTCATATGCTTTTTGACCTTTGGTGTCGGACTGATTGCCGGTGCTCTATATCCGGTGGCGCTGGCCTTTATCGGCGAGCGCGTCCCGCCCGAGCGAATGGGGTCTGCAAATGCCTGTTTCAGCTTTTTTTACGGCCTGGGGTGTGTCGTTGGTCCCATAACAACCGGCTGGGTCGTGGAGCTGACCTCGATTCATTACATGTTTTATCCCATGAGCTGTATAACCTTCCTGTTTATTGTGATGAGCCTGACCGGAATTGCTAAAAAATAGAGCGCACCGTCTGGAACAACAAACCGGAATTCTTGTGGTATGGCTGCCTGTTTTTTTTAACACTCTTACAGTGTATTCCCGTATTCCCGCCTTCATATATTTCTGTAGCATATGAGTATTAGTACGGATTGTGCTCTGGTGGTTTTGCGGCTATGGTTAAATAATATCTCCCGATTCTGGATGCATAAGCGGCACCGGTTGCAAAGTGATTTAAAAAAAGCTTTTTCCTGTGCATATATTCATCTCGCACTTGAAAAAACCCGAAGGACCCGTTACGTGCTTTCAATGCCGTACTAATTTACAATAGTTTGAATTGTCGGTGCCGAATCAGCAACATGTATATGCCGACATATTTCAGGATGCAATACCTATGGCAAATGTACTGATCATTGATGATGACCCCGTGATGTGTGCAATGCTGCGCCGACTCATCCAGGGGTTGGGACACAAGCCGAAATGTGCATTCTCCATTGATGTGGGTCGAAAAAAGATCAAATCGGGTGCAAACGATGTTGTGCTTCTTGATGTCGGTTTGCCCGACGGTAACGGCCTTAACCTGCTGGCTGATATCCGTCGGATTGCATGTCCTCCTGAAGTCATCGTGATCACCGCGGCGGGAGACAAGGCAGGTGCGGAACAGGCCATCAGAAACGGGGCCTGGGACTATATTGAAAAGCCTTTTTCCAAGCGGTGTATGTCGCAGGCCATAACCTGTGCCGTCGAGTATCGTTCCTCCAAGCTCAAGTCGGGCGCTCCTTTCGTTTTGAAGCGTGATAATATTATCGGTAACAGCTACCAAATGAGTGAATGTCTGGGTATGCTTTCCCAGGCGGCCGCCACCGATGCGTCGGTTTTGATAACCGGTGAATCAGGAACCGGGAAGGAGCTTTTTGCAAAGGCGGTGCATGAAAACAGCCTGCGCAAAGACAAAAATTTTATTGTGATTGATTGTGCCGCAATTCCCGAAACGCTTGTGGAGAGTTTGCTGTTCGGTTATCGCAAGGGGGCCTTCACGGGGGCCGATAAGGACTGCGACGGCCTCATAAAGCAGGCTGACGGAGGAACGCTTTTTCTCGACGAAGTAGGTGAGCTGCCTTTGAGCTTTCAGAAAGTGTTGCTCAGGGTTTTTCAGGAACGGAAGTTTCGTCCGATCGGGTCCGATCGCGAAGAGACCAGTGACTTCAGACTGGTAACTGCAACAAATCGAAACCTGCAGGATATGGCCGCCCGCGGCGAATTTCGCGCAGACCTGCTTTTTCGTTTGCAGGCAATTACCATTGGGATTCCACCCCTTCGGTTCAGGCATGATGACATTCAGGATATTTGCATACACTATGTGATAAAGTTTTGTGAGCGGAACAATCTCGGCATTAAGGGTTTCTCTTCGGAATTTTTTGACGCCCTGTATGCATACCCCTGGCCCGGAAATGTGCGGGAACTGATCAACGCCATCGAGTGGGCGGTGTCGTCTGCTGAAAACGCCAAGGTCATTTTCCCAAAGCAATTGCCTCAACATATTCGTATCCAGATTGCGCGGTCGTCATTCAAGGACGAGCAGGATAATGGTGACGAGCACAGGAGAACCGGGCGATATGCGAAGCCGTTTCCCAAATGGCGCGAAGCACGAAAATCCCACGTGTTTGAAGCCGAGAAAAAGTATTTGAACGATCTCACCCAGCTTGCCGGCAGTATTAAAGAGGCCTGCAAACTTTCCGGTCTGGCACGCACCCAGCTCTACAATCTTTTGAAAAAGCATGATCTGTCACTGGGAAAAGCCAATTCTTCGCCTTCACGAGAGGTCCCTCTGAATGCCGCCGATGTGCAATGGGCCGCTCGGCAATAACGAAGGTATATCTACACCGCTTAGCCGTATCCCTTCATCTCACCTGGTGCGGGTTATTCAATACGGTACGTCGGTATGTTCAGTTTTTTTGAACATGTCTTGCAATACTGGACAAACTCAAAGCCTCCCCTTCTGTTCCGTCCCTTGTCAATAGGTGTTTAATGATTATAAGTCCTTGATTTTAGTTTCGATAAAATTATTGTTTTTTTACGACACCTTTTGGCACCGCCATTGCAATATACCCTGAGCTATTGAACGGCACATATGTAAGAGGGCGGTTTTGCACGCCAAATATGGCTGTCGAACGTCATTGTTTACCGTAAATCGTGTGATTTGCCCAATGAGGCAAAGGGAAACGGTCCACCGGCGTGAGCTGTGGTCTTTGAGCCCGGTTGTTTACTTGATTGGAGCGGGTAATCGCGGGGGATGACTTTATGAATATTCTTTTTTATGTGTCGGTACCGTCGCAGCTTCATAAACTTAACAGTTCGGTTTTTCAGACCCTACCGGCAGAAGACACCGTTGAAATATACCGGACGATAGAAGATTTTTCCAAAAGGCTGCGGCGGCCAAAAAAATGGGACAGCCTCGTTATTGCCTGGGCTGCAGATACAACCGAGCTTGATGCGTTATGTGAGATCAAGGATTTGCTCGTCAATACCAAGGTCATCCTGGTTTTGCCGGATAGGAAAAATGAAACCGTTCATTGCGGTTGCGGATTTTATCCCCGGGTGTTTGTTTTTGCAGACCAGGACTTAAGCGATCTTGCCGCCGTCCTGAAAAAAATAAGGAGCAGTTTTTACCTCTATTGTGGAAACACGTGTAGGAAAGAAACGGCGATACGGCAAAAGCGTTGGGTACGCTGACGGGCAAACAAAACAATAATCGGACGTATCGTGTAAAAGCGAATGACAATGATATCCGGGGTTTTAGTAAATAATTTTAATCTTAGTATGGGAGGGAAACATGGTGCATCTTAAAGATGTAAAAATGAAACCAAAGTTGCTGGGGCTTTTTCTTGGGGTGGGTATTGTTCCAATTATTATTGTGGGCTGGTGGAGTGCCAATACGGCCACCAATGCCCTGATGGAGAAGTCGTACGACAAGTTGGAGGCGGTGCGGGGCATCAAGAAAGCCCAGATTGAAAAGTATTTTGCAGAGCGAGAGGGCGACATGGGGGTCCTGATAGAAACCGTGGGGACCTTGCGGGCCGAGTCTTTCGCCAAGCTGGTGTCCCTGCGAGAGATCAAAAAAGAGTATATACGGGACTATTTTAAAATCCGTGAGCAGTTAATGTTCGACGTCCAGAAGAACCTGCGCTTTACTTCGGCAGTCAAGCCTTTTACCGCAGCATTCAAGCTGGGTACCGAGAGCGCAACCTATAAAAAACTGTACACTCAGAGAATCGACGGGTTGAAAGTTTTTTGCGACACGTATGGTTTTTATGATGTTTTTTTGATAAGCCCCCAGGGTGATGTTGTTTTTTCGGTAACACAGGAGTCGGATTTCGGTGAAAATGTTGTGAGCGGAATTTTGAGGGATACGGGTCTGGCAACTGCGTTCAGTAAAGCAAAAAACGGACCAACGCTGGTGGATTTTAAATGGTACGATCCATCAAATGAGCCCGCAGCATTTTTCGGTACACCCCTTTTTGATACGGCCGGTACATTTATCGGTGTCGCGGCGTTTCAGGTATCGCTTAAACAGATCAATGCCATCATGCAGAACCGTGAAGGGCTGGGCGAGACGGGTGAGACCTATCTGGTAGGGCCGGACAAGCTGATGCGGTCCGATTCGTATCTCGATCCGACGCACCACAGTGTTGTCGCTTCATTTAAGAATCCTGAAAAAGGTAAAGTAGATACTAAGGCGGTACATGAGGCCCTTGCGGGTAAGAGCGGTGCCGGTGTTATTATAGACTACAACGGTAACCCGGTTCTTTCCGCATACAGCCCTCTCACCATTATGGGGCTGAGCTGGGTTATTCTTGCTGAAATAGATGTGGCCGAGGCCTTCTGTCCCCGGGACGAAAACGGGAACTATTTCTACGAAAAGTACCAGAAAATGTACGGCTATTATGATCTTTTTCTGATCAATCCGGACGGCTACTGTTTTTATACGGTGGCAAAGGAATCCGACTACCAGACCAATTTTATAAAGGGCAAGTACGCCGATTCCAACCTCGGCAAGCTGGTGCAAAGCGTGATCAGTTCAAAGCAGTTCGGCATAGCCGATTTTGCGCCCTATGCACCTTCCAATAACGAGCCCTGCGCTTTTGTGGCCCAGCCCGTGCTTTATGACGGTGAAGTCGAGCTGGTGGTGGCCCTGCAGTTACCGATTGAAGCCATAGATGCCATCATGCATAGCCGTGACGGGATGGGAAAGACAGGTGAAACCTACCTGGTAGGGTCGGACAAACGTATGCGTTCGGATTCATATCTGGATCCCGAGGGCCATTCGGTTAAGGCCTCATTTGCCGGCACCGTGAAAAACAACGGCGTTGATACCGAGGCGGTCAGTGAAGCCCTGGCCGGTGCTTCCGGGGCAAAAATCATCACCGACTACAACGGTAACCCGGTACTGTCGGCCTATGCCCCCATAAAGATCGGCGATTTTACCTGGGCACTGCTGGCTGAGATAGACAAGGCCGAAGTCAAGGCCCCCATTAACCGTCTGATCATATCAGTCGTGATCGCCGGGCTGTTGATCGCGGCCCTTATTGCGGTCATAGCTGTTTTCATTGCCCGCAGTATCGCCGATCCCCTGGTCAAAGGGGTCGAGTTTGCACAATCGGTTTCCGAAGGAGACCTCACGGTGTCTATAGACATTGATCAGAAAGATGAAGTCGGCATGCTGACCAACGCCTTAAAGGAAATGGTCCGCAAATTGAGCCAGGTTGTGGGCAATATTACCGCCGGCTCGGATAATGTTGCATCGGGCAGCCAGGAACTCAGCTCCACATCGGAGGAGTTGTCACAGGGGGCCACCGAGCAGTCTGCGGCCGCCGAAGAAGCCTCATCATCCATGGAACAGATGGGGTCCAATATCAGACAGAACGCCGACAATGCCCTCCAGACGGAAAAAATCGCCCTGCAGGCAGCAAAAGACGCGAAGGAAGGTGGAAAATCGGTTGAAGAAACGGTTGCTGCAATGAAAAATATCGCCGGCAAAATCTCAATTATCGAGGAAATCGCCCGCCAGACCAACCTGCTGGCGCTCAATGCGGCCATTGAAGCCGCCCGTGCAGGTGAAGCGGGTAAGGGTTTTGCCGTAGTGGCATCCGAGGTCAGGAAACTTGCCGAACGCAGTCAGCAGGCGGCCGGTGAAATCAACAAGCTTTCGGCTTCAAGTGTGCAGGTTTCTGAAAGCGCCGGTGAAATGCTCAGAAAAATTGTGCCCGACATTCAGAAAACAGCCGAACTTGTCCAGGAAATCAGTGCGGCCTGTAACGAGCAGAATACCGGCGCCGACCAGATCAACCGCGCTATTGGAGAACTCGACAAGGTAATCCAGCAGAACGCCAGTGCGTCTGAAGAGATGTCCTCAACCGCAGAAGAGCTTTCGTCCCAGGCTGAAGAACTTCAGTCGACAATCGGATTTTTTAGAATCGGAACCGATGGAACCGGAGGGCGCAGGAGCCTGGCCGGCGCGTGCGGAATCGAGCCCGATCCTAAACAGCAGAGGGCATCAAAAAGAGTGCATGTGGCGCATATAGAACAAAAACCGATTATAGACCAGCCCAAGTCCCCGGAACCTCATAACGGTGGAGGCGGAGTTGATCTGGAAATGGGGCCTATTGAAGATAAAGGAGATATTCATGACAAAGATTTTGAGCGCTATTAAAATGAGAGACTGAGTACACGCAGAACCTGCTCCCGGCGGGCACGCAGCAGCATGCTGTGTGCCAGGGTGCTGGTGAAAAACTGCATATATATCACTTCAGCGGCTGTGCCTGTGTGTGGGTACAGCCGCTTTTTTAGGTGTTTAAATAGCATTTGGCAAAACATGCGCAATATGTTTAAATAGAAGTCGATACGGATGTGCACGATGAGGAGTAAAGGAGCTGTTTGATATGATGAAACGCACGGCATATATGCTGTTGGTACTGAGTTGTTTGCTGATTGCAGGCCCGGCGGAACACGCCTCGGCCTCCAGCCTGGGGTGGGGAAAAAAGCTGCTTTTATACGCGCCCAATCGAATACTTGATGTGCTCGACGTTGTGCGGGTCCGGGTCCGGCTGGGACCGGGCGGAGCCATAGGTGTACGGGCGACCCAGCCGGCCACGGTTTCCTACGGGATGTACGAATCAATTTATGCGGGCTTGCCCGGACCGCGCAACGGCGAGAGCTTTAAACTGCCGGTTGGTATTGAATCCTACGACGGGTTACAGGTTTCGGTTGCCGACACCGCTGTCGACGGTTTTACCGGCCCCGATTACTCCTTTACCGAAATCGGGGTGAGCGTTTACGCGCTGTTTGTCGGGGCGGATGTGGGCGTTGATCCGATTCTCGAACTGGCCGATTTGGCTGCCGGGATACTTTTCTGGGATATGCGCGGCGACGATTTGTAGGAGGCCGAAGGAGAATGCCCATCTGCTGTAGTTCGCCATTTGTGCCATACATTTCTGCTTGATCTGGATACGATGCTTGCTGCTTTACAAATAATAATAGGAATATTTGAGATAAAAAAAGCGGAGTCGATTGCGACTCCGCTTTTTTTATCTGTAAAAAGGAGATGAGGGGGCGTAGTCGGCATTATGGTGCTCTACATACAATAGAGGGTGTATGCTATGACCGAGCAGCTTTTGTATATAAGGAGAATGCCATGAGGAAATTTACTTCAGGATTTCTTGGTGTTTTTATAGCGGCACTTATTGCCGTAGGAATCTCACATGGCAGTGTGGTAACCGAGAACGGACGGACCTTTCTGGTTGACCGGACCGGGGAACGCATGGAAATTACCCAGGCCGTATCTTTGGGATTTACACCCGAAAACTTTCAATTCGGGATCGGCAAAAACACCATTACGCCCCTTGATGACAGCCATTTGACGGAAACCGCGGGTAATGAGCCGCCGGATATGCGGGTCCTGGCGATAACAGGGAAAAAGGATGCTAAGGCCTTTTCCGTATCGCGGCTCAGGCGGCATGAAATCGCCAACAGCAGCCTGGATTCACAGCCGGTTGCTGCGGCCTACTGACCTCTCGTTGATTTAGCGGCTGTGTACAGCCGCCGGATTGACGGAAAAACCCTGACTCTTGCCCCTTCCGGCTGGACCTATGACTATACATTTGTCCTGTACGACAAGGAGACGGGGAGTTTGTGGTATCCGTATGAAAAAGGACTTATGGGAATCCAGGGGGTGTATTTCAAGCAGTGGCTCAAGGTGCTGCCGTCAGAGGATACGGTATTGAAAAAGTGGCAAAAGAAACATCCTGATACGCAACTGCTTCGATGATGAACGATGTGTTTAAGGGTGCACGATGTGCAGTTTGTATGGTACAATCCTGAATTGAGTTGAAAATGACCCTGTTGTAAAGAGCATTTGCCATGTGCGTACTGTTTTTTGCCTATGACCGTCATCCCGAATATCGGCTTATCCTTGTCTCCAACCGGGATGAGTTTTATAACCGGCCCACCGCCCCGCTTGCATACCGGGGACCTGGAGGGGATCTGCTCTACGGGGAAGACCTGGAAGGGGGCGGGACCTGGCTTGGCGTGAGCAAAACCGGACGATTTGCAGCCATCACCAATTTCAGGGGCGCCTATGCCGCCGGGGGGTTTTCAACGCCATCGCGTGGTCTGCTGGCGAGCCGGGGCCTGTCAAGCGACATGCCGGTTTCTGAATATCTTGCAGCGGTGTGCCGGGATGCCCACCTGTACAACGGCTTCAGCCTGCTTGCCGGGGACTCTGCATCACTGTACTACTTTACCAACCAGCAACAGGAAGTCCAAAAACTGCAGGGCGGGGTGTACGGGCTCAGTAATCATGTTGTGGACACCCCCTGGCCCAAGGTTGTGTCGGGGAAGAAGCGTTTCAACGAGGTGATATGCTCCGGGGGAGCACTTGAAACCGAAGCCCTGTTCAGCCTGATGCGGGATACTTCCCGTCCTCCCGACGGTGAGTTGCCGGATACCGGCGTAGGGCCTGAGTGGGAGAGGATTCTGGCCCCCATTTTTATCGAAAGCTCCATCTACGGTACGAGAACAACATCACTTGTATTGATCCGGCACAGCGGCGAGGTGCGGTTTCTCGAGCGGACCCATGCCCGGGGGAGTGCTGAGCGGGAAGAGACGCGGGAGCTTGGTTTCCGGACAGCTTTGCCATGAACGAAAAACAGCGCAGTCTGATGGGGCTGCACCTTTCAGTTATCCTTTTCGGGGGAACAGCCCTTTTTGCCAAACTGATACCGCTGCCGGCGGTAGACATTACCGCCATCCGCAGCTTTATCGCAGCAGGTGCGCTGTTTGTGCTGTTGCAGGCAACCGGAAAGCCGGTTCTGCTGGCCGGTGCAGGGCACTACTGCCTGATGTTGCTGCAGGGGTTGATTATGGGCCTGCACTGGATAACGTTCTTTCATTCCATGCAGGTTTCAAGCGTTGCCGTAGGCATGATTTCCCTGTATACCTATCCGATCATGACGGTTTTCATGGAACCTCTCTGGAAAGGACAGCGGCCGCATTCAGCCGATATGCTGTGCGGCGGCCTGGTGCTTGCCGGGGTCTGCCTGATGGTGCCCGATTTTTCTCTCAGTAATAATATTACCCAGGGGATCTGCTGGGGAGTGCTTTCGGCGTTCCTGTTCGCCCTGCGTAATGTGCTGCAGCGCCATTACCTGTCCCGTTACCGTGGGGATACCTCCATGTTTTATCAAACCCTTGTGGCCGGTCTTACCACCGTCTGGTTCCTCACGCCTGCCGCCGCATCAATCACCACGCCCACCTGGGTAAAAATCATCGTGCTGGCCCTCTGTTTTACCGCAGTGCCCCATAGCCTGTTTGCCGGCAGCCTGCGCCGGCTTAAGGCTAAATCGGCCGGGCTGATCGCCTGCCTGCAACCGGTATACGGTACTGTTTTTGCGCTGGCGGTGCTGCAGGAAGTGCCGGAGGGGATGACCGTTCTGGGGGGCGTGATTATTGTGTGTGCGGCGGCGGTGGAATCTTACCGGGCCTGACAGGAGACTGCCGGAAACGTCCAACAAGCTTGCGTTGCACTCCCTCTTCGTAACCAAAGTACGCCTCATTTCTCAGGGTATCGTGCGCCTTGTATCTGAACATTTCCCAGCATCCCTCATTTTAAGAGTGTTTTTTGATAGGTTCAGGCATCCTTTCATATTTTTTTAAGGAAGTATTATATGTTTGATTGAAACCCGGGTCTTAATGGGCTATACACATAAATCAGATCATGGCGGTATGTTTTCATCATTGCATGGGGGAGATTACGTATGGGAACACAAATGGTTTTTTTTAAGGCAATCCGCAGTATTGCAGTAATTGCGACCATCTGTTTCATCTGTATCCCGGCCGGGGCCTATGACGCCGTAGAGGACAAGCCTGATCCGTGGCCTCACAAGGGAAGGGTGTTCCCTTTACAGACGGAGGCCGATGGTGAAACCGTCTGGCATGTTGATGTTGATTCGGGGTGTTCCTACAGCGACCACACGATCAACCTCACCATCGACGCCGACCCGGAAGATATTAAGGACCCTAAAATTAAGCTGACAAACTTTGACGTTGATTATAACGATTCACAGGATTGTGCCGGGGGGCCCGAGGTGGACAGTCTGTACGTGAACGGCAATTATATCGGGCAGCTCAAAGGGGCCAACGATTCCTGGAGTATCAATACCTTTGATCTCCTGCCCAGCTATCTCGACAACGGCACCAATGAAATTTTTATCGATACCGATGCCACGGGCACGGGATGCTGGTGCCTGGGGGTGGGGTATGTTGAAATATCAAGCAAGGTCGGTTTTACGGTTACGGCCTTTACGCCCTCGGACGGACGCAAGAATGTGCATTACGACCTGCCCAATATTACCGTTACTTTCAGCGATGATATAGATACGTTGACCCTGGACGACAATATTCTGGTTGAGTACCGTGATAAAAACGGCAACTGGGTCGAACACGATACCGGCCCCCTGTCGCTTTCTTCCAAGCGGGTAAAAATTGTACCCATGAGCGACCTTAAAGACGGTGTCCGCTACCGGGTGACGGTCAAGACGGGGGTGCTCAACAAAGACGGCAAAGAACTCGACAAGGAGTATACCTGGTATTTCTGGACTATGGTCAACCTGAGCGGGCAGACCCAGACGCTGTACAAACCCAATACCACCAAAGACAAACTGCAGATTACGTGGTTCAACACCGTCCGGAACGAAAAACTGGTGCCCCGCAAGCGGGTGGTCAACCGTATTTATGTGCTCTGGGACCCCAAAGAGGATGTGTTTGATGCCGACGAGGTGACCGAATTCGATGCCAAGGTAACCCTCAAAGTTATCTCCAGCGGCACAACCCAGACGAAAAACGTTACCATCAAGCGTCCGGATACATACAGCGATAATGAAAAACGTAATGCCGACAACACCATCAACTTCAAGCGGCGGGGCAGCAGGCGCAATGAGCAGTACACCCTGGAAGTGGAGCCTTCGCAGCAATATCCCCTGCCGGCCCTGAATTTTACAAAATCTGCAACGGCCGAGGTGAATGCCACCCACTCCAACCTGATATTCAATGCCTATGGCTGCGAAATGGCCGGATGGTACAATGGTGTTCCGGCGGCGGAGCTGCGGGCCGCCAAAAACGAGCTGATCAGGGGGTGCCAGTATACAAGGAAGGTTTTCCCGGTGCTGGGTTGTATTTTCAACGACCGGGGTACGATACTTAAGGGCAGCACCGGCTTTAATATGGAATACACCGAGACAAAGGCCGACAGCTACGGGGATATTGTTCGGTGGATCAGAAGCCCTCCCCGGGCAGGGGGTACCGAGCGTCCGGAATGGGAGCATGTTATGCTGCACCTGGCGTCCCTGATTCCCGACGGTCACCGCTTTGTGGCCGGGCTTACCCCGGGTGACGTCATACCTAATACCAACGGTGTACGCTGGATTCATGTCATTCTGCTCATGAACGGTAATTTTAATGCCAGCACCGTTGCCCACGAGATCGGACATGAGTTCGGGTTGGCGACCACCACCGGTGCCGGCTGTACCGCGAGTCATGTAAACGACCCTGATGCGATTGAAGGTTTCAGCGTATACGACAACCACAATAAATCCTACGTTGAGGGCAACACCGCACGGGCCAAGGTTACACACGAAAAGTGTAACGATGCGGCTTATGCCGACAAAACGCCGGTTATCCCGCTGATGAACAAATGGGGGGTCGACACCAACCTGCGGTGGATACGTCCCGAGAACTACAAGCACCTGCTGACGGCCCTGCCGGCCGCCGCATCCATGCAGGCAGTGGCCTCTGAGAATGCCTATATGATGGTACTGGGTTCCACCGACACATCGGGCAATGTTGCCTCAGTGCTCCCCATCTATGCCGTTACCCGGGAACGCTTCGGCGCACCGTCGGGCAGCGGTTATACGTTAACGGTGTATGACGACAATTATGGAAACGGTGATGTTCTGGCCACCTATGAGTTCGGGCTTGAGGAAATCGAGCGCCAGCCGACTTTCGGGCCGGATGTAACAGGCACCAGCAATTTATTCGCCCTGAGTATTCCCTATGACGATGATGCCCGCAGCATCGAAATAACCGGCAACAATACCCTGACCATCAGCAGTATCGATTTCGGGCCCGAGGCGCCTGAAGTGGAAATAGATTCACCCAGCGACGGTGATGTGCTCAGCGGCACCGTTACAGTGAGCTGGACCGGTTCCGATGACAACGGCACAACCTACTACCGGCTGGAGCACAGTGTCGACGGCACATCGTGGACGCCACTTACCGGCGAGATGATCGATGCCGCCTCGGTTACCCTGGATACCACCCTGCTGCCTTCCGGTACGGATCAACGGCTGGGACTGATCGCCTACGACGGCTTTCATACCACCCGGGCGGAAGTGAGTGTTGATATCAGCAACGTTGCCACGGTAAAGGCGACGGTTCCCTATGATGGTGAAGCGGACGTAAGTGAAGGACAGATTATCACCGTCTATTTCATGAGTGAGATGGACAACAACTCCATCAATGCCGAAACATTCACGTTGCAGGGCTCAAGCGGTTACTCTTCAAGCCTGATCGCGGGAGAGGTGTATTACGACAATGCCAGCCGGAGTGCCACGTTCTCACCCTCCGGCTCTCTTTCGTCCAACAGTACGTATTACGCCCGGCTGGACGGCGTCCGCGATATCGATAACAACACCCTTTCTTTTGCCTACAACTGGAGCTTTACGACCGGAGCGGCGGAGCGCAACCCCCAGATTGTCGACCTGTTCCCGGAGGAAGGCACCACCGATGCACCCCTGAACCCGGTTGCCGGAGCCGTGTTCAGCCGGCCCCTGGATCCGGCCACGGTGGACAACAGCACCATCCGGCTCAAGGACAGTGACAACAACACGGTTAACGGCTCGGCGTCCTACAATCAGAATACCCAGAGCGTTACCTTCAGTCCGGCGTCACCACTTGAGCCCGGCAGCACCTACACAGCACATATTTCCACGGGTATTACCGGTGCCGACGGCCTGCCCCTTGAAAATGCCGTGAGCTGGTCGTTTACCACCGGCTCCGGCACGATTACCGGCGTCAGAATTACCGGTGTCAGCTACGACCAGGCCGAGGATACCGATAGTGACGGCCTGTATGATGTGCTGCACGTACAGGTCCGGGTGGAAGTAGTTACTCCCGGCAGCTATAACCTGAACGGTCAGTTGCGGGACAGCGGGGAGGAGGACATTGCTTGGACATCGGCCACGGGGAGCTTTTCAGAACCGGGGGGCTATACCCTGGAACTCGATTTCAAGGGCTCTGATATAGGGTCCCACGGTATTGACGGCCCGTATCAGGTAGCCAACCTCTATATCTACAATCAGTCGGATTTAACGGTTTTTCACGCCTACCAGAACTATGAGACCCAGGAGTATGATGCCGATGATTTCTATACGGTCATCAGACTGGTGTCTGTGCCCGATATTGCCGTTGCGGCTGAATCCTCCAACGACGACCTGATCAGCCTGTACGATTATATTACGCATATATCCTATGACGTTTCCGATTTAACCTACCGTATCCTGATCGACAGTAATCCCGATGCCGGAGTTACGCTCGATGAAAACAACGCCCTTGACGTTAATCCGGTTGAAGGATTTTCGGGTTTCAGCGATATTACCATTGAGGCGAAGGACAGTGACGGGTTCAGGGCCCTGGATACCATCCGGATCAGTGTGCTGGAAAGTTACCGGTTCAGCCGTATGGGAAATTTTCTTATTTCGCTGCCGATCCAGCCTGCAGACACTTCCATTGCAAAAGTACTGGCACCGCTCGATGGTTTTTACAGCAGTGTTCTGACCCTGGAACAGGGACGTTTTGTGCGGTATACTCCCAATGCTCCCGATGCCGGCACGCTGCAGACAATGGAACCGGGCAAAGGATATATTATCCGCATAACCCAGCCGGCAGACCTGTATGTAATCGGCACCCCGGTCATGGAAGATACTGTTGAGCTTGTGACGGGGTGGAACCTGGTCGGGCTTACGTCAACCAACAGCCTGCCCGTAACCGATGCGCTTGAATCCGTTGACGGCGCATATACCGCAGTCCGCTCGGTAAGCGGTGAGGGCTGGCAGTTCTATAATCCGGCGTTATCGTTTCTGAGCAATTTGACGACTTTCGTACCCGGCTACGGGTACTGGATCAGGGCCGTCATGGATACAACCTGGACTTTGCCCTAGGCCCAAAACAAGCGAAGAATTCTGCTGCGGGTGCCGAACTACCCGAATCTACAGGCTGTACTCCCTCCAGCCTCATCAACGTACAGATGAGTACGTCTCTTCGGCTTCCGGTCCGTGCAGCCTGTATCTCCGGGCATTGCAGCACCCTCGCTACGAATCCTTGCTTGATTTAGGCCTAGACAGGGATTTTTTGTGAGACGGAAGCGGCTGTGCACTATGATGCACAGCCGCTTTTTTGCATTGGCATGTATTTGAAAAAACATCGATAGTATGCTTTAATACATGAAATTTATTGATCTGAACATACGTACAGGAGATACATATGAGCACTGCAATCAACACTGTAACCGGAACAATTACCCCGGATGAACTCGGCCGGACCCTGATGCACGAGCATGTATATGTTGAATACGGCGGGGCATTCAATGATACCCGCGACCTTGGTCCCCGTCGGAATGATATTATGGCAATCTGTGCCGACTCTGTCGACCAGATCAAGGCATATGATGTCAGGACCGTGGTCGACCCAACCCCAACCGATCTGGGCCGCAGGGCTCCCCTGATGGCCGATCTGGCAGCGAAAACCGGCCTGAATATCATCTGCTGCACCGGCCTGTACAGCGTGGGTACCTATCTGCAGGTACGGGAACAGGTGGGCGGCCCGGAGGCTGTTGCCGATATATTCATACAGGAGCTAACAGAAGGTATCGGCCAAACCGGCGTCAAGGCCGGTATCATCAAAGTTGTTACCGGCGCACCGGCCATCAGCGATGCCGAGCGGGAACTGCTGCAGGTTTCCGCAAAGGCCTCGGTGGCATCAGGGGCTCCGATCATTACCCACACCGAGGGCATCCTGGGGCAGGAACAGCAGGACATTCTGCATGCAGCCGGTGTGCCCCTGCACAATATTATTGTGGGCCACAGCTGCATTTCCACCAATTTCAACTACCATATGCACATGATACGTGCCGGGTCGTACCTGGGTTTCGACCGTTTCGGCATGGAGGGCGGTATGCCCGACGAGGTCCGTGTGCACTCTTTGATCAAGCTGCTTGAAGCAGGCTGTGCTGAACGGATGATGGTTTCCCACGATTCGGTCTGGTACTGGGTGGGCGGGCCCAGCCTGGGTT
Source organism: Thermodesulfobacteriota bacterium (assembly GCA_028282925.1). Lineage (GTDB taxonomy): Bacteria > Desulfobacterota > WTBG01 > CAIYCZ01 > CAIRTM01 > JANQGV01. The sequence goes on from JANQGV010000250.1 coordinate 32,947, forward strand.
CCGGCGGCTATCAGAACTGGAAGCCCACAAACTTCTTCGAGCGCATTATCCCCATGCTTCAATACGGCGGCGTAACCGACGAGCAGATCGAAACCATGCTGGTCGACAACCCCCGTAGATTTTTTACGGGTGAGGAACCGGAAGCGATTAGTTAGGGAGGGTGCAAAAGATACAAGTTCGCTCAGTTTCTACGGTCAAGGGCCGGGCAGACTCCGAGTCCTACGAGAACCAGGCTTTCGGTTGCCGCCGGGACAAGCTGAGAAAGACAGGCACAATAGAAGATCGCAATGCTAGGATTTGACTCCTTGGACAGGGTGCCTTGATAACATCTCCTTTTTGCAGATATATTATTGCGTTACGGCTCATTTGGGGTTAAAGTTTTATAAGAACGGTGCGATAACTATGTCTGATTAAGGAGATACTGTAAAGATGTATGTGTGGACGTAAAGAGTTGTGACCTTTGGTTTCCCAGGCTCGTGGGCTGATCTCAAAATCCCCTATATGAGTGATGGGGCAATGTACTACGCGTATATTCTGAAAGGAGGCTCTGATGTTTAACCTCGCGCAGTGGTCGTTAAGAGGCAAAATTGTACTACTCGGTATTTTTTTTCCAACACTTCTATTGCTGCTGCTCTTTCGAGTTTATACGATTGAGTCCCTTAAAAAAACCCGGGACGCCTATGTCGACAAAGCACGTGCCCTTTGCCTGACGGCAGAGTCCGTGAGGCAGGAAATGGAGGCCAAATGGAGCCTGGGGCTCTTTTCGGCCAAAGAACTCAAGCAATACCAGGATGAAGGTCGCAGGGATAACATACTGGCGATCATTCCGGTGGTTTCGGCCTGGAATGCGGCCATGCGCAAGGCCGAGGAGGGCGGTTACGTCTTCAAAGTTCCCAAATTCAGTCCCCGTAATCCGGTCAACGAACCCGACGAATTCGAGGCCAGGGCTCTTGAACGCATGAAGAGCAGCAATCTTTCCGAATATTTTGAGATTGATCAAGATTTAAACGCCGTACGCTATTTCAGGGCGGTCGTCCTGTCGGAGACATGCATGTTGTGCCACGGTGATCCGGCCTCTTCTCAGGCACTCTGGGGAAACGATAAAGGCTTGGACCCAACCGGGGGCCGGATGGAAAACTGGAAGGTGGGTGAAATCCACGGCGCCTTCGAGGTCATACAATATCTTGACCAGGCGGACAAAGAACTATCGGCCAATCTACAAAAGGCGGCGCTGTACAGTGGCGGCGGGCTGCTGATAATCGGCCTTGTTTTTGCAACCCTGGCACTGCGCGTCATTTCAAATTCCGTTACCAGGCCGATTCGCCGAATTATCGATGTGCTGACGGGAGAGTCAAGCAGGCTGCTGGAAAATTCCAAAAGGGTATCATCAGCCAGTCAACAACTTGCCGACGGCTCCACCAATCAGGCAGCCAGCCTTGAAGAAAGCTCATCGTCTCTGGAGGAGATGGCGTCTATTACCAAGACCAATGCAGACAACGTTCTCAAAACCAGTGAAGTAGCCGAAGAAGCCAAACAATCGGCACAAGAGGCCCAGAACAGTATTGCCCGAATGAGTGATGCAATATCGGCCATCAAACAATCATCGGATAAAACGGCTGTGATTATGAAGACCATCGATGAAATCGCGTTCCAGACGAACCTGCTGGCCCTGAATGCCGCTGTTGAGGCGGCACGAGCAGGTGAGGCCGGTGCCGGTTTTGCCGTTGTGGCCGAAGAGGTTCGCTCTCTGGCCCTGCGCAGTGCAGAGGCCGCGCGGGAGACGGCACAGTTGATCGAAGAGTCAAAAAACAATGCCGACAACGGCGTTGCCGTTGCCGATGAAGTAAACATCAGTCTCGGACAAATCGCCGACGGGATCAATCGGGTCAGCGATCTGGCGCAGCAGATCTCCCAGGCCAGCTCCGATCAGGCCGAAGGTGTCAATCAAATTAATTTAGCCGTTCTTTCAATGGACCAGGTAACCCAGTCCAATGCCGCCCTGTCCGAACAATCCGCCGCTGCCGCACAGGAACTCTCCGAACAGGCCCAGGGACTTGCCAGACAGGTTGCTAAGCTGGCCGGCATCGTGGGCAGCAGATCAGCCGACCTAAGTCCCATGGAGGTTGATTCCTAGGTAGATAAGATAAGCGGCACCAACCAATTTCATGCACATGAAGAGTGTTTGCGACGTATGCAATAAGGCGCCAAGGCCGAGTGCGGCCAAAACAGTGTGGCCCAGCAAACCGACACTTACTCCCGCGGCCGTTGCCACCCCGGCTCCGGACCCCTGCGAGATCGACCGCGACATCACCAGCACCAGGTCCTGTCCGGGCGTGATAATGAGTACTATTGCAGAGAAAATGAAAATAAAAGGTACTGTTTCCGCCATGTGCTCCTCCCCGAGGTTTTGTAATTCGCTGAGTTGTGTCCACTAAAATCACTTTTTTTGCAGCAGTGATTTTGTCCTTGCTATGCAGTATGTCACTGACGGGTTTTGCCTCGAAGATGTGAAAGGACATTTTCGGTTTCAAGCCTTTTTACGATCGCGGCAATTTCCGTATATTTGTCAGGTTTTTCCCCTGCGAGCCAGTCGGCAAACTCAAAAACATTTTTGCCGCTGGTCGGCCCGTCATTTGTTGCTTTGACCAAGGGGTCAGCACCGGCAGTTATCAGCAACTCGACATACTTTTTCTGTTTGTACAGCACCGCCTCATGAAAAGCGGTAAAACCCAGGGGCGTTAGAGCATTGAGCGGCTCCCCCCTTTTTATTATATGCGATAATAACTCATAGACCCTTTTCTCGGATTCGGCGTCGAGACTTCCAAGTGATCTTCCGGCCCATGAAATTTTAGGTTCGTTGCAACCAACACCACTTGCGCTTTTTTTGGGGCACGACTCATAAGGGTAGTCGCAGTTTTTGAGTATCCACAGTGCATGCCCGGAGCGAATCCAGAAAAAGTCTTTTGCATAGGGGTTGTATGAGACGGAATTTTCTCCCATGGTTGCCAAAATCACCAGATCGTAATAGTTTGACGACCAGAGAATGGTGCGCTTAATGGAGGGGATCAACGAGATTGCAAAGGCTGCCAAAACTGCAATGATGAACAGGGTTTGTTTTTTCATGGATAACGACTTCCTTGCCGGTATTATCGATATGGTTCAGGGCTCACAAGGGCAGCATGACGGCCGCCATGCCGCTCTCCATAACAACCACTAATATACAATGGAGGGAATTACAAGGCAATCATTTAAGGATTTTTTCAAGAAGAGGTTGTGCGGTCGCGGGGGATTATACGGTGCGGTATGAGCATTGTTGCTGTTTTTAAAATCCAAAGGGGGAAAGCGGTATGCTTTACTCCCGGCTCAAACGTTCAAATACCCATTTGTTCAGCATCTCAAAAACAATTTCGCGCTTGATGGGTTTGGATATGTAATCGTCCATCCCTGCATTCAGGCATTTTTCGCGGTCGCCTTTCATTGCATCGGCAGTCATGGCAATGATAGGAATGTTCGCAAACCCTCTTTCTCTCAGGGTTCCGGCAGCATCGAGGCCGTTCATCCTGGGCATCTGGATGTCCATCAGAATGATATCGTACTTTTCCGGATGGGCCGTAAACATGTCCAGACACACCTTTCCGTTTTCAGCAACGTCAACCATATATCCGGCTTTGGTCAGCAGTGTTACGGCCAGTTTCTGGTTGACGGCGTTGTCCTCGGCCAGAAGTATCGAGGCGGAATACTTGGCCTCTTCGCGCACCGTGTATTGCGTAACTATTGCAGGTTCTTGAATGTCCATCTCTTTGCCCTGCACCAGAAGGCGCTCAAGTATTTTCAGCAGGCGAATACGGTGAACCGGTTTCGGCAGAAAGCCGTTAAATCCGGCTTCACGGCTCTTAGAGGCTCCCCTTGCAACCGAAGAAGAAAATGCCAGCAGGGGCAGGCTGTCGCCGTGCCGTTTTCTGATTTCACGGGCCACTTCATAGCCGTTCATTTCGGGCATCATGATATCGATGATGCCGATGTCAAAGGGCTGCTTTTCGTCGAAGGCCTGCTGAATTGCGCGCAGGGACATTTCACCACCGGTGCAACTGACTGTTTGCATGCCGATGCCGGAAAGAAAGTGGGTGAGTATGTCAAGGTTGTTCTGGTTGTCGTCGGTAATGAGCGCTTTTTTGCCTTTAAGGGATACCGGCGACAGGCGCCTGACGTCTTTTTTGGCCGCCTTTTTCACCAAGGCGGTAAAATGGAAGGTGCTCCCCTGTCCCTCGATGCTTTCGGCCCACACGTCCCCGTGCAGCATGTCGGCCAGGCGGCGGCAGATAGACAGCCCGAGACCCGTCCCACCGTATTTTCTTGTTGTGGTTCCGTCTGCCTGTTGAAACACTTCAAAAATCGTTTCGATTTTATCTTTGGGTATGCCGACGCCGGTATCGCGAACTCTTACGTGCAATTGAACCAGGTCGCCTTTGTCCTCGTCGACATCAAGGCTGAGTTCTATTTCGCCTTTGTCGGTAAACTTGGCGGCATTGCCCATGAGGTTTACCACAACCTGACGGAACCGGTGCGGGTCGCATATAACGCGGGAAGGCAACTCATCGCTGATACGGCACAGCACTTCCACGTTATCGGTATCGACCCGGGGCCGGATGAGTTCACAAACATCATAGGCCTGCATTTCAATGTCGAATTCCATTTCCTCGAGTTCGATACGCCCGGCTTCGATTTTTGAGAAATCCAGGATGTCGTTGATGAGCGACAGCAGGGCCTGGGCGCTACGCTTGATGGTCAGGGCAAAGTCCTGCTGCTCTTCGTCCATGGTGCCCTGCAGCAGCAGGTCGGTAAAGCCGATAACGCCGTTCATGGGGGTGCGGATTTCATGGCTCATGTTGGCCAGAAATGCGCTTTTGGCCTCGTTGGCGGCCTCGGCCCGCTCCATGGTTTTTATAAGCTCCTGCTCGTTTTTGCGCTGATCGGTAATGTCGCGGACAATAGCGAAGGAGCCGGTGCGCTCGCCCTGCCGGTTATACAGAAAAACAATATTCATGATGACCGGAACAATTTGGTTGTCTTTGCGCCGGTAGTAGGAGTGCCAGTTTAATACTTTGCCGTTTTGAAAAAGCGTTTCCACCATATGACGGGCGTCGTCCATGAACCCATCGCCGATTGTGATGGTTTCGCCGGTGGTAGACCGGTACTCACCTGTTTCGGTGATGGACATCATATAGCTGGGCTTGCCCATGATTTCGGCCTCGGAATAGCCCAGCAGAGCCAAAAAGGCCTGATTGACCTTCGTTATATTTCCGACGGCATCGCCGACGATAATGGGATCCAGAGACGTATCTATCAGGTTTTCCAGGCGGTCTTTTGTGGCTTGTAATTCGTCAACCGTTTGTTTGCGGTCGTCGATCTCGGCCTGGAGGCGCGCGTTTGTTTCCTGAAGCGCCGCTGTTTTTTCACGCACCATATCATCCAGGTGGATACGGTGTTCATGCAACTGAAGGCTGAGATCCCTCATTTTACCGACAATTGCGCCGACAAGCACCAGGCTGAGAGTGCCGATTATGCCGGTTCCGCCGGCAAGCATATTTGACGTTATATCGCAGCCGGTCAGGAGGTGCATGAGCATGTTGACCGGAAAAGTAAGCAGTCCGGCTATGACGGCCGGAATCATTCCCCAAAGCCGACCGACAACCACTACTGGAATGATGGCGGCTATGGCCATAGCTTTACCCAGGGTAAAGGCAATAGCGGTAAAGGCAATGATATAGATACAAAGCGACAGCAGGAGGATAGTGCCCTTGCGGGGTATTGCCTTTGAGCGGCTTATTTTTTCCTTTTGTGCGTTCTGATTCATAATGGAACGTGAATTATGACAAAAACTGTTGTTACTCTGTTATGATATTAAAATTACGCCTTTTTGCACCCTTTGATGCGCACATAGTTAAAAAGAATACTACTGCTTGCTGACGGTTTCCCGTTGACTTTAAGGGGAAAGCCTTAAATGTAAAGTAATTACAGTGTATTATGTTTTTTGGAGTGTTTTATTTGTTGTTGGACAAACAAGCGGCACATTTTACAATGGTATGTGCCATACAGACATGTATCGGACGGGATTGAAATAATTATAGATAAATTATTATGTGTCGATTTTTTTCAATCGTCTTTTATCCGGACCTACAGGTTAAGGGGGACCCGGAAACGGATATCTTCATACTTTTGACAATAGAGCCATTCCCATAAAACTATGGCCGCATTGAAGAACCGCAATGGCTGATACGGTTAGATTGCCTGCGGCTATGTGCTCGCATGTAAGGTGAGAAAATAGAGAGAATCCATGGCTCGCACCGCCGCGGCTGCTCTCACCACACCAGCCATTGCGATTGTTAACGGCTACAGAATACTGTGAAATGCTCTCGTCCGGGCTCAGAAAAAATAAAAAAAGACCAGTCCTGTGGTTGCCAGCCAGACAAAAATATTCATACATATCCCCGCCTTGAAAAAATCAAAAAACCGGTAACCGCCCGGGCCGTACACCATCAAATTCGTCTGATAGCCGATCGGCGTTGCGAAGCTTGCCGAGGCCGCTATGGTCAATGTTATGATGAGCGGACGGCAGTCCAGGCCGAGACTATCAACGGCGGCCAGTGCAACCGGAAACATAATGGCCACGGCAGCGTTGTTGGTTATCAGTTCGGTATAGATATTTGTGATGAGGAATATTCCCGTGATAACACCGATCGGCCCCAGAATATATAGGGGCTTGATGACTGTTGCGGCAATGAAAAACGCCAGTCCTGAATTTTCCAGCGCTTTGCCGATACCGAATGAAGAGGCGATAATCAGGAGCACACTCCAGTTGACCGAATGCATGGCTTTTTCCGAGCTGGTAATGCCGGTCAGCACCATCAGCACCGCCGCTGCAGCGGCTGCCAGCACCATGGGAATCACCTTACATGCCGCCAGTATAACCATTGCAAACAGCAGAAGCACGGACAGGTTGCCTTTCCAGCGCGGCTTTGAATAAATTTCTATGCTGGAGGTCACCAGGAGAAAATCTTTTGAGTGATACCATTTTTTGTCAAACCCTTTTTCCGCAAGGATGAACAGGGTGTCTCCGGTTTTGAAAATGATATCGCCGACTTTTTTGTTGATCCGGTGTCCGCTTCGATGGATTGCCAGGATGACCCCATTATATCTGCCCCTGAAATTGCACTCCCTGACGTTTTTTCCGATCAGCGGTGAATTGTCGGATATGACCGCTTCGTATGTGCCCAGCTTGTCCGAATCGATGTTTTGCATGTCGAAGGCAACGTCCTTGACGGCAACCAGCCCGGGTGTCTTTTGCAACTCATAAATTGTTTCAGGCAGGCCTGTGAAAAAGAGCCTGTCGCCCTCCTTGATCTTTTCCTCCGGTTTCACAGGCGCTATAATGGTATCGTCCCGGCTTATCTCGAACAGGAAAAGTCCCTGCAGGTGCCGCAGATGTGCCTTTTCTACGGTTTTACCGATCATCGGGCACCGGGGGGCCACTTTCATTTCGACGACAAACTCCCTGGTGTGCTCACCCAGCTCCACCATCGGCTCTTTGTTGCCGGGCAGCAGGCGGTGTCCGATCAGCGCGATTGCGGCGATTCCCAAGATCGTTACCGGCAGGCCGACTTTTGTGATTTCAAAAAAGCCCAGACCGCCCAGGCCCCGCTCCATGAGCATTCCGTGCACCACCAGGTTGGTGCTGGTGCCGATCAGGGTGCAGGTGCCCCCGAATATCGCAGCATATGACAGGGGAATAAGAAATTTGGAAGCGGGAAGGCCGGTTTTCCGGCACCAGTTGCGTATAATCGGTATGAGGGCCGCGACAATGGGCGTGTTGTTCAAAAAGGCCGATAGGCCGGCTACGGGAAACATAATCCTGAAATATTTAAAACGGCTGTTTTTGTTTCCCAGTAGTTTGGCGGTAACGGTATCAAGGAACCCGGAACTTTGCAGACCGGCACTCACGATAAACAGAAACCCGACGGTCAGCATGCCCTGGTTGGAAAAACCACGGAAGGCTTCTTCCACGCTGATGATTCGGCCGAACACCAGCAGCAGCAGCGCTGAGAATACGGTAATGTGCGGCCTCAGATATTCTCTTGCCAAACCAAACGACATCAACAGAATAACAATGCCGGTATACCAGGATGCATATTCCAAAACAGGTCCCTTTAGGCGGTGTGATTATGTCTTTGGGTGGTTAGTATCGGCAAACAGCATGCCATGTTTTCTCGCGGGGCCGGCGCTATGAGAATTTTTATTGCCAAGTGATTGATTTATGATTGAAAATATGAATGCAGTTAAATAATACGAGCCTCCAGGAAGATCAAATAACGCATTGCAGGATTTTTTCAGTAAAATATGATAGATAAATCAGTTAAATATGGTATAATAACTACTAAATATAACAGTATAGGTGTCATGAAAAAATTCCAATCCGTGCTGCTGAACGTCTGGCAGGAAGCCTGCCGGCATATTGAAATAAGCGAAATGACCCGGAATATCGCGCCGATGTTGTTGCACGATATGCCCCTTGAGCAGGTCGTGATACTGCGTATAGACCCGGGCGAGGGCTGCCTTGAAGCCGTGGCGCTGGGTTTTCCCGGCCGGAAGGATGCCGCGACGGTACCCCACAGCGAATGTCCGAAGGAGGACATGGATACACTCCTGTCATGGTGCGAGCGGGGCGAGATTTTCCGGTGCGGTGCCGGTGCGCCGCTGAAAAAACCCATGCAGGTTTTTGTGCCGCCCGGGATTAACCGGGACAGTATCGCCGGTCCGCTGTGCGGGCACGGTGGATGCCGGGGAGTCATGCTGTTGATCGCCGATTCAAAGAGAACATTCACTGCCCTGCATGGGGCCCTGGCCCAGGCGCTGCTGGACCCTTTTTCCGTTGCACTGGACAACGACAGCCGCCTTCATGAACTGGCTGTTTTGAGAGAAGCTGCGGAGGCAGACAAACGCTCATTGCTCAACCGCCTCGGCCGCAAGGAACTCGGTGACGATATCGTGGGTTCCGACTCAGGGCTGCGCACGGTCATGGAACGGGTTGAGCAGGTTTCTCACCTGAATGTGCCGGTGCTCATCCTGGGGGAAACCGGCTCGGGCAAGGAACTCATTGCGCGCGCCATCCACAAGCGCTCCCACCGCAGTACCGGTGCATTCATTCGGGTCAATTGCGGCGCGATACCGGCTGAGCTTATTGATTCACACCTCTTCGGCCACGAACGGGGATCCTTTACCGGTGCCACCGATTCCCGCAAGGGCTGGTTTGAACGCGCCGACGGCGGTACACTGTTTCTGGATGAGATAGGAGATTTGCCTCCCGCGGCCCAGGTCCGCCTGCTGCGAATACTCCAGGACGGTTGGTTTGAAAGAGTGGGAGGGCAGAAGCCGGTTCACGTGGACGTTCGTATTATCGCCGCAACGAACAGCGACCTGGCATCGGAGGTGACCGACAAGAAGTTTCGTGAGGACCTCTGGTACCGGATTTCAACATTCCCGATCAGGTTACCGTCATTGCGCGAGCGTCCCGGCGACATTCCTGACCTGGTACGGCACTTTGCCGAACGTGCTGCAACGCGCTTCGGTCTCTGCTGTGTAATGCCCACCCGGGCACAGGTCGACCTGCTGTCGTCATACCATTGGCCGGGCAATGTGCGTGAATTGGCCGCTGTGATTGATCGTGCGGCGATTCTCGGCAATGGACACGGCCTGGAAGTGGAGAAGTCCCTGGGGGTTGCGGAAAGTCCTTCAGCCGTTTCGCCGCAGAACCCCGGGCGCGACCTGAACGAGCGGCCGAACGACATCCTGCCGCTTGACGATGCACTGAGAAAGCATATCGAGTCGGTACTGGCCGTTACCGGTGGGCGCGTTGAGGGACCCAACGGCGCGGCTGTTCTTTTGCAAATCAATCCCAACACCCTGCGTGCCAAAATGCGTAAGCTGCAGATCAACCGGCGACACTTCAGCAACAGATAAGGCTGTAACGGACCGTTTCCCCGGTATGTTTCCGGCCCGGGTTGAGGCTGCGGGAACCGCGCTTTTTCAGTATCGACCGATACAAGATACTGTTCTTAAAGGCTGCACCAGTATGTGTGATGCTCTACCATAACGTGCTATCGGTGCCGCCCGGGAGAAATCCTTTAGCCGTGCCGGGCTTGACACACCAGTGCAAAACGTTTTAACATAGCCGACTGTACGATGGCGGCTTTGTGTCGTCCCCTGCTGGAGGAGGCGACACCCCCTTTTCATCGAAGAAGGAGCATGTGAAAATCCATGGAAAGACATCCGCAACTTATCTGTAATGAGCACCTGCTGTACCATATTACAGCAAACCTGCAGGGGTTTACCTCCCGGCCCCATGAGGGTTCCGCACCAAGGCAGGCGGCTGTGGCGGTTACGGTTGTGGACCTGGCCGGGGATTCAGGGGTGTACGGTATGACCACCCACGAATGCCCGGATGATGCAGCATCGATTATTCTCACCATGAGAGCCGCTCGACTCAGAAAACACGCCGGACAATGGGCTTTGCCGGGCGGGCGCATGGAGCCGGGCGAACAGCCGGAGGATGCCGCGTTGCGGGAACTGGCTGAAGAGGTCGGCCTGGAGCTTGACCGCAGCAGAGTGCTCGGACGCCTTGATGACTATACAACCCGCTCTGGTTTTGTGATAACACCGGTTGTTGTCTGGGGTGGTTCCGGGGTGCACCTTAGGCCCGACCCTGAAGAAGTACAGTCGATACACCGAATCCCCATTGCCGAATTTATGCGACCCGATTCCCCCATGTTCGACGACATACCGGAAAGCCCCAATCCGGTGCTCATGATGCCGGTGGGCCACAGTTGGATTGCAGCCCCGACGGCGGCCCTGGTGTATCAGTTCCGGGAAGTGGCGATACTGGGCAAAGCAACCCGGGTGGCACACTATGAGCAGCCTTATTTTGCGTGGCGTTGAACTGCATGTGCTGTGCTTAAGAGGCTGCCGGAGAACATCCCCTGCGTTGCGTTGAGCCCAGACGCACAGCCATTGTTTTCCTGCTGACGTCCTGGTGTCGTGGTACGGTGCTTTTTTCTCTCGACACCCTTCCGCAAAGGCAGTATTTTTTTAATGGTTTCTTTGCTTTTTTGATAAATTTTACTATACTTGATATACGATACGTTAGTGCTGAAACCGTAAGGGGTGCTTATGGGGTATGATAAGCGCAAAGACGTACGGATGGCGGTTCTGGAGGGAGCTTTTATCGAGTTTGAAGAGGGTTGTGATATAGTGGGAACCCTGGTGGATATTGCCCGGCACGGACTGTCATTTACCTATGAGGGAGATCCCGGGCTGTGCTTTCCGTTTTCACGGATCTGTGCCGATATCTCTATACCGGAAAACGGTTTCAGCCTCGAGGATGTTGCATGCCGGGTAGTCTATGATGATGTGGCGCATGACATGGACGACACTGATATATCGGCTGCAACGGTAACCAAACAATGTGGGGTGGAATTCTGTGAGCTTACGGAGGAGCAGCAGGAGAAGCTGGAGTTTTTTATTGGTTGCATTGCGCGAAAAAACAGCCTTTAGGCATAACGGGTAGATTATAGAATGGGGGACGTATAATGAAAGCTCTGGCATATACACGGCCGCTTGAGATCGGTGAACTGAAACAGGCGCTTGCCATGCAGGAGTGCGCGGTGCCCGAACCCGGTGAAACGGAACTGCTGGTACAGATGAAAGCATCCAGTATCAATATCGACGACATCCATGTAGCCGAAGGAACGTTTTTCGGCGGACTTAAGCCCTCACAGGCCTCGGAAGAGACGCCTTCAATTCCCGGAGTGGATGTTGCGGGGGTGGTTGTTAAAACCGGTGCAAAGGTCGACGGGTTTAAAGAGGGAGATGAGGTTCTGGGCATTCTCATGCCCAAACCCGGACGGGGGACCTGGGCCGAGTATTGCTGCGTGGAATCGCGTATGGCGGTTCATAAGCCCGCAAGCTATAGTTTCACCGAAGCCGCATCGTGTGCGGTGGGCGGCAAAACAGCAGCCAATGCCGTAATGTCGGCCAGGGCCGCTGCAGGTGATACCTGTGTTGTGGTGGGTGCATCGGGAGGCATCGGGAGTATCATCGTGCAGATTTTAAAACAGCAGGGCGTAAAAGTGATCGGGGTCTGCAGCTCTGCGAATGTTGCGCTGGTCGGCTCACTGGGGGCTGATCTGGTAGTGGACTATACCCGGGGTCCGTTCGGTGAGCAGTTGCAGGAGACCAAGGTGGAAGTGGTGATTGATTGTATCGGGGGTAAAGATACCGAAGCACAGGCTTTGCGCATTCTAAGGCCGAGTGGACGCTTTGTAACGCTCTGCGGCCCCGACAAGTATATCGGTGAAACCCGGGTGGGTAAACGCGGTGTTTTTGCAATGCTGGCTTATGTGGGCCGGAGGGCGTTGCTGTCCATGATAAGCGGGCCGCGCTATATCATGGCCGGAATCGGTACATCTCTTGAGCCCCTGGAAAAGCTGGTGTTGCAACAGGGTATCAAGCCGCCGATCGACCGGTGCCTCCCTTTTGAAGAAACCGCAGTCCGCGAGGGCGTTGCCCATGTTGCCACCCACAGGGCACAGGGAAAAGTGGTTGTTGAAATTGCGTAGTAAGCCCCCTGATGTATTCGACGGCTTAGCGATGTTTACGGCTGCCGGTTCCTGTTCAGATTGACATGCCTTGGAAAAACGGGTACAAGGGTAAGTAATTCACGACATAACGGGGGAGCGCATGGCTAAAAAGCGGTTGCTGCTGGTTGATGATGATCCGCTGTTTCTCAAAGCAATAACAAGAATGCTCAAAGATAACGGGTACGATGTCAGGAGCGCCCAAAACGGCAAACAGGGACTTGAACTGCTGGACGAATTCAACCCGGACCTTGTTGTGCTGGATGCCGTGATGCCGGTTATGGACGGCTTTGCGGTTTTGCAAACTATTCGGGCCCAATGCGACATCCCGGTCCTGATGATATCAGGCTATGCCAGCCTGAATGAAGCCATAGCCGACCCGGACAATATCCCCGATTCCTACATGACCAAACCCTTCCATAAACAGGATTTTCTCGACGCGATTGCGTATCTTATCAGTTGTGAAGAAGAATAAGGGAGCAGGCTGCCGGAAAACGCCCATCTGCGTCCGTTGTGCGAATCGTTCGTCACTGCGACGTACAAACTAGTCCCAAAGCAGGCGAAGCATTCTGCTACGGCAGCCGGAATGCCCGAATCTACCGGCTGTACTCCCTCCAGCCTCATCAACGTACAGACAAGTACGATTCTTCGGCTTGCGGTCCGAGCAGCCGATATCTCCGGGCATTCCGGCAGCCTCGCGACGAATACCCACCTGATTTGGGACTGGACGCCTCATTCCTCACGATATCGCACGCCTTGCATCTGAACATTTTCCGACAGCCTGCCAGGTTTTTTTGTAATATTTTTTTCTCAGACCATCAGGGCGGGAAACAGCGGCAGTATGGAGCAGTCTTTTTTGTTCTGCGGCAACGGCTTGCCGGTTGCGAGCAGTCCACAGTTGTCTTTTTGGGGTTTTTAGCCTGTGGTTGCTTTTTGAATGGCCGGTTTTGCCGGAAATATAAAAATGAATTGGTGAATATTTTAAAATTGTATAATCAAAAAGACTGGTTCGAGTGGGAGGATATGCTATATTTTCACTCTGTTGTATATGCATTTCTTGAAAAACGAATAGACATCAGGAGAAAAATCCGTATAATAGCATGATTTTATATAATCTATATTTCTGGGAGGGAGACCCCATGGACGTAACGCAAATATTCGGATCGAACGTATTCAATGAAGAGATAATGCAGAAGCGTTTGCCCAAAGACACCTATAAAGCCCTGCGCAAGACCATTGTGGACGGCACGCCTCTTGAGCCCCAGGTTGCAGACGTTGTGGCCAATGCCATGAAGGACTGGGCAATTGAAAAAGGCGCTACCCATTATACCCACTGGTTTCAGCCCCTTACCGGCAGCACGGCCGAGAAACACGATTCATTCATCTCCCCTACGGAAAGCGGCGGGGTGGTAATGGAATTTTCCGGCAAGCAGTTGATCCAGGGTGAGCCGGATGCCTCCAGCTTTCCCAGCGGAGGACTGCGGGTGACCTTTGAGGCCCGCGGGTATACGGCCTGGGACTGTACTTCACCGGCGTTTCTGAAAGAGGATGCCGCCGGCAACGTGACCCTGTGTATCCCAACCGCTTTCTGCTCCTATAACGGGGAAGCCCTCGATAAAAAAACACCGCTGCTGCGCTCCATGGATGCCGTATCAAAGCAGGCTATGCGGGTTCTGCGGGTCCTGGGCAATACAACGTCGAAACGGGTGTTGTCGACGGTGGGGCCGGAGCAGGAATATTTCCTGGTCGACAAGAAATACTTTGCCGAGCGCCTCGACCTCATCTGCACCGGCCGGACCCTGTTCGGCGCACCGGCGCCCAAAGGACAGGAAATGGAAGATCACTATTTCGGCCAAATCAAGGACCGGGTTTCCGAGTTTATGAAAGACCTGGATACCGAGCTGTGGAAGATGGGGATTTCATCCAAGACAAAACATAACGAGGTTGCTCCCTCTCAGTTTGAAATGGCGCCCATTTTCAGTACCACCAATATTGCAACCGACCATAACCAGCTGGTTATGGAGACACTGGAAAAAGTGGCCCTGCGGCATGACCTGGTGTGCCTGCTGCATGAAAAACCCTATGCCGGTGTAAACGGTTCCGGGAAACACAACAACTGGTCTCTCAGTACCGACGACGGACTGAACCTGCTGGAGCCGGGAAGCACCCCGCATGATAATGAACAGTTTCTCATGTTCCTGAGCGCTCTTATTATGGCCGTTGACAGGCATGCCGATATCCTGCGGGCTTCGGCCGCCAATTCCGGCAACGACCATCGCCTGGGTGCCAATGAAGCACCACCTGCGATCATCTCGATTTTTATGGGCGACGAACTGACGGAGATCCTTGAGGCGATCAAGAGCGGTCGCAAAACCAGGGGCAAGAAATCATCCTATGTTGAGATCGGCGTCGACACCCTGCCGCCGCTGCCCAAGGACAATACCGACCGTAACCGCACGTCTCCTTTTGCGTTTACCGGTAACAAATTTGAGTTCCGCATGGTGCCTTCTTCGGCTTCGGTTTCAGGACCCAACGTCACCCTCAATACAATTGTTGCCGAAGCCCTGGACGAAATAGCCACCCGCCTGGAAAAAGCCCGCAATCTTAATAAAGAGGCGGCGGCAATAATCCGTGACACTATGAAAAAGCACGGACGGATCATTTTCAACGGCAACAACTATTCCGACGAGTGGGTTGCCGAAGCCGAAAAGCGCGGCCTGCCCAATATTGCATCCACTGTTGAGGCGCTGGCGGCTATCAGCAGCCCCAAGGCGCTTGCCGTATTTAATAAGTATAAAGTGCTGTCCCGAAAAGAGATGCAGGCGCGGCATGAAATTTATACCGAGCAGTATGCAAAGCAGATCAATATCGAGGGCCTGACCGCACTTGATATGGCCCGTACCCTCTATATTCCGGCGGTTATTTCCTATGTAAGCGAGCTGTCGCAGTCGGTATGTATGGCGGGAGAGGCCGGTGTTTCTACGGCCGTTCAGAAGAACCTGTTGAGCAAGGTAACTGCTTTGCTTGAATCGGCCTACAACAAAATCAGTTTGCTCGAAAAGGCAATCGGCAAAGCCCAGGAAGTCGATAAGGCAGCAAAACAGGCTGCGGTGTACCGGGATGAAGTGTTTATCACAATTAACTCCCTGAGGGAAGACATAGATGCCCTTGAAATGCTGGTGCCGCGCGACATCTGGCCGGTGCCCACCTATGCCGACCTGCTGTTTAAGCTGTAGAGCAGTTCTGCACGCCTAAGGATGTAAAAGCCACGGAGGCAATGTGTTGCGCCCCGTGGTTTTTTTATGAAAAACGTGCGTACTTCTTTTACCGGCACGTGCCGGGAAAGCCCTGCCTTGCAGGCGGGGAGCATTACATGCTTTCGAACCCGATCTGTCCGAGGTCGACCGGGTTGCACAAATTGTCATCCGATGCGGCAACCCTGCCACAGTTGGCGCACAAAAACTGCGGATTTTGGGCCAACTCTTTAATCTGCTCCATCTTACCCTCTGCCGCCAGTGCACAAATGTGTGTTGCATGATCGCCGTTGCATTTTTGTTCCGCCATGCTCTTCTCCTTTCACCGCTTGCCTGATTGTTGAAAGTTATTTTTGTGTCAGCCTCTTGCCCTTTACTGAAATAGATAGTATAAAATATATGTATTGCAACAGATTTTGCATTGGAGAGCGAGGAAAATTACAAAAAGACTGTTTTTAGATTTGAGGATGGAACATGAAAAAACATATTTTTATTGCGATGTTAGTAAGCATTATAGCATGCTCCGGCTGTGCCTTCACCCAGATCCAGCTTCCTCTGGACAAGAATTTTGATAATACCCAACTCGGCCTGAAGGAGGGCAGGGCAAGCGCCCAGACCGTGTTGTTTCTGATAGCCTGGGGTGATTCCGGAACAAAGGCGGCGGCTGAAAACGGCGGTATCACAGTCATTAAACATGCCGACCGGGAGATATACTCCTTTCTTTTCGGGCTCTTTACCAGGGTTACGACGGTGGTGTACGGTGAATAAAATTATCGGTTTAACACTGATCGTTGTTTTTTTCTCAGGGTGCGCCCTTGAAGGGCGCCTGTTCAGCAATACTGTTGCGCCGCTTTCTTCGGATTTCAACAATACGCCCGTTGGTTTGAAAAAGTGTGTTATCAAGAATTACCGGGTACGTGAGCCGGTCAGCCGGCTCAATGTGTCCGCAGAGTGGTCCAGGGGGTATGTTGCCGAGCAGGCCCGGGAAGCGGGTATTGAAAACATCTATTATATGGATGTACGTGTTCTCAGTTTTTTGCTGGGAATATACCGGCGCAAAGATCTCATCATTTACGGCGACTGAATACCAGCGTTCCTTCCAATGCGTGTCTGGAACTTCCTATACACCACGTTTGTTATCCGGCAGAGTCATCTTTACCCCATCAACAGGAGGGGTGACCACCTGCATTTTACAGCATCTGCGGGCAGAGAATAGGCCCAGCGCATAGGCTGTTTTCAGGGAGGTATGCCATGTGGCGGGGTAAGGTTGAATCAATTTTACGAGGGTTCCGTCAGCGGTCTTTCAAGCGGTTATCTTGGTCTTGCCGTTTTCATAGTTTGTGTCGGGGGGGAGATTTGTGCCTGCGGCTGCGGTGGTTGCCAGATGGTCGCAGCGTTCATTTTCCTCGTTGCCGGCATGGCCTTTTACCCATCTGAAGTCGATGGTGTGTTCTTCGCACAGGCCCAGAAGTTTTTCCCAGAGGTCGTAATTTTCTGCGGCATCGGATTTTGTTCTCATCCAGTTGTTGGAACGCCATTTTTCGGCCCAGCCTTTTGTTACAGCATTGACCACATATTGTGAATCGGAATACAGCGTTCCATCCGTTTGTGGTTGCAGGGTTTTGATGCCTTCAATGCATGCCATAAGCTCCATGCGGTTGTTGGTTGTCAGGCGAAAACCGCCGGAAATTTCTTTCCTGGTTTCGCCGTTCATAATCACGGCCCCATAACCGCCGGGGCCCGGGTTGCAACTGCAGCCGCCGTCGGTGTATATGACCACACTGCCCGGCTTTGGGGGCTGCTGTCCGGAGGATGCCGTTGCTTTACGGGTTGAGCGTGAACGATTACGTGCCTTATTCCCAGACAACTCTGTTTTTTCCATCTGTTGCAGCCATTCACGGGCTTCCTCGATAGTGACAAATCCTTTATAGCGTGCTCCGGCAAAGCCGCGAATCTGTTCCTCTGCGTTGCCGGTTCCGAACCATGCTGAAAATATGCCTGTTTTGCGGCCCCTGGCAACGGCGTAATATTTTTTTTTCTTTTTCTCCATTGTGCAGTCTTTTTCCTCAACGCATAATTAGTTGCATATGATGTAATAATAGTACGTTAAGCGTACCTCTTTGTCCAATTAAAATCACTATCATCCGAAGTCCTTTGATCGGAGAAGGGAATTCCTTTTTTTATTGCCTGTTTGTATTTGCCGGTGGTTTTGTTATACTGTGGGGCCGGAGAATGAATAGAGTTATGTGTAACCGCCAAACTACGTGTCGGGATATGCTATGTCCATTGCGAAAAAAATAAATGCCGCCGGGCGAAAGCTGTGTAAAGAACTGGAATCGATTACCGTGGGTCTCCCCGTAACCCATGTGTATAACCCCCTTGAGTATGCCCGCAAAGCCCATGAAGCCTATGTGCTTCGTTACGGGGCTTCAAAAAAACGGGCGCTTTTTTTGGGGATGAACCCGGGGCCCTGGGGTATGGTGCAAACCGGCGTTCCGTTCGGGGAGGTTGCCCTTGTGCGGGACTGGCTGGCAATTGAAGCAACAATAGAAAAGCCCCAGCGGGAGCACCCCAAGCGACCGGTAAAAGGTTTTGCCTGTACGCGCAGTGAGGTGAGCGGCAAACGCTTATGGGGCGCTATCGCAGAACATTTCGGTGAGCCGGCTGCTTTTTTTGAAGATTTTTTTGTGGCCAATTATTGTCCCCTGGTCTTTATGGAGGAAAGCGGCCGGAACCGCACACCGGATAAACTGCCGGCTCATGAGCGGGAGCCGATCTTTGCAGCATGTGACGGCTATTTGCGTAAAATGGTAACGCTGCTTGAACCGGAACTGGTTATCGGTATCGGCAAGTTTGCCGAAAACCGTACCTGGGAGGCCTGCCGGGATATGTCTGAATCCGGACAGGTTCGAATCGCGAGTATTCTGCACCCCAGCCCGGCAAATCCACGGGCAAATGCCGGCTGGGCCGGTGCGGCGGCAGAGCAGTTGTGTGCACTGGGCGTTTGCCGGGGACGAGGCAAAAAGGAATAGCTGCATGGCACTGATCGACATGAAAAATATTCGCCTGAGCTTCGGCGGTCCTCTGCTCCTGGACGGGGTTGATCTGGTTGTGGAACCGGGGGAGCGGTTGTGCCTGCTGGGCCGTAACGGGGAAGGGAAGTCGAGCCTCATCAATATCATCAGCGGAGCACTGGTGCCGGACGAAGGAAATGTTGTACGTAGGCAGGGCCTTGTCGTGGGGGTGCTGGAGCAGGAAGTTCCGGGCGGGATGCCCGGGACGGTTTTTGATGTTGTTGCCGAAGGAATGCACGGACTGGGAAAATTGGTTGCCGAATATCATGCCCTCAGTGCACAACTGGCAACCGGGAATGACCAGGGGCTGATGACCCGGCTGGGAGAGATCCAGCAGCGATTGGACAGTGAAGGCGGCTGGCAGATCGAGCAGAAAATAGAATCGATGATAACGCGCCTTGAGCTTGTGCAGGACACACCCTTCAGCACCCTGTCGGCCGGACTCAAACGGCGGACGCTTCTGGCACGTGCCCTGGTTGCCCAGCCGGATATCCTGCTGCTGGATGAGCCTACCAACCATCTTGATATTGCCTCGATCAGGTGGATGGAGGAGTTTCTGGTACGCTTTGAGGGCAGTATTCTTTTTGTTACCCACGACCGGATGTTTTTGCGGAGGCTTGCAACCCGGATTGTGGAGCTGGATCGGGGAAGGCTTAGAAGCCGGCCGGGTGACTACGATATGTACCTGAAGCGCAAGGCCGAGGAACTGGACACGGAAGAAAACCAGCGGGCAACATTTGATAAAAAACTTGCCCAGGAAGAAGCCTGGATCCGCCAGGGAATAAAGGCGCGCCGCACCCGTAATGAAGGACGGGTGCGGCAACTGGAAGAAATGCGCAAAAAAAGGCGTGAGCGCAGGGTGCGCCAGGGGACGGTGCAGATGCAGGCCGAGGACGCCGGGATGAGTGGTAAGATCGTGTGCAAGGCCGTCAACGCCTCGTTTGGCTATGACGACAAGGAGGTCGTGAAGGATTTTTCGGCCATCATCATGCGGGGTGACCGGGTGGGTATTATCGGCCCAAACGGTGTTGGAAAAACCACGCTCATCCGGCTGCTGCTGGGCGATGTGCGGCCCCGGACCGGGAACGTGCGGCTGGGTACACATCTTGAAGTCGCCTATTTCGACCAGCTCCGCGACCAGCTCGACGAGAACAAAAGTGTGCTTGAAAATGTGTCCGGGGGAAACCACACCGTGAGTATCGGCGGTAAAACCAGGAGCGTATACGGATATTTGCAGGATTTTCTTTTTGCTCCGGAACGTGCCAGAAGCCCGGTCAACAGCCTTTCCGGGGGTGAGCGTAACCGGCTGTTGCTGGCACGGCTTTTTACCAGGCCGTCGAACCTGCTGGTGCTTGATGAGCCGACCAATGACCTTGATGTAGAGACCCTGGAGTTGCTGGAAGAATTGCTGCTGCAGTACGCAGGTACGGTCCTGCTGGTAAGTCACGACCGCGCTTTTCTCAACAACGTTGTTACCAGTACCTTTGTTTTTGAAGGCACATGCAGGGTGACCGAATATATGGGTGGATACGATGCGCTACGGCATGGCGTGCAGCCTGAACCTGCTGCGCCGAAACCAAAGGCCACCGTAAAAAAAGGGCGGGCAAAAACACCTGCCAAACGCAAGCTTTCCTATAAGGAACAGCGGGAGCTTGAAGCGCTTCCCGCAAGGATTGAAGAATTGGAAGACGAACAGGCGATGCTTTCCTCCCGGATGACGGACCCTGCATTCTACAAGCAGGGCGGCCAGGATGTGGCACAGGTGAAAGAGCGGTTTGAGTTGATAGAGCAGGAACTGCCGCTCTTGTACGCACGATGGGAGGAGCTTGAAGACCAGACATGAGCTACCGCCAATCAGCCCTGAAGTTTGCCGCCGATACAAAGCAGCTTGAGCAGTATTTGAGCCGCCTGACGGCAAAGCCGGTCTCAATCACCATAACCGACAATGCCGTTTCAATGCTTTCGGTAAGAATAAAAAAAGACGCGGTCGTGGTTCGTATGCATCGTATGTTTCTCGCTGCCCCGGAAGCTGTTTTCAAGGATATCGCTGCGTTTGTTGCACGCAAGAACGTAAAAACTCCTCATCTGAAATCCTATATCAACGATAACAGGCATACCCTTGCCACCCCGCGGCCTGCCAAGCACACTGTCCGGGCCGACGGAACCCACTGGCATCTGCAGGAGATATTCGATGCCCTCAACGGCGCCTATTTCAATTCGAAACTTGTATGTTCAATAACCTGGGGACGCCGGTCAACTCGACCTACAGTAAAAAAACGGACACTTGGCAGTTATTCCGCCGCATCCGGTATGATACGTATTAATCCCATACTTGATAGAAAAGAAGTTCCCCGGTATTACATCGAGTATGTGGTGTACCATGAAATGCTGCATGCCGCCCTGGGGGTAGCGTATAAAAACGGGCGGCGGGTCGTTCATTCACGGCAGTTTAAGCAACGGGAAAAGTGCTTCCGGTATTATGAACAGGCCGTCCGCTGGGAACGGAACCTTTTTGCCGCCGGGGGCGCATAACCCGTAACGCTCCGGGCTGCCCCGGAATTGATGTGCAGCTATTGAAGTACTTATGGGTTATGCCGGACGTACTCTTCCAGAATGATTGAAGCTGCCAAAGCGTCGATCTCTTTTTTGTTTACTTTGAAGTTATAACGGGGGGAGCTTTTCATGCGCTCTTCGGCTTCGAATGTCGACAGGGACTCGTCATGCCGATCCAGGCGAATCGAGGGCAAGGCCTCCTCAAGCTTGTCGCCGAAGGTCATGATGCGCTCGGTCATGGTTGTTTCCTTGCCGTCAAGAAGGCGTGGAACGCCCAACACAACTGTGGTAACGGATTCGCTTTTGATTACTTCAAGCAGATCGTAGACAAGGGTGTCGTCGTCCTTATAGGGGAGACTGGTATAGGGCAGCGGGTAGGGGTCCCGTTCCGGGCAATAGAGCGCCAGTCCGACGGCTTTGGTGCCGTAGTCTATTGCAAGAATAATCTTGTTTGCAGTTTGCATAGAAATGCCGTGTGTTTCCCCGGGTGATAGAGGCATTGCGGGAGAATATGTTTATAAGACGCTACGCGTCTTCTACCCCTTTTCTTTGCTCGCTCCAAAGAAAAGGGGGAAAAGAAAGGGCGCCCTGCAACTTGTCCCGCCTTAGCAGGCGTGATACCCTCGCGGCACGATTTCAGTCGGCGGGTCAACAAACTCGCCCCGGAAAAACGGGGCTCAAACA